>CANTEO010000065.1 GCA_947652855.1 uncultured Roseburia sp. | reverse complement strand
ATACTTACTGCCTCATTTCTAAATGCATTTTCATTTTTTTCAACATGATATTTTATCAAGTTTAATATACTTTGTTTTTTCACAAAAGCACACCTCCAATTACCTTTTTTATATTATATCATAAAAAGGGACAAAATAATACTGTTACGGGACAAAAAGCAAACTTTATACTAACTGAAATAAAAAAGTCGCCTGCACAACATCAGACGACTATATTTGTTAAGTTATCTCAAAATACTTCAATGCATCCTTTATCGCTTCCACTGCTACTACATTCTATTTTGCATGAAGTTTGGAAAGCAACACGATACTTTCTATATTCCCAGTAAACGGAAACATATCCACACAGCACACCCTCTCCGCCACATACCCATGCTTTTGCAGCTCCCTCAAGTCCCTGGCCAGGCTCGTCGGCTTACACGAGATATAAATCATATTCCGAACCTTCTCATATCCCGCAATTTTTTTCAGCGCCTTTGGGTGCAGCCCATCCCTTGGCGGGTCAAGGACGAGAAAATCCGGCTTCTCCTCTATGAGTTCCAGCGCCTTTAGCACATCCTGCGCCAAAAACTCACAATTGGACAGGCCATTTTGAGCAGCGTTTTCCCTTGCCGCCTGCACGGCCTCCTCCACAATCTCCACGCCAATGACCTTCCCCGCGGACGGGGCCAGCATCTGCGCAATCGTCCCGGTGCCGCTATACAAATCAAACACTACGCTGCCCCCATCGCCCGACGCGCTAAGGGATTCCCCAATGTATTCCCGCGCCGTGCCATAAAGAACCTCCGCGCCAAGGGAGTTTGTCTGAAAAAATGAGAATGGCGTAATTTTAAATTTCAAGCCCATCAGCTCTTCCATAAAATACTCCTGCCCATACAGCGTTTCTGTCCCGTCGTCCTGCACCGTGTCCGCAAGGCTGTCGTTTCTGGTATGCAAAATCCCAACGACCACGCCGGAATACGTCAGCCCCAAAATCCGCTCCTTCATTTCATGAAGCAGCGTTTCCTCGTCCAGCCCTTCCGTCTGCGTGCTTGTGACAAGGTCAATTAAAATCTCCCCTGTCCTGGCGGCCTTGCGCGCCAGCAAATGCCGTAAATAGCCCTCGTGGCGCATTTTATGGTAAAATGGGACATTTTTTTCCTGAAAGAACGAACGGACGCAAATCAATATCTTCCGAAAATCCTCGTCCACAATTTTGCAGTGATCGACATTCACAATATCGTAAAAGCTGCCGCGCTTATGCATCCCAAGCGCAAGCGGCCCGCCCTTTTCCATGTCCCCAAAGGAAAACTCCATTTTATTGCGGTAAGCCATGATCCGTGGGCTGCGCTTAACGCCCTCAAACACTTCCTCAAACGCAACGCCCCCTTCTTCTAACGCAGGGGAAAGCAGCTCCTTAACCTGCTCCTCTTTGATGCGAAGCTGCGTCTCATAGCTCACGCTTTGATACAGGCAGCCCCCGCATACGCCAAAATGCGGGCAGGAAGGCTCTGGCAGCTCCATCGGCGACGGCTCTGCCACCTCCAAAAGCCTGCCCTCCGCTTTGCCCCTTCGAACTTTATTCACCTGAAAGGAAACGCGCTGTCCCGGAATGGCATTCTTAACGACAACTTTCTCCCCCTCCTCCGTTTTCACGATCCCTTTATTCGGAAACACAATGCGTTCCACTGTCCCTTCTAAAATTTGCCCTTTTTTCACTGTTTTTTCCTCTTTTCTTCATTTTCCTATGCTTTTCATTATATTTGCTCTTCATTATAAAAACAACACCTTTACAAGAACATTTCCGGCGGAATTTGTCGCGCCCGCTTTCCTTTCAGTTATTTTATCCATGTTCGGATTGCGGATTGCGATTCTGCCCTACAATAAAAAGCAAGCGAATTCTCCATTTCCCTGAACACTGCGTCACGCAAAGAAAAAAGACGGGCAAAAAGCAATCGCTTTTTACCCGTCTTTCTTCGCGCCCAGTATGGCAGCCGTCCTATTTCCGTTTGTCAGTTGACGCTGCTTTATGAGCGGCTGCCTTTCGCGGCCCTTTTTCAGCACTGGCAATTATTTCTCGCTGCTCTCTTTGTCTTCATCCTCATCATCGTCGTCGTCAAAGAAATCGTCTTCAAACTCATCGTCCAGATCGTCCTCAAAGTCGTCAAGGTAATCCGGCGTAAAGAAACGGTAAATCCCATACGCCGCCGCCGCAACTGCCGCAATGATTCCGACAACCGCGAAAATCCAGATAACGTTAGACGCTTTCTTTTCATCGTCGTGCTTTTTCTTCACCAGGTCATTTAATTTCGTCATGGTTAAAAATTCGTCTACTTTATTCATCATGTCCACTCCTTCTCATTGATTCTGCTGGAAACTGTCAAATTCCCCCGTCTTTTCAAGACATATCATATATATTATAACATATCTTTTCCCATTCACAATAAAAAATTGCACTTTATAAAAATTTTATAATTTTTTCAATTTGGCGAACGCGGCGAACATCTTCTTCGTCCCCGCAGAATCAAACTCCACCGTGACCTCATAGTCCCGCCCGCCTTCCACAATCAAAGAAACGGTGCCTTCGCCAAATTTGATATGCCGCACCCGGTCGCCCGCCTGGTATTCCAACGGCTCTTTCTTCGCCGTGCCAAAATTTTTCGGCTCCCCGCGCCATGCAGGGTATCCCGCGCCATAGGCTTTGTTGGCGTAGGGGCTGACGGGCTTTTTCACCCTGGCGTTCCTGCCGCCGGACATCGGCTCCAAGGCGGCCTTCTCCTCTTTGGCCTTTTCTGGCTGCTTCGTTTGCCCGTCCATTAGATCAGAGGAAATCTCCCGCACGAAACGGGACACTTTATTGTACTGCACGTCGCCCCGAATCATCCGCTGCTTCGCCCCAGTGATGGAAAGATGCTCCTTCGCCCGCGTAATCCCCACATACGCCAGGCGGCGCTCCTCCTCTATGTCCTCGATCGGCGTGTCCGACACAATCGACCGATAGCTTGGGAACAGGCCGTCCTCCATGCCAACCAAATATACATTTGGGAACTCCAGGCCCTTCGCGCTGTGCAGCGTCATTAAGACGACATAATTCGCGTCGCTCTCTAAGCCGTCAATATCCGCGACGAGTGCCACTTCCTCCAAAAACCCGCCAAGCGTCGGCTCTTCGGCCGTCTCTTCATACGAAGCCGCCTTACTGATCAGCTCGTCAATGTTCTCAATCCGGGCTTCCGCCTCGTCCGTCCCCTCGGCCTTCAAGTCCTTCACATACCCAGTCGCCTCAATGACCTCCTCCAAAAGCTCCTTTACGCCAATCAGGCCCAGCTTGCTCCGCATCGACTGGATCAAAAGGACAAACGGGTGGATTTTTGCGCTGGCCCTCCCGATGCTGCCAATCTCCTCTGCGGCTTTCAATGCGTCATAGAAGCTGATTTCCTGAGAAACTGCGTATTCCTGCACGCGGCTGACTGTCGTTGCGCCAATTCCCCGCTTTGGCACATTGATAATGCGCATGACCGCCAAATCATCGCTTGCGTTATCAATCGTCTTTAAATAACAGAGCAGATCCTTAATTTCCTTCCTGGCATAGAAATTCACGCCGCCCACAATTTTGTACGGGATATTGGACGCCACGAACTTTTCTTCAAACAGACGGGACTGCGCGTTCGTCCGGTACAAAACAGCGCAATCCCTGTAGCCGTACCCTTGCTGATAGACCTTCTCCATAATGTCCCTCGCCGCATAGTCCACCTCGTCAAATCCAGTCTCAAACTGATGGAAGGCAATTTTCTCACCCTTATCGTTTGCCGTCCAAAGCCGCTTTTCCTTCCTGGAACGGTTGTTGGCGATCACTTGGTTCGCCGCCTCCAAAATCGTCTGCGTGGAGCGGTAGTTCTGCTCCAGCTTTATGACAGTGGCTTCCGGGAAATAATTCTCAAAATTTAAAATATTATAAATGTTGGCTCCACGGAACCGATAGATGGACTGATCGTCGTCCCCCACCACGCAGAGGTTTTTGTACTTCTTCGCCAAAAGGTGGATCAGCTGAAACTGCGCCGTGTTCGTGTCCTGGTACTCATCCACCATAATATAACGGAACCGCTCCTGGTAATGCGAAAGCACTTCCGGCTCTGCCTGAAAAAGCCGGACGGCATAATAAATCAAATCGTCAAAATCCAGGGCATTGTTCCTTTTTAACGCCTTTTGGTACTCTATGTACGCCTTCGCCAGCGTCTGCCGCCCAAAGCCTTCCTCCATGGCCTTTTTGGCAAACTCCTCCGGGCCTATCATCTCATCTTTCGCAGAGGAGATCTCCGACAGAAGCATCCGCTCCTTATATTTTTTTGTGTCAATGTCCAGCCGCTTGCAAATCTCCTTCATCAGCGCCTTCTGATCGTCAGCGTCATAGATGGTGAACGACGTGTCAAAGCCAAGCCGGTCAATGAACCTGCGCAGAATCCGAACGCACGTGGAATGAAACGTCGTTACCCAAATCCCCTCCGCTCCGTATTCCACAATGCGCTGAATCCTTTCCCGCATTTCAGAAGCCGCTTTATTGGTAAACGTAATCGCCATGATCTGGTATGGGCTGACCCCTTTTTCCTCAATCAGATAAGCCGTCCGGTAAGTCAACGCCCGGGTCTTCCCGCTCCCGGCTCCCGCCAATATCAAAACCGGCCCCTCTGTCTGAAGCACGGCCTGCCTCTGCGGCTCATTCAATGTATCGTAATCACCCATTCTTTCTCCTTTGCCCTTACAAATACTGCACCGCTGTCCCATAGGCCATCACTTCCGCCGCGTCCTGCATGACCGCGGACGACGTATGCCGCACATTCACAATTGCGTCTGCGCCAAGCATCTTTAGCTCTTTTCCTGTTATATAATCCGTGTTTGCCAGAATCATGCTTCTCTCCTATCTCTTTGAATCTTAAACTGCTATTTGACCGTCGCTTTCTTCCCTACGCCCTTCTTGCGCAGAAGCTTCCGGTATTGCGCCCGCTTCTTCTTTGGCGCCTTAATTTGCGCCTTTTTTGAAATTCCCTGAAACGCTTTTGCGCCGACTGACGTTCCTGTCAGCTTCGTTGTGGAAATTTGAATGTCTTTCAGTTTCCGACAGCCCATAAACGCCTGCGCTCCGATGCTCTCCACTGTTTTGGGAATCTTAACGGAAGAAAGGCGCCTGCATTTTCGGAACGCTTTCGGCGAAATCCCCGTCACGCGGTACGTCACGCCCTTCCACTCCACCTTGGATGGAATGACAATTTTCGAGGCTTTCCGATTCACCGGAGCCGCTACCCAAACCGCGTTCTCCTGCTTCTTCACAGTAAAGATCAGCTTTGAGCCTGGATCCGTAAATGACGTGACGGCCACAGACGGCTTTTGCGTCAATCCTCCCTCCTCTGCCTTGTCGTCTTCTTCCTTCTTACCGCCCTCTTCTTTTTTGCCCAACGCCGGGACTTTCTCTGTCCTCGCCATAAAGCAGACGGTGCAGGTAAACGTCTTCGTCCCGCTCATCGTTTCCGTTGGAGCCAAGGTAAGGACGCCCGCATCCCACAGATGGCTTGTTTTTGGAATCCGCTCCCCTTCAGCCAGACGCTCGTTGCATAGCGCGCAGTAACGATCTCCTGTGTTGCCATACTGATGGCATGTCGCCTCCCTCTGATTGCGAACCTCCTCCAAATGCTCCACACTTGGAATGGCCGTCACGTCTGTCTCCGCCTCACAGCGGCTGCAGTGACGGCTCTTGCTCCCCTCTTCCTTGCACGTCGCCTCTTTGTCTATCGTATATTCCGCTGCAAACTCGTGGCCTAACGCCGCAATCGGCTCCGTCTTTTCCTCCCCGCACAGCGTGCAGGCAAAACGCCTTTTGCCCGCCGCCTCGCAGCTTGCTTCTTCCGTCACCGTTCCTTTGTCCCACGCGTGGTTTCCTGTTTTCGGAATCGCCTCTCCCTCACGCAGCTTCGCGTCGCACACCGAGCAGTACACGTCCCCATCGTACCCGTCTTCCTGACACGTCGCCTCTTTCTGGTTCCTTACCTCCTCCACGTGCGCGCCCTTTGCTATCACAGTAACGTCCGTCCTTGCCTCGCAGCGAATGCAGTGACGGCTCTTGCTCCCCTCTTCCCTGCACGTCGCCTCTTTGTCTATCGTATATTCCGCTGCAAACTCGTGGCCTAACGCCGCAATCGGCTCCGTCTTTTCCTCCCCGCACAGCGTGCAGGCAAAACGCCTTTTGCCCGCCGCCTCGCAGCTTGCTTCTTCCGTCACCGTTCCTTTGTCCCACGCGTGGTTTCCTGTTTTCGGAATCGCCTCTCCCTCACGCAGCTTCGCGTCGCACACCGAGCAGTACACGTCCCCGCTGTACCCGTCTTCTTCGCACGTCGCCTCTTTCTGGTTCCTTACCTCCTCCACGTGCGCGCCTTTTGCTATCACAGTAACGTCCGTCTTCGCCTCGCAGCGAATGCAGTGGCGGCTCTTGCTCCCCTCTTCCCCGCACGTCGCCTCTTTGTCTACTGTATATTCCGCTGCAAAATCATGCCCTAACGCCGCAATCGGCTCCGTCTTCGTCTCATCACAGGCAATGCAAGGCAATCTCCTTTCCCCTTCCATCTCACACGCCGGCTCCTTCACGGCCTCTCCAACGCCCCAGGCATGGATCTTTCCGGACGCAATGTCGGGATTGCCCTCCGCAACCGACATCTCCTGCCATTCCTCTGCGCTGCCGTCATAACGCAGATTTACAATTCCCTGCGAAAATGCGGCCTCTCCGATCGAGCGCACCGATTTTGGAATCTGCACCGTCTTTAACGCGCCCGCATTCGCAAACGCCGACGCCGCGATTCGCTCCACACCCTCCGGGATTTGAAACGCCTCTCCTGCCTTCCCTGCCGGATAAAGCAGGAGGCTATCTTTATTCTTGGTGTATAAAACTCCATCCTGCGTACAAAAATTGGCGCTGCTTTCTGGAACCGTCACCTCTGAAAGCTTGCCGCAGCCTATGGCAAATCCGGCAGGCTCCTGCGCCCCGTCCCCAAATGTAGACGGCAAAGCTATCGAAGTTAAGCCCTGGCACTGGAAAAATCCCTCTGGCGAAATATCCTTAAGGCCCTCTTCAAACACAACCGTCTTTAGCGCCTGCCTTTCGGAAAACGCCCGTTTGCCAACGCCTGTAAGGGGGTATCCCCCAAATGTAGACGGCGCTGTCAGGCTCTCTGCATCTGCGTTGTAGGACAGGAGATATGCCTTGCCATCCTTGACTTGATAGCAAAAATCACCCTGCAGGCCCAGATCATTTTGGGAAATAGGGTGCCGCTCCTGAAATGCATCTGTCAAAAATTTGCTCTCTAAGATATGATCGGTAAACTTGTCGGATCCCTTCATGAAATACTCATATGGACGGGAAACCTCATACGACGACCTATCCCAAGTGGAATCCATCAGAAAATAGGCATCCCCCAGAGCGGCTATGTTCCAAGCGTGAGGGCCTCTCCCTGAGGAAGTCACCCCGTCTCCAGACAAAATCCTGGCGTCCACCCCGCTCTCAAGCAGCAGGCGGTAGAGCAGGTTCGCATAGCCCTGGCAGACGGCCGTGCCGTTCATCAACGCCGCATATGCGGTAAACTGAAGCTTATATGAGGGATCGTTTAAATGAGAATAATCATAGCTCACATTCTGACAGACAAAATCGTAAATCGCCTTGATTTTCTGATATCCGCTTTTCCCTGTCAGGCCTAAGCCCTGCAGCGTCTCCGCCACTTTTTGGTCAACCGCATCCTCCTGCGCCACCGTGGTGTAATACGTCATTGTATAGGTAAGCGCATAGCGGTACTTTCCATCTTCCAATGTGATATCCGCTCCCACGCGGTACCCGCCATACTGATAGGCGAGATAGTCCCCTTCTGTCGGCTCCCCCGTATGCTGCAAAGCCATATTTAAAATTTCTTTTGTCAGATTCGAAAATCCCTCCTGATCCAAACGTCCTGGCGTTAAATAAATCATCGCTATTGAAGGATTCCGCTCTTTCATTTGCTCGCGCATCGCCTCGCCCGCTTCCGGGACAGCCTCATAAACTGCTGACCGGAGCGAATAGGGCGCCGCCTCCCCCTCCACATCCTCTGGTGAGAGCAAATCCTCCTCGCTTAAGATGGACGCATACGCCGGGTTAATGTAAGCCGCCTCGTATTCCTGGGGCAGCTCCCCTTGCCCCATTTCATGCACCGCGGCGGCAAGCACCGCCTCCGGCAGGTAAGAAATCCCCAACAAGATGCAAAGAACAGCCGCCATTATCCTTTTTGCCATATCAAATCCCCCTCTCCCTCAATTTCGTACACATACATTTCTCTTATTATAAAACCAGTCTGGGCAATAGTCAAACCATTTGCGCCGCACGCCCTATAAAAAAGCGCAGCTATTCAGCCATAACGCTGACGGTTTGGATTCATCCATCATGTTGTCATGGCATCAAACCGTCATTTCATTCAGATTTTTTTATTTACAAACGGTTTTTCTTATGCTATAATCCTTCCATCGGTTTGCCGTGGCGTCCCGCCCGTCTAAGGGAGGAAATCTTATGTCACGCAAAAAATATTTCTTACAGGCAGCTTTCGCTGTCCTCTGCATGGTGTCCATGCTGTTATTTCCAAATCGCAGTTCCATTACGGCGCACGCGTCGAGCGGGTATGAGTTCATTTTGCTCAATTCTTATTCCAAAACCATGAAAATCGGGGATGAGGCATATTTGACCGCAATTACGTCCAACGGGAAAAAGCCAAGCTTTTCCTCCAGCAGCTCCGCCATCGCCTCAGTCAACACCTATGGCAAAATCACGGCGAAAAAAGCCGGAACGGTGAAAATTACGGCGAAAATCCGAAACGGGGAGGCAAGCTGCAGCGTCACTGTGAAAAAAACCGAGATCCGTTTAAGCGAAAAAAGCGTCTCTCTGGAAAACGGAGAACGCCATATGCTAAGGGTCGCGTCATCCACCGGGCATCCCGCGAAATTCAAGTCCAGCAAATCCAGCGTGGCCTCAGTCGATGAGAACGGCCTGATTTTGGCAAAAAAGCCTGGTCAGGCGGATATTACCGTCACAGTGGACAAAACTGCCGTCAAATGCAACGTCACCGTCAAAAAACCGACCCTAAGGCTAAGCAAAAGCGCAATCTCACTCTACCGAGGAGGCACGGCCAAGCTGACCGTGACTTCTTCGTCCAAAAGCATTCCCAAATGGAAAACCAACAAAAAAAGCGTCGCCACCGTGGACTCAAATGGGACAGTCACAGCCGTCAAAAATGGAACGGCGACCGTCACCGTCACAGTGGACGGCGTAAGCAAAACCTGTTCCGTCACGGTGAAAAAGCCAACGATCACATTCGAGACAGACGCCGTGACGCTCTCCGTCGGCGAGTCTTACCAAACAAAAGCCGCCGTGTCTTCCAAAAATAAGCCCGTATACGCAAGCTCAAACAGCAAGGTCGCCACTGTGGACGGCAACGGGAAAGTCTACGCTAAAAGCAAAGGCAGGGCATATATTTACGCAAAAGAAGACGGCGCAAAAGAGCGCATGACGGTCTTTGTGAACGCAAACTAACCAAGCAACTCTAACGCAATTCAAATAGGGTGAGCGCCGCGGCAAGCCGATTTTTTCCGATTCTTCCTATCTCCCGCCCATTTCACCGGTTTTTCCTAAGGCCCTTTGGGTAATGGTTCTTCATCATCCCGCCGGACAGCTTTCCCCATCCAATGCCAAACCCATCCACGGCAATCAAATGCCACCCCGGCTCGCCCAAGGCCGGAAACGCCTGGCCGCTTAAATATGCAGACGCCTGATCCGAACACGCGTCCAAAGAGACGCGCCGCAGCGCCCCCGCCCCGCCCAAAGCCAGCGCAAGGGCGTGAGAAGGCTCAAAGCGCTTCTTTTTGCTTGTCCCAAGATGAAGCCCAGGACGGACAACCCTAAGCCCCCGCAGGGACGGGGCGCCCTCTGGCAAAAGGTAGAGCTGATCGCCAAACCAAAGAAAGGGGCCGTCAAATGCCTCTGTCAAATTCTCCCTGCAAAACGCCTGATAATCCTTCAAGTCCCCCTGCGCGGCTCCCTGACTTACGCAGGCTTTTGAACAGCCGTTTCCTAAAGCATTCCCCTCCTTCCTTAAAACCGCCAGAAAATGCCCTTCCCCGGAAAGCCTGTGGGGAAATAGGCGCACTGCCTTCTCAATCCCCTCCGCCGCAGATTCCAGCCAGCCGCCGCGCCCTCCTTCCATGCCCTCCGCCTTCTCCACAGACAAAATCTCAAACTCCGGGAACCGGCGCAAAAAACGGCTGACGCTCCCCTCGTTCTCCTCTGGCGAAAATGTGCAGGTCGAATAGACAAGCCTCCCTCCGGGCCGAAGCATCTTTGCGGCGCAGCTTAAGATCCCGTCCTGCCTCTCTGCGCAAAGCCGCACCTGCTCAACGCTCCACTCTGCGCAGGCGGCCTCATTTTTACGGAACATCCCTTCCCCGGAACAGGGCGCATCCACCAAAATTCTGTCAAAATACCCCGGGAGGCATTCCGCCAGCCGTTCTGGCGGCTCATTTGTGACAATTGCATTTCTTACGCCCATACGCTCTATATTTTCAGAAAGCGCCTTCGCCCGCTTCGGATGAATTTCATTGCAAATAAGCAAGCCCTCCCCCTCCATATCTGCCGCAATCTGCGTGCTCTTCCCTCCCGGGGCCGCGCACAAATCCAAAATCCGCTCCCCCGGCTGCGCGCGCAGATACTCTGCGGGAGCCATCGCGCTTGGCTCCTGAATATAATAGACGCCCGCGTCATGGTAAGGATGCTTTCCCGGCGCGTCCTTTTCCCCATAATAATACCCATGCCTCGCCCAAGGCACCTCCCGCAACGCAAACGGGCTTTTCTTAAAAAACTCCTCCCACCCTGCCTTCAAGGGGTTCACGCGAAGCGCCTGACGCGGCTTGTCCCGACAGCTCTCCTCAAACGCCGCAAATTCCTCCCCTAACATGAGCTTCATCCTGTCGATAAATTCCTGTGGCAACATCGTTCCTCCTGCTTTGTCCCTGACTGTCTTTTGGGTTCCTTCTTTGCATACGAAGTGCATGACCTTATTGTAAGGCAATCGCCAGAGAAATGCAAATGACGGCAGATTCATTCCTATTGATTGATTTCCACAGAATAGAAGAAACCTTTCTTGAGAAACGACAAAACTTGTGCTATGATAATACGCAAGGCATTTTCGCCGCTTTTCGGCAACTGACAGCCCAAAACATACATAGGACGGATGCTAAAATGAATAATTTACGAAAATTAGGAGGCATTTCTATTCTTCTGACCCTTTCTTTTATGGTAATTGCCTTGTTTCAATATCAAGCCGGGGAGAGCGTCCCCCTGCTGCCGGATCAACTTGAATACTATTTCAATGAAAGCTGGACCATCTTCACGCTCTCAGGCCAGGAAGCGCCAACCAAGGAAACCATAGGCGGCATTCACGCAATGGCAGATGACGCAAGCGCGAAAGGAAACGCACTTACGACAGACCTTCCCTATGAAGGGCAGTGCGGCGCGGATGACCTTATCCTTTACCAAAATACGCTGCCGGCCGATTACGCGGGCCTTACCTTAAATTTCACCTCCTCCAACGCCAATGTATGCGTCGCATTAGAAGAACGCGTCGTCTATCAGCATACGCTGAAAAAAGACGAGAAAAAAAATTCAAATAGCAGCATTGAAAATTATATCAACATCCCAAAGGAATTTCAGGGAGGCGAATTATGGATTGCGCTGTCCTCCCCTATCCCAAATGCAGCCGCGTCGCTTGAAAACGTTAAAATTGAAACACGGGATATGATGATAATCGGAGTCGTCGAAAATAACATCGCCGACATCGGCTGCTGCCTGCTCATTGTGATTACGGCAATCCTCATGTTCGTGCTTGCGGCCATCCGGCGGTTCACGCGACAGCCCTCCAGGGGGGAGCAGTACCTGGGCCTGACCGGACTGGCCGCAGGGCTTTATTGCTTTATCGGCACAGACACGCTAAGCGTCTTTTATAATATTCAGGAAGCCTATGAGATGCAGGAATACTTGACGCTTTTGATCCCGCTGTTTTTAACAATGTATTTTGACCGGAACTTTCATGCCATCTATCCCCGCCGCTTTTCCGCGCTGCTTTGGTGCGTCATCGCAAATGCGGTGGGGCAGATTCTCTTGCAGGTTCTTGGCATACAAAGCCTAGAGCGCATGATGAACCTGTCCGCAGCCGCCGTGGGGGCCGTCTGCGTGACCTCAATTGCAACCCTGATTCAGTTTGATTACAAAAATAAGCGTTATCAAACGCTGCCGACGGTGTTATCCATGCTGACGCTGCTGGCTGGCGGAATTGCAAACATCATTATGAACAAAGCCTTCCACCATCCCAATGGCAATGCAGCCGGACAGTACAGCATGGCTATATTCAGCATTCTGATGGCCGCCATGCATATGCTGCAGATTTCAAAAGAATACCGCGCCAGCGCAGAGGACGCCGCGTGCCTCTTAAAAGAAAAGGTAAAGGCGGCGAAACTGCAGAACGCGCAGTTAGCCCTGGCAAAAAAAGACGCGGACGCAGCCCGTCACGAAGCCCTGGCCGCCAATGAGGCCAAAGGAAAATTTTTAGCGCATATGTCTCACGAAATCCGCACGCCCATCAACGCCGTGCTTGGCATGGATGAGATGATCCTGCGCGAGTCAACGGAGCAAAACATCAAGGACTACGCCATGGACATCCATATGGCAGGGCAGACGCTGCTGTCCTTGATCAATGACATCTTAGATTTTTCCAAAATAGAATCCGGGAAAATGGAGATCGTCCCCGTCGAATACGACATCAGCAGCTTGATCCATGACCTGACAAATATGGCCTTACAGCGCGCAAAAGCAAAGCAGCTTGCGCTTGAAGTGGAAGTGGATCAAAACATCCCCTCCCGTCTGTTTGGGGACGACGTGCGCATCCGCCAAATTTTAACGAACCTCCTTACCAACGCAGTCAAATACACCCATGAGGGGACTGTCTGGCTGCGCATACGGGGCCGCAGCGCAGATAACGCCGTAAAGCTTTACTTTGAAGTAGAGGACACGGGCATCGGCATCAAAGAGGAAGACCTGCCTAAGCTTTCCTCAGAATTTGAACGGATTGAGGA
>CANTEO010000064.1 GCA_947652855.1 uncultured Roseburia sp. | reverse complement strand
AGACTTGACAATGAAGTATAATAAAGATAATAAACATTCATGCGTTTGTCCTGGCGGCTTTCTATTTTTGGGTTGCAGGAATGAAAAAGGTATGATACAATAAAGCGTCGAAAAATAAAGCAGAGTAGAGGCCGGCGCGTTAAGTGCCATGTGAACGGGGAGTTGTCACGTGGACGAAAAGCAAGACTTGCGGTGCCGGCTTCGCATCCCGCTGCTGTATCATAGAGGCAGTCTGCCTTCTTTCAGTAGCAGTTTATGATCGACAATTTTGATCCGCTGCACAAGAAAGGAGGTAAGAGATGCATACAAAGATGAGCGTGAAGTCGGTTTCAGCCATCGGGATTTTGGTTGCCATGGAGATTATACTGGCCCGTTTTTCCATACATACGTGGAATTTGAAAATTGGGTTTAGTTTTATTCCCGTTGTATTGGCGGCCATTTTTTATGGCCCGGTGGCCGGCGGCCTGGTTGGGGCGATTGGCGACGTGATTGGGGCGTTTTTGTTCCCGGTCGGGGCCTTTTTCCCAGGCTTTACGTTGACGGCGTTTTTTAACGGAATCGTATACGGAGCGTTTTTTCGGGATCACGTTTCCTTAAAGAACGTCGTTTGCGCCGAAGTGGCCGTGCAGGTGTTCATCAGCCAGTTTTTGAACACCTATTGGATTTCATTTTTATATGGAAGCCCGTATTGGCTGCTGTTCTTCACCAGGATTTATCAGACGTTGGCGATGTTTGCGGTGCAGTCCGCCGTCATTTTGCTGATGGATAAGAAGCTGATTCCTGTCATAAAAAATCATTTGATTTGATAAGATGTACAGATGACCGCACAGATGGAGGTTCTTATGATTGAAATTTTAAAAGCGATCTTTTTTGGAATTGTGGAGGGAATTACCGAGTGGCTGCCAATCAGCAGCACGGGGCATTTGATTTTGCTGAATGAATTCATCAGCTTAGATGTATCGGAACGTTTTTTTTCCATGTTTGAGGTGGTGATTCAGCTTGGGGCGATTCTGGCCGTGGCCGTGCTGTTTTGGAAGGAGATCTGGCCGTTTTCCGCAAAGGAGAGGAACTTCATCAAGCAGGATACGTTTGTGATGTGGCTTAAGATTGTGGTCGCCTGCATCCCGGCTGCTGTCGTGGAGCTTTCGATGGGAGAGCGGATTGAAGAGCTGTTTTATAATTATGCCGTGATCGCCCTTGCCCTTATCCTTTTTGGAATCGCTTTTATTTATATTGAGAATACAAACGGCAGAAAAGCGCCGAAAATGGCCTCCATCGCGGAAATCACATGGATGACGGCGTTTTGGATCGGCATGTTCCAGCTGATTGCAGCGGTATTTCCTGGAACGAGCCGTTCCGGCGCCACCATCCTTGGTGGGATATTGCTTGGCGTATCTAGGAGCGTCGCGGCGGAATTTACGTTTTTTCTGGCAATTCCGGTCATGTTTGGGGCCAGCCTGATGAAGCTTTTGAAGTTTGGCTTCGCCTTCACTTCTTCGGAGCTTATCATTCTGTTAGTTGGGATGGTGACGGCGTTTTTGGTGTCCTTAGCCGTCATTCGGTTTTTGATGGGTTATATTAAAAAGCATGACTTTAAAGTATTTGGCTGGTATCGGATTGTATTGGGGGCTTTGGTATTGGCATATTTTACATTTTTGGCATAGGAGGCGGCTATGGCGGGATTTTTGCAGGAATCTAAGTACCATTTGATTCCATTGGGGGAACTGTGCGGCTATAAGGTCAGGCCGGGGATGTATGAGATCAATGGGGCGACGGCCATACCTGGCGGGGTGAACTTTACGATTCATTCTCATCTTGCGACAGGATGTGAGCTTTTGCTGTTTCACCGCAAATGCGAGGAGCCGTATGCGGTTTTGCCGTTCCCGGACAATTACCGCATCGGGAATGTATTTTCCATGATCGTGTTTGGCCTTCAGATTGATGAGTTTGAGTATGCGTACCGGGTGGATGGGCCGTATTGCCCTCAAAAGGGAATTTTGTTTGATAAAAGCAATATCCTTTTAGACCCGTATGCGAAGGCGGTCACCGGGCAGAGCGTATGGGGGCAGAAGACGGAGGGCGGCGGCAACCATTACCGGGCCAGGGTCGTGAAGGATGACTTTGACTGGGGGGACGCGAAGCAGCTTTTGACGCCGTTTGAAGACATCATTATCTATGAAATGCACGTCAGGGGATTTACAAAGGACGCGTCTTCGGGCGTAAGGCATCCGGGGACGTTTGCGGGCATCCAGGAGAAGATTCCGTATCTGCTGGAGCTTGGCGTCACTGCGGTGGAGCTGATGCCGATCTTTGAGTTTGATGAGATGAAGGACTTAAGGCGGCATGAAGGGAAACGCCTTCTGAATTATTGGGGATATAACACGGTCAGCTTTTTTGCGCCAAACACAAGCTATACCGCCACGACAGAATATAACCAGGAAGGGAATGAGTTAAAGCGGCTGATTAAGCTTTTGCATGAGAACGGGATAGAGGTGTATCTGGACGTGGTGTTCAACCATACGGCGGAAGGGAACCAGGACGGCTCCGTCATTTCCTTCAAAGGATTGGACAACC
Source organism: uncultured Roseburia sp. (assembly GCA_947652855.1). Taxonomy (GTDB): domain Bacteria; phylum Bacillota; class Clostridia; order Lachnospirales; family Lachnospiraceae; genus Roseburia_B. The sequence continues at coordinate 10,687 of CANTEO010000064.1, read as the reverse complement.
AGATTTATTATATGCTTACGCCGGAAGGGCATTATTATAATTTCAGCGGGTGTGGGAATACGTTAAACTGCAATCATCCGATTGTGCAGCAGATGATCCTGGAATGCCTGCGCTATTGGGTCATAAGCTACCGGGTGGATGGGTTCCGGTTTGACCTTGCGAGCATCTTAGGGCGCAATCAGGACGGCTCCCCGATGAGCAAGCCCCCGCTTTTGGAGTCGCTTGCGTTTGACCCGATTTTGGGGAACGTCAAATTGATCGCGGAGGCGTGGGACGCCGGAGGCCTTTATCAGGTCGGCAATTTTCCGTCCTGGAACCGATGGGTGGAATGGAACGGAAAATACAGAGACGACCTTCGCTCGTTTTTGAAAGGGGACTGCGGGAAGGCAAATGACGCCGTCATTCGGATCTTTGGGTCGCCGGATTTATATGCGGAGCGAATGGGGTGCAATGCCTCGGTCAATTTCATCACTTGCCATGACGGATTTACGCTGTATGACCTATACGCGTATAACAGAAAGCATAATGAGGCGAACGGATGGGGCAATACGGACGGGGCGGATGACAATGCGAGCTGGAACTGCGGCGTGGAGGGGGATACGGAGGATACGGAGGTCCTTCGCCTTCGGATGCGCATGATGAAGAATGCGGCGGCTGTTTTGTTCTTAAGCCGCGGGACGCCGATGTTTTTGGCCGGAGATGAATTTTGCAACACGCGTTTTGGAAATAATAACCCGTATTGTCAGGACAATCTCATTTCCTGGCTGGACTGGGAGTATTTGAAGAAGAACCGGACGATGTTTGCGTGCTTTCAGTTTTTGATTTCCTTCCGTAAGGCGCATGACCCGATTCGGAAACGGACAGAAAGCTGCAGCTTCGGCTTCCCGGAGATGAGCGCGCACGACGTGTTTCCCTGGGAGGGGAATTTTCATGAGGATTCCCATTATATTGGGATTTTATATGCAGGAAAGAGCAAGGGGAAGGATGACTGCGTATACCTTGCCATCAACACGTATTGGGAGGATTTGAGCGTTCAATTGCCGGATTTGCCGTCTGGCCTGCATTGGCGGCTTGTGTTTGACACATTCGAGGAAGAGAGCGTCCTTCGGGATCCCAGGAAAGTGGAGGGGGAATTGACGGTCAGAAGGCGTTCCCTGATGGTTTTTGAGATGAGGGGATCTCATGGATGAGCCGAGGAAGGTCCATGAGTTTGGGCCGGTATATGACGTCAATTCCAGGATTTTGATTTTAGGCAGCTTTCCTTCCGTGAAGTCAAGGGAGACGCAGTTTTATTACGGGCATCCGCAGAACCGCTTTTGGAGGCTGCTTGCGCTTTTGCATCAGGAGGATACGCCGGCGACAATACCGGAGAAGAAGCAGTTTTTGGCAAGGCATGGCATTGCGCTGTGGGATGTGATTGAGAGCTGTGAGATTACCGGGTCGAGCGACAGCAGCATTCGGAATGTGGCGGTGAACGACATTAAGAGGATTTTAGACGGGACGGAGATTGAGGCGGTCTATGCCAATGGAAAAAAGGCGCAGTCTCTCTATCAAAAGTATGTCGAGCCGCTGACGGGGCGTCCGGCGATTGGCCTTGCGTCCACCAGCCCTGCAAACGCCGCGTTTTCCTTGGAGCGGCTAAGGCAGGATTGGCAGCGTATCTTAGACCGGCGTTAAGCCTGGCGCATCGCGCCGGATGATGCGCGCGGCAAGTGATTTTGCCGTGCAAAAGCAAAGAGGAGAACGGGAAATGTATGATGAGCTGACAAAAAAAGACATTGCGAAGATGGAAGAGGAGATCGAGTACCGAAAGCTGACCGTTAGAAAGCAGGCTTTGGAGGCGGTGAAGGAGGCGCGGGCGCACGGAGATCTGAGCGAGAATTTTGAGTATCACGCCGCCAAAAAGGACAAAAACCAGAATGAGAGCCGCATCCGCTATTTGGAGAGGATGATTAAGACTGCAAAGGTGATCTCGGATGAGTCCAAAGAGGACGAGGTGGGCGTGAACAATACGGTGGAGGTCTATTTTGAAGAAGACGACGAAACGGAAGTGTTTACGCTTGTGACGACAGTGCGCGGAAATTCCCTCAAGGGGCGCATCAGCACAGAATCCCCGATCGGGCGGGCGATTTTTGGGCATAAGGCCGGCGACCGGGTGGAAGTGAAGGTGAACGAGGAATACAGTTATTTCGTGCAGATCAAATCCATTGGAAATCAGGTTGACGATGAAGAGATTGCGATCCGGAAATTTTAAGGACAGGCTGTTTGGGATCCTTGTCGTCTGCCTGATTGGGGTATGCGTTTACCGCCTGGGAAAGATCGACATGGACTATAGGGAGGGGAGCCGGGCATATGGGAGCATAGAGAAGTCCTCTGTGTCAAAGAAGCCTTCCCAAAACAAGAATCCGGCAAGGGACGCAAAGAAGAGGAAAAAGAAAGAGAAATTTAATTTTCGGGACGTTCGCATTGACTTTAAGAAGCTGAAGCAATTAAATGAAGATGTGATTGGCTGGATCTTGTTTGACGGCAATGGCATCAGTTATCCCGTCTTGCAGGGAGAGGACAACGAAGAGTATCTGTATGTGATGGCTGACTTAACGAAGAATAAGGCGGGCAGCATTTTTATGGATGCGCTTTGCTCCGCGAATTTTTTGGATGCGCATACGATCCTCTATGGGCATAACATGAGGGACTTAAGTATGTTCGGCAAGCTGAAGAAGTACCGGCAGGAGAAGGGGTATTATAAGGACAACCGTTATTTTACGATTTACACGCCGGAGTACATTTACCGCTATGAGATTTTTTCCTGGTATGAGGCGGCGAAGGACGACAGCGTCTATCAGGTCGGGTTTGAGCATGACGATGCGTTTGGGCAGTTTACGGAGCAGATGAAGGAAAGAAGCGGCCAGGACACAAAGGTAGAGGTAGGCAAAGACGATCAAGTGGTGACGCTCTCGACGTGCTCTGCGGAGGGAAAGCGGTTTGTCGTCCATGGAAAGCGGATTGATTGGTTCATAAATGCAAAATAGCAGGAGGAAAAGATGAAGAGAGATGAGCTCAAGCAGATGCTGGATAAGATGAAGAAGGACACGGAAGATGGAAAGTTGAGATGGAGGCTTGACGTTCAGACGACGGAAGGGAATGAGGAGAAATATACGGTGCAGGAGGGAAACGTCGCATGGGTCGTGGATGAATGCTATGTGTCCTACCAATGCACTTACCGGGGGAAGGAATTTTGCATGATTACCTATGAAATGATGAAAACCGCCGGGGAGCGGATCCGCACGGTGAATTATGTATTCCTTCCCCCGCTTGGCGTAAGGCTGTTTTCGCTGCATACTCTGCTTAAGCACAGCGTTGAGGCAGACGCCGTCCTGATGTCGCAGATACATCTGCTTTGGGAGCTTTTGATGCGGCTTTCCAAAAAGCAGGATGGGCAGGTGGAGTGCCATATTATGGAGGCTGACGTGAGCATAGAGGAGGATTGACAGGCGGCCGCTTGAGAAGAGGTCATGTGCCGGTTAGCGGCGTTGCGCAGCAGTTTTCCGATGATGGGCGGCGCGTTTTTTTGCGGCATTGGTTTGAATTGAGAAATAATGATATGACATAGAAACCCGGCCGGAAAAGGCGTTTGCCCAATCCGGCCGGGTTTTAGAGTGGAAAAGAACAATGTGAGTTGATGTTGGGACGGGATTTTTCTGACGTTACTCCCAAAGCTTCATATTGCTGCTTTTTTCCATGCTGTTTAGCTGACGCTCGCCTTCCCTTGCGATGTCGTAGAATTCCTGGATGGTCCGCTCCATTTGCGGGAGGGCCTTTGTTTTGTAAGCGGTGATGTCATTCAATGCAGAGAGCGTGTCAGAAAACGCCTGCTTTAAGGTGTCCGGTGAAATGTTGGCGTTGATGGACTCCTTTTGAATGGCGGCTCCCTGCTCCTTTAAGAGCTTTGCGGTGGAGGCGATCATTTGGTTGGTCGTCTCGTTCAGCATCTGCACTTTTTCCAGGACGATTTTTTGGTTGTAAAGCGCCCCGGCCACGGTGACGGCGACGCGCAGGGCAGTGACCGTCACAGACTGCGCCCGATCCACGGCGCGTATCAGCTCCAGGTTGTTTTTGCGAATGACCTCCATTGCGATGATTCCCTGCTGATTGACCGCCAAGAGCTGCTGAAAGTCCATTAGGCGCTGCTCCAATGGGAAAATAATTTCAGATTCTACAAACTGGATGCGCTCGGATGGCTCATTGGAGGCTTTTGCGTTCTCCACGGCATTTTTTAGGTGATTGTCAAGCTGAGAGCCAAGCTCTATTTTCTGAGTGAGCTGTTTCGTCAAGTCCCGCATGGAGGCCTGCTCAATCTCTAACGTCGTATTGTCATTTTTTAAGATGGACTTTCCCTTATCTAAGGACTTTACGATGGAGGCGATTTCTGCGTCCGCGGTTTTATAGCGTTCAAAATAGCGTCGGATGGGGTTAAAGAGCCTGCCAAGCACGCCTGTCTTGGTAAAGTCCAGGCTGGACGGATCCAAATCCCGCATCTTGATGGACAGCTCCTCCAGGCCCTTTGCGATCTCTCCGGATTCGCCGCCGGCTTTGCTAAAGTCGCCCATCCGTTTTTGCAGGATGCTGTTTTTGGACTGAGACTGCTGCACGACGTCCGCCCCAAATGTCTCAATGACCTGTATGAATTCCCTGCGTTCGGACAGGGAGTCTAAGTCTACCGCCATGATCTGGTCAGCCTTCTCCTTGACGGCGTCCGTAATCATTTCTTTTTCCTCTTTGGATGGCGCAAGCTGCGCTGAGACCTCCTGCTTAATTTGTTCCGCATTTGGCAAATCTAATGAAAATCCGCTCATGGTATCCTCCGTTTCTGTGTGGAATGGCTTTACATATTGGCATTGAACAGGGTTTTAAGCTGGTATACGACGTCGTCAGTGGAGGCGTCGATGCTGGCCGCCTCGTTTACGGAGCTGATGCTTTCCAATGCCTCAAGGTCGGCGTTGTATCCAATGGTGTATATCGGGATCTTAAGGCCGCTTAAGACGTCCCGGATGTCGTTTAGGTTATAGCCGATATTTGTCTCTCCGTCGCTAAGCACAAACAGCATAGGCTTTGCGTCAGGCATCTCCTTCATCTGCTCCTGAATCATGTCCAGCGCGACGCAGATGCCGTCAAATGTCGCTGTCCCGCCGGCTGCGTAAAGACTCTCGACGGCGCCCTTAAACAAAGTCTGCTGCTCTAATTGAAATTGACCGAGCGGAAGCTCAATCGTCACGTCGTCGGAGTAGCTGACTAACCCGATATAGTTTTCCTTATTGATGTATTTCATGCTGTTAATCAGTGAAGTCTGAAGGGCCAGAAGCGGCTCGCCGCTCATGCTGCCGGATACGTCCGTGACAAAAACGCCGATGACGGGCCTTCCGTTGTCTTTGTTTGTTTTGTACAGCTTCTGCGCGGCTGAGAGGATGTCCCCAGAGATCGTCTCGTATTCGCAGACGTAGTCGTCCATTCCGTTAAAGCCGTATTCTTCCGCGCGCTTTTTTGCTTCGTCGGTGGAGCAGAAGGCGGCGAACTGCCGTAGGATTTCTTTTTTGGCCGGATCCGCGGACGCGATGCCGACCAGCGGATTGTCGTGGCGGAACCCGTAAGGCGTGAATTTATAATTTTTGGACAGCATGGGGTCGTTCACATAGGACTGATATTCCATGATAAAGCCGTCCAGGGAGCCGTTTTCCGCCGCGTCCCGCATCTGCATAGTAGTGAGGGCCACAAACGGGACATTTGCCTGAAATTTCTGAAAGCCCTGCGTGGCGGCGTCTGACAGCGGGTTCTTGCTGTCGTAGCGGGCTAATGTGCAGACCAGGAAGTTTAAGCCTGCGCTGCTGGCGAATGGGTTTGTGTAGCCCATGGCGAATTCGCCTGCCTCCGTCGCGTCCGTAATCGCCTTTAGGTCTACGCTGCCATATTTTTTCACGATCTTGGCGTACGTCTCTTCAGAGAGGAGGATTCCGGCGACATTTCCGGCGAGGCGTTCGGAAATAAGCTCCGTCTCGACGCCGCGGTCAGAAAGCATATCCACCCAAAGCATATTGGAAGGGGTGAGGCCGTCAGGGACGGCTTTGTCTGTCGCGATGTAATCTAACGCCTGCCCGCTGTTGACCTTGCGGATTTGGACTGAGACGGCCGTCCCGTCCACGCTGGCGCCGCTGCCGTTGAACTCCTCCGCCATCTCACAGAGCCAGCCGTCCGTGCCGCTCCCGGCTTTTTCCGGGGAAGAGTAGATTTCCGCATAGAAAGGCGTAGTGGCGTTTACGACGACGGGGCAAGTGTCAATGTCCGGCAATTCGCTTGCCTCATCGTCGGAAGAGTCGTATTCAATAGGGGATTTTTTGGGAGTTCCTTTTTCCGGCGCGATTTTGGACACCATTTTGCCAAGGCGGGCGACGGCGTTTTCTTCGGAAACTGCCTTTTCGGATTTTCCAATGTTGCGCGTCACATAGATGCCGCCAAACACCGCCGCGCATACGACAACGGCGATTACGGCAAAGATGGCAAAGCTCTTTTTGTTCATATGTATTCCTCCAATTTTCACTGATAGTATTTTGTCTCGTCAATAAGCGTTTTGATTTCCTTAAGCAGCATATCGTTTCGGCTTGCGCCCTCGTCAAATGCCGATGAGGAAAGCTCCATGGATAGGGCGTCAAGCTGAAAGAGTATCTTTTCATTCAGCGCGACGGTGTTTCGGATATCCCCCAGGTTCTTTTGGTACAGGCCAAGGCGTTCTTTCTGTATGTCGTCCGGGATGTCGTCCTCACGGTAATGCAATAGCTTGCCGTATTCTTTTTCGTCAAAGAGCTGCATCCGGCTCGCCATGATGGCGACATTCTTAACGGCTGACTGCTCGGCTGCGGAAACAACGCTGTGGAACTTGTCCCAGCTAAGCGTGCCTTTGGTAAACCGCTGCTCTAAAATGTCGGATAGGCGCCGCTGGCATTTACAGATCCGGTCAAGCTGCTCTGAGGCGGTCTCCGCCAGGCTCTTTAAGTATTTGCTGCCGCCAAAGTCTTTTAAGATCTTTTTCGCCTGCTCCAGATCCGGGATCTCATCGGCTAAGAAGGGCTTTCGCTTCGGCTCCTTAAGCAGCGCCGTGTTCGCGAAAAAAAAGGCTCCCATCAGCGCCGGCGCCGCAAGGATCGACATGCCGGCCCGAAAGACGCTCTCATCCGACAGCCTAAGGCAGAGCAGCCCGGGGGAATACAGAAACACTGCCGTGCCTGCAATGCAGAAATTGACGGCAAGCAATTTTATGTATTTGTTCAATCTTGCTTCATCCTCTCCAAGCGTGAATTCATGTGTTTGCCTATTCAAAAGAATAGCATATTGCCGCCATAAATTCAAGCGTTCCGGCCGTCCGTTATGGAAATCGCGAAAAGGGGAGGGCGTTTGCGCCCCGTTTGATGCCTCTGACCCTGAACGCAAAAAAAAGAATGCAGCCTGTGGCTGCATTCTTAAGGGGAGAGTTTATGAAAAAGTTTAATTTGCTATCAAATGAAGTATTTAGTGGGGGAACTTCATTTGATGAGATTAGTATATTCAGAAATTGTGTTCATTCAGTGTCCTAAAAATAAAAGGTTTATGAAGAAAAATGAAAAAAAACATTATTAAGCGGTTCCCTATGGCGATATGCCGATGCGGGCGGGAGGGTTAAAAAGCTTGAATCTTGCCCCGTTTCTTTGTATAATGGAAAGCAAGGCGGCATATGACGTTAGGAGGGTTAGGTATCATGAAGCTTGGTGGCAAAGTTTTTTTGAGGCGGATCGCAGTTTGGGCGGCGGTTGCCATATGTTTTTCTGTTTTAATCGGCACGCAGGAGGGAAAGGCGGCTTCCGCCATGCAGATGTGTTGGCATGACGGGTCAGAGGAGACGGATATTTCTGTGGAGGCCGGCTCAAAATTTTATATTGGGGACTTCGTCAGCATCTATACGACGTCCACCTCGGCGACCGCGTCTTTGCTGAAAGCGTCGTATCGGACGCAGAGCAAGAGCGTGGCGTCGGTCAATGGCAAGGGCTATTTAACCGCGAAAAAGCCGGGGACTTCGGACATTACCGTCACGTATCAGGGAAAGGCGCTGGTTTGCCATCTTACCGTTGAGAAGAAGGGGACGATTGAGCAGGGGCGCGCGGTGAAGGCGCTGAAGGCGGAGGCGAAAAAGCTGGCGAAGGGGCTTCCGAAGAAGCTAAGCGCCGCAAAGGGGTATGCGCTTCGCAGGAAACGGGACGCTTATCTTGGCGCATACGGCGCGAATTCCTCCTCGAAGCTTTCCTATGACGGATTTCTCTATGAAAATGAGCGTCCGGCCCCCGACAATGTAAGCGAAAAGAAAAGCGTGATTTTGGCGGCTCCGGAGGCGGGGAGGTATTTGACGGCGGAGGCCCTGCTGCGGCAGTATTTGCTTGACAATGACCCGACTTCGACGGAGTCAAAAAAGACGATGCGGATTGCCTCTGCGAATGCAAACAGCAAAAACGGGAAAATTACGGTGAGCCTGACGAAGAAGCTTGGCGCGGATCAGATTTTGGGCGCGCAGCTTGCGTTTCCAAAGAAAAACAGCGTGACGGGCAGCAAGTTAAAGGCGAATATCCAGATTTCCATTTATGATGAGACGGACGCGAAATACTATAAAGGCGAGATCGTGCTGAAAAAAGGGACGCGCCAGCTGATCGTAAGGCCGGTCGTATATGGGTATGGAGGCTATCATGACGTGAGCCTGGTGAAAGGCCACGTATATCTGTTGGGCTCCGGCTTTAACTGGGCCGGCGGAAGGAAAATCACAGCAAAATAGAGATGGGGAGGTAATCAATGAATCCAAAGAAGTTTATTCAAATGAAGCTGATGTGGGATCGGTTTTGCGCGGCGCATCCCAAATTCCTGAATTTTTTGCAGGCAGCGGCGCGCGAGCCAATCGGGGAAGGCACGGTCATTGAGGTGAAGCTGAAAAGGCCGGATGGGGACTGCATTGCATCCAACATGAAAATCACAGAAAGCGACGTGGAGCTGTTTCAGGAGCTAAAGGCGATGGTGGCAAATCCCTATGGACAGTAACCCGTTTGGGCATAGCAGACAGGAATCTTATGGTGCAGGGCGTTACGCCTGTAAGGTAAGGTTCCTGTTTTTTTGCGCAAAAAATTTCACTGGAACAAATATGGCTTCTGCGTGGCCGTGCGTCAAATGATTGACTTCACCGTATGTTTTGGACTGCCAAAGGCCTACTTTCTTTTTTCAAACAGACTGCATTCTGATAAGATTAGGAGGGCAAGCGCAGAATTTGGCCTTTCGCGTTAAGCGAATGGCAGCTTGAGCCAGGATACGAAAGAGAAAGAGAGAAACGGTCAGAAAGGTGGTCGAAAACGATGGCAAGAAGAGGGGAAAATATTCGAAAAAGAAAAGACGGAAGGTGGGAGGGCCGCTATACGGCCCATGGCAAAGGAGGGGCAAAGGTTCATTCTGTTTATGCAAAGACCTACTGCGAGGTAAAGGAAAAATTAGAGGGGGCGAAACGGGAAAGTAAAAAAGCGGCGTTTGCCGCTTCAAAGAGAAATTTGGATTTGCAGTCCCTTACGGTTAACCTGCTTGCAAAAGAGTGGCTTTTATCCGTAAAAAACAGCCATAAATATTCTACATACGTCAAATATCAAAATATTTTTCTTCATTATATTAAGGAGCCGTTTGGCGATTTGCCTATTTACAGCGTGAGCGAGGATATTCTTGTCGGAGCGGCTCCCGCAAAGTCCCAAAGCATATCCAACAGCGTGTACTGCGTCATGAATCAAATCATCGGATATGCGGAAAAGGAATATAAAGTGCAGGGCGTCCATTTGCAAAAGGAGAAGCGAAGAAGGAATTCTGACGCCGTAAAAACGTTGACAAAATCCGAGCAGGGCCGTCTTCTGAAGACTTTGTCAAAAAACATGGACTGTTCAAAAATGGGGATCTATCTTTGCCTGATGACGGGCCTTCGGTTGGGGGAAATCTGCTCTATGAAGTGGTCTGACATAGACTGGGAGGCAAAGACGATGCACGTAAACCGAACGATACAGCGCGTCCAGGTTGCCGAGGCGCTGCCGCGCACAAGGCTGTTGGAGCAGGAGCCAAAAACCGCCTGCTCCAAACGGGAAATTCCGCTTTCAGAGCAGGCGGTCTTAATCTTAACGCGTTTTCGGGGAAGGAAAGACGGCTATCTTTTAAATAACCGGGAGAAGCCAATGGATCCCCGCACCTTGCAGAATCATTTTAAGCGTTGCTTGAAAGACGCGGGCCTTAACGACCTTAACTTTCATGTGCTGCGCCATAGCTTTGCCACGAACTGCATTGAGACGGGGGCGGACGTAAAGAGCGTCAGTGAGCTTTTGGGGCATTCTGACGTGCATATCACGTTAAATAGATATGTGCATCCTGCATTTGAGACAAAACGCGGCTATGTAAACGCTTTGGACGCCCTTTGCGGCCAGGGAGGGACGGCGGCATACTAGTCGGGCCATGGGAATGCGGCTGACCCGCCCAATCAAATGCCCCGCAGCAAGCTGACGGGGCATAAAATGTGACATATGCAAAAAACTGCGGGGGATTCGGGCCTTTCAGGCAGAAATCAATTTTTATTTTTCATGTTCGCCCGTTTCCGCAGGGTAGA
>CANTEO010000063.1 GCA_947652855.1 uncultured Roseburia sp. | reverse complement strand
TCTGTGCTGCTGTTTTATCCAATGTGGCATTGCTGTCTTCTTTAAATGTCACATCCAGATGCCAGTGCATAATTTCCACTGACCAGTGTTCCCTCACTGTCCTCGCAAACAACTCCACATCTAACGGCAGACTGCTGATATAATATCGTCTTTCTGTCACCTGTTTCCCTGAGTGTTCCATTGTCTTGCATATCATCCCTATACTTTTTATTCCCCTCCAACGGCTTTTTTCCTGCATCCAACCTATCTTACTGCACTGGTAATATTCCCTTTTTTCCAGTTGGGAATGGGCTTTTTCCACGGTGATTTTATATCCGCCATTGTCTTTTATTTCCTGGAGAAGTTCCACATCCTCAAAATATTCACTGATTTCCCGGTACAGATTTTTTTGGTTTTCCTTTACCGCCAACGTGTAATCCGCACGCTTCTGTTTTATCTTTTCCACGATTTCCGTCTGCGTTCCCATGGCGTCAACCGTTATAACGCATCCTTTTACCTGTATAGTATCCAGCAGCTGCGGGATGGCAGTAATCTCATTTGATTTCTCTTCCACTTTTTTCTGCCCAAGACAGAAACCGTCCATGTCACACCATGCGGAAACAATATGGTTTGCTTTCTGATCTCTGGATTTGTTGCCTCTCATGGTTTTTCCGTCAATACAGATGATTTTTTTGAGTGTTTCCCCCTCCTTGCTGTTTACCAGTTCATTCCATTTTTTATAAACATTCTGCATGTATTCAGGCGCAATGCTGCCCATAACCCTTTGCATTGTGTCGTGTGAGGGAATGCCGTTTTCCAGTTCAATGTAATGCTTCAGGAATTCTTCGTTGGACTTTGCGAAGATTTCAACTTCCTCCCAGTCATCGGCATTTGCCAGTTTTGCAAACAACACAATCACCACAATATCAAGCAGTTTATGCCGGACCTTTTTTTCCTGTCTTTTATCCTCAATGAATTCTATTGTTTTTAATATCTCTGTCATTGTAAAACACCACCTTTATCGCAATAATACCACAAATTTCCTGTAACGGTGGTATTTGTTCACAATTTATTCACTCATGCGTTTGTCCTGAATGGTTTCCATGGAAATCAATGAGGAAGCGCGCAGGCGAAACGGCGCCCTCCATACAAAAACAGGGCCGGCGCACCTTCGTGCAGCAGCCCTGTCGGTCCCTGTTAATTTTTATCCAGGAAACGCATCCTGTCTTTATCCTTGCTCTTCGCGCCATGCTCCTCAACCGGCTTCACGGCATATGCCTGCCTTAAGTCATTCGCCATATTATTTTTGCATTTATTGCAAAAACGCCCCGTCCGAATCATCGCCCCGCAATTCTCGCACTCAATTCCCACAGGGGATTTGTCCGTAAACGTCAGCCGCTCTTCCCTCACCCATTGCTTCAGCTGCTTTACGGAAATATCATTGTCCTCTGAGATATCCTTCATCGTGGCTGTGTCATGCTCACGGATGTAATCCCTCACCTGAATAAATTTATCCTCCAGCTTTTTCTTGCATCCATGGCATAAATACGTACCCGAAATATAATTAAACAGCTTTCCACAGCCTCTGCAGCTTCTGACTTCCATAGTCCACCCCTCCTAAAGTCTCCTTACCGATGCCTGAACTTAACCGTCCCCACCTATGCCCACGCAGCACGCATACACTTCCCGCGCCCCTGCAGCCAATAAGGCGGCTGCCGCCGCGTCCAGCGTGCTTCCTGTCGTATAGATGTCATCCAAAAGTAAAATATAGTCTAATTGTACAATACTTCCCGAAATTTTAAAAGCCCTTTTCAAATTATTTTTTCGTTCCGCCTCATTCAGCTCTTTTTGCGGCCTGGTATCCCGCACACGGATTAAAAGATTCGTTAAAACCGGAATCCCAAGCTCCCTTCCAAGCTCTTTTGCCAAAACCTCCGCCTGATTAAACCCTCTTTTCTTTCTACGCCTCTTATGCAAGGGAACCGGGACGATTGCCTGAATCCGCTTTTGCTTGATCCAGTCCCCATAACGCTTTGCCATTTCTTTGGCAAACACGTCGGCGTATTCCCTTTTATTCTGATACTTAAACCGATAAAGCGCAGCCTTCGTCTCCTTCTCATAAAGAAAGACGGCCTTCCCTTGCGTAAACGCATGGCTCTTTTTGCCACAGTCCCGGCAATATTCCCTTCTTGCGTCCATGAGCGGCTTGCCGCATTTCATGCAGGCCGGCTCCTTGACAAAATGCGCCTTGACGGCGCACTCTTTGCAGATGCCCTCGCCTGGCAAGACGGCTCTGTCGCAAAAAGGGCATCGCTTTGGATACAGCAGGCCCAAAAGCGTCAAATCTATGCTTCGAATGCATTTCCAAATCGCCTCACGCGGCTTCATTTGATTTCCTATCCTAAATTCCTCCTTTGGCTAGACGCCCCCGTCTGCCGTCACCTTTCGAATCTCATCGGCAAGGCCCGAAAAACGCTTCTGCTGCTCCGTGTTTTGCGCCATGGCGTAAAATGCGCGCTCATCCCCCACAAGCGTCACGCACTTCCTGGCCCTTGTCACCGCAGTGTACAGCAAATTCCGGTTCATTAGCATTTTAGGGCCGCCAAGCAGCGGGATCACGACTGCCGGATACTCTGACCCCTGCGACTTGTGGATCGTGATCGCATACGCAAGCTCCAGCTCGTCCAGGTTCTTCAGGGAATATTCCGCCACACGCGCCTCGTCAAACTCCACTTCCATCGTTCCCGCGTATTCATTGATCTTTCGAATCCTCCCAATGTCCCCGTTAAATACGCCAAGCCCCTTTTCCACGGCAAAGCCGTACTGGCTCTTCACTTCCCAGGCCAGCTGGTAATTATTTTTGGTCTGCATTACCTTATCGCCCTCCCGAAAGATGGCCGATCCATATTCTTTCTCTTTTTTATCCTGCGACTTGGGGTTTAAGTACTGCTGAAGAATCCCGTTTAGGCGCTCTACGCCGAGCAGGCCCTTGCGCATCGGCGTAAGCACCTGAATGTCCATGGGGGACGCGTTCACAAAGCCTGGCAGCTTTTGCGCAATCAACTGAACTGTCACATTGATGATTTTTTCCGCCTCATACCGCTTTAGAAAAAAGAAATCCATGCTTTTATTGTCAAGCTCCACGTCTTTGCCGTCATTGATTTTATGCGCGTTTAAAATGATGTCGCTCTTTGCCGCCTGCCGAAAGATCTTATGCAGCTTCACCACAGAAAATGCCCCCGCCTCAATGATGTCCTTCAACACGCTCCCCGGCCCAACGCTTGGAAGCTGGCTGACGTCCCCGACCAAAATCAGCCTTGTCCCGGGCGCAACCGCCTTTAACAGCGCATACATCAACGGAACGTCCACCATGGACATTTCATCAATGATAATCACGTCTGTCTCAAGGGGATATTCCGCATTCCGCGAAAATCCGGCGTTCCCCTCCACCCCGCCGTTCAGCTCTAACATACGGTGGATGGTCTTCGCCTCACAGCCTGTCGTCTCGCTCATCCGCTTTGCAGCCCGCCCCGTAGGCGCGCCCAGGGAAATGTCCATGCCTTCCCGCTCAAAATAGCGTATAATCGTATTGATCGTCGTGGTTTTCCCGGTGCCGGGGCCTCCCGTCAGGATAAACACCCCGCTTTTCACCGCTTCCTTCACTGCCGCCTGCTGCATTTCATCCGGCTCCATCTCGCTCTGCCGCTCAATCTGCCGGATCTGACGCTCAAGCAGACGGTCCGGTATGTCATATTTCATATCCAGCTGGCAAAGCATATCCGCAATGGAGGATTCCATCTTATAATAGAGCGCGCCGTAAATCCGCTCCCCCTTAACCATGACTTTTTTATCAATGGCTAAATCCATATAATGCTTTTCCATCAAGGATGCGTCAACGCCCAAAAGCCATGCCGTCCGTCTTGTCAGCTCCTGCTTTGGAAGGTAGGTATGCCCTTCGGACGCCGCCTGCTGCAGGCTGTATAAAATGCCGCTTCGAATTCGGAAATCAGAATCGGCGCGTATCCCGACTTTCACGGCAATCTCATCCGCAATTTTAAAGCCTACGCCCTGAATGTCATCTGCAAGCTGATAGGGGTTTTCTTTTATGATCCGATAGATGTCCTGCTGATATGCCTTATAGACCTTCACTGCCAGATTGACGGAGATTCCGTATTTCTGCAAAAAAATGGTCGCCTGGCGCAAGTCCCGCTTCTCCGCCATTTGGCCGGAAATCTCCATCGCCATGCGTTTGCTGATGCCCTTTACTTCCGCAATGCGCTCCGGCTCCTCTTCCATGATGCGAAAGGTGTCTTCCCGAAACCGGCGCACAATCCGGCTCGCCAAAGCCATCCCTATGCCCTTGATTGCCCCTGATCCCAGATAACGCACCATCGCCGCCTCATCCTCCGGCTCGCATTCCTCCATCCTGCGCACCACAAACTGTTTTCCATACGTAGGGTGGCTGGCATATTCCCCCTCCGCTTTCATATTCTCCCCTTCACTGATGACAGGAAATGTCCCCACGCAAGTCAGCTCTTCCTCTTTGCATATCATCTGAAATACGGTGTACCCATTTTCCGAATTTCGATAGATGATATGATCTACATAGCCTTTGACTGTCTCCAACCGTTTCCCTCCCAAATACAATTTCCCCTAATACAGATAACGCGGGCAAGCCACTCCCTACAGAATGAAAAGAGAACCCTGCATACAAAGCTTTGCAGGATTCTCCGCTTTTCACCAAACAGGATTTCTCAAATCTATACGGAATAATTCCGTTTCATCTGCTCATACAACTGCTGCGCCAAGCCCAGATTCTGCTGATCGCATACATCTTTGGCAAGCGTTTGAATCATCTCTTCTTTGAAATAATCCCTAAGCTGCGACATAGAAGCGTCCTCTTCCTCATCCCTTGGAATCGTCTTTTCCACTTCCTTCATCACCTGCTCCACAAAGTAAGCCTCAAACTCCTTGCAGACGTCCATCAGCTCGTCATCCGCGGCATTTCCAAGATCCCCGCCGCTTAGCCTATCCTGCAGCGCGCTCGCGCTGCTGTCCGCCGCAGAGCGGTACGTCTGGCCCGCAATTGCCGAAAGGCTGTCTAATCCCATGCTCCATTCCCCCTACTCTCATTTATTGATGCAGCGACTGTTACCGCTTGAGGTTATTCGCCTGCTGAAGCATATCGTCCGACGCCTGAATCGCTTTGGAATTCAGCTCATACGCCCTCTGCGCAATGATCAGGTTCACCATCTCGTCCGCAACCTGCACGTTGGACGCCTCCAGATAATTCTGCCTCACGCTGCTCCTTGTAAGCCCCGCCGTCGTCCGCTCGTTCATGGCCTCGCCAGAAGCGTCCGTCACCGCAAGCAGGCTTCTGGACATTTTCTGCAGGCCCGCCGGATTCGTAAACTGATACAGCGCGATCGAACGGTTCATCGCGACGAAATTGCCGTCATTCCCAACGTATCCGATATCGCCCTCGCTGGTAATCCTCATATTGTCGCTGGCGATCCCATTCGGGACGACGATCGTGTTCCCATTGGTATCCAGCACCGGATAGCCGTCAGAGTTGCACAGCGTCACTCCCGTGGGACCAATCGCCCATTGAAACGAGCCGTTCCTGGTATAATATACATTATTGTCATCGCCGCGAACCGCAAAGAAGCCGTCTCCGCTGATCGCGAAATCCGTGTCGCTCTCGCTTGCCTGCATCGCGCCCTGCGTATAAAACGTGTTCATGGCCGCAATCCTGGTGCCAAGGCCCACCTGCGCCGCGACCGGCTTATTTTCCCCGTTCGCCGTCGTCGTCCTCGTCTGCATATTCTGATACAGAAGCGACTTAAACTCCGCGCGCTGCGTTTTGTATCCCGTAGTGTTCACATTTGCAAGGTTGTTGGAAATCGTATCTACATTCGCCTGCTGCGCGATCATTCCTGACGCCGCCGACCAAAGTGACCTCATCATGCTATCTCACCCTCCTATACCTGACCTACCGCGTTCACGGCTTTATCCAATGTATCGTCAATCGTAGTGATAATCTTTTGATTCGCCTCATATGCCCTGGTAATCGTAATCATCTCCACCATCTCCGTCACGACGTTGGTGTTCGACATCTCAAGGCAACCCTGCTCAATGCTGGCCTCCGACTCCATCAACTGCCCGCCGGCAACCACGTCAAACAGGTTCTCCCCGTACTTCTCAAGATAATTGTAATTTTCAAAATCCACCAGGCCGATCTGCGCCACCCTGGCGTTGTCCTGATAGATCCAGCCGTCCGTCTCAATCCTCACGTCCTGATTCGGATCCACCCGGATATAATTCGCCTGCCCGCCGGCCGTGTTCCTCGCCCCGTTGGCGTTGAGCACGTAGTCGCCGTCCTTCGTCATCAGATAGCCGTTGCGGTCCACGGTAAAGGATCCGTCCCTCGTATACTTGATGGACGTCTCCCCGTTCTTGCTCCGAAACTCAATGGCAAAAAACCCATTGCCGTCCAACGCCACGTCATATGGATTGTCCGTCACATAAAAATTCCCCTGGCTGAAATCCCGGTATGTCTCACCGACTTTCACGCCAAGGCTCACATCACCTAGCCTTCTCTCCTGAAAAAGCTCGGTCCGATCTTTAATCTTAAGCGCAAGCTGCTCGTCAAACGACTGATTCACTGTGCCTTCTTTCTTATATCCGGTCGTGTCCGCATTGGCGAGGTTGTTCGTCATGACGTCCATTCGCCGCATCTCCTCAATCATGCCGGTATAAGCGGTATATAGACCTTTAACCATATCTGGCTCTCCTTCCTGCTCCTCCGTGAACTGCCTGCCATCCCTGATATTCTAACAAAGCAGAAAATGCAGCCTGCCTCTCAGCCAAGCCGCCAACTGCCTATTATCTTATAATATCGGCCAAACTATGGGAAACCTTTAGACCTCATCCCGTTTTCCTGATAAAAATTCCACAAACTTTCCTGTCCCGATCGCAACGCAGGTCATGGGCTGCTCCGCCGTCATCGTATTGATGCCCGTCCGATCCTCCAAAAGCTCCTCTAAGCCCCGAAGCAGCGCGCCTCCCCCGGTCAGCACGATTCCCCGGTCCGCCACGTCTGCGGCAAGCTCCGGCGGCGTCTTCTCAAGCACGGAATGCACCGCCTCCACAATCTGAAGCGTCGGCTCCCTAAGCGCGTCCTCCGTCTCCTCCGAAGACACGGTGACCGTCTTTGGAAGGCCCGTCACAAGATTGCGCCCGCGCACGTCCATCGTCTCATTGTTCCCGTTCGGGAAGCAGGAGCCGATTTTGATCTTGATGTCCTCAGCCGTCCGCTCGCCGATTAGGAGATTGTGCTTCTTGCGCATATAACGCACGATCGCCTCGTCAAAATCATCCCCGGCAATCTTAATGGACGTGCTCACTACAGAGCCGCCCAGTGAGATCACGGCGATATCGGCCGTGCCGCCGCCAATGTCCACAATCATGTTCCCACAGGGCCGCGCTATGTCGATCCCCGCCCCAATCGCCGCCGCGATCGGCTCTTCAATAATCGTCACTTCCCGCGCGCCCGCATTGTACGTCGCGTCCTCCACGGCCTTTTTCTCCACTTCCGTCACGCCGCTAGGGACGCAGACGCTGATCCGGGGCTTACGGAAATTCTTCTTGCCCATCGCCTTTTGTATAAAGTATTTAATCATCTTCTCCGTCACGGTATAGTCAGAAATCACGCCCTGACGCAGCGGCCTGACGGCGACGATATTTCCCGGCGTCCTGCCAAGCATCAGGCGCGCCTCTTCTCCAATCGCCTTTATTTTATTCGTATCCCGGTCAAATGCAACGACAGAAGGTTCCTTTAACACTACGCCCTTGCCCTTAATATATACCAAAATGCTCGCCGTCCCTAAATCAATTCCAATATCTGTCGAAACCATTCTATGTTTCCCCTTTCATCTTCCTGCACTTTATTTTGAACACAAAACGTGACTTTAATCATATTTTTGCATATACATTCTTATTATATACAAATACTGCCATTTTTCAAATGAATTTTTACAAAAATGAAAAATTTTAGCGGATTTTAAGATTTTCTAAAGAAGTGGGAAGATAAGAAACGTCAAAATCGCCGACCGTCTTGCCCGAAAGCCAACCGCGGAATCCCCTTTACACCTTATGCAGGCTCTGCTATACTTTTATTGCAGCAGACAACCAATACTTTGACAAGAAAGCAGGTGACGAAATGCCTACGAATATTGAAGTGACAAAAATAGCGCTGGATGACTTTAAAAAGATTCAAGAATATATGATGCTGGCAAAGAAAGAAAACGCCGTCGAGACATACGCAAAGCTAAAAAAGGAATATTTGACCATCAAAGCCCTGCTGAACGTTTCCGGCGTAAACTTAACAGATATTGACGAAATCAAAGAATGACGCCTTAACGGCCCTCCTGTGAAGCGCCGCCCGAACCGCTTCTTGAGTTGGCACAAGAAGCAGGGGGGGCTATGGCGATTTTTCATCCGGCACAGGCAAGCCGGCCGCCGCGCTAAGAATGACTTCTCAGCGCAGCGGCCTTTTTTCTTACCATCTTATTTTCCCACAATCCCCGCCGTGTCGATAAAGTCATACGGCGTCTGCTGGTACACGTAATAGTTCAGCCAGTTCGCGTAAAGCGCGTTCCCATGCGACCTCCACTGCAAATTCGGGCGCTGTAAGGCGTCATCGTTCGGATAGTAATTTTTTGGAACATCTATATGTATCCCCTTCTCCATATCCCGCTTATATTCCTTGTCTAACGTCAGCCTGTCGTACTCCGGGTGGCCCATGACGAAAATCTTCCGGCCCTCGTCCGCAATCGCCAAAAACACGCCCACCTCCTCTGATTCCGCAAGGATCGTCAGCTCCTTCACCGCCCGAATGTCCTCCGCGCGGTTTTCGGTATTCCTGGAATGCGGCGCCATAAAGCAGTCATCGAAGCCCCGCACAAGCGGAACCCTCCTGTTTCGGACATGATGCTCAAATATGCCGAAGACTTTGCGGCCCAGGATATGCTTCTTGATGCCGTAATGGTAATATAGCCCCGCCTGCGCGCCCCAACACAAATGAAGCGTTGAGGTCACATGGGTTTTCGTCCAGTCCATGATCCGGCAAAGCTCCTCCCAATAATCAACCGCCTCAAATTCCAGCATCTCCACCGGCGCCCCCGTAATAATCAGGCCGTCAAACCGCTGACGCCTCACATCAGAAAACACTTGGTAAAATTTATTCAGATGGCTCTTTGACGTATGCTTTGACTCATGGGTCGTCATCGTCAAAAACGTGATGTCCACCTGCAATGGGGTATTGGACAGCGAGCGCAGAAGCTGCAGCTCCGTGTCCTCCTTGAGCGGCATCAAGTTTAAGATCGCAATGCTGATGGGGCGAATGTCCTGATGCATCGCCCGATTTTCGTCCATGACGAAAATATTCTCTTTTTCCAAAATCTCCTTAGCCGGCAAATCGCTTTGTGTCCGAATTGGCATATCTGCACCTTCTTTACATTTTTATTGCGTTTCTTGTTCCGCATCCTCCGTCATCTGAAGGAACTCTTCTTCTGAGAGCACCGTGACGCCAAGCTCCTGCGCTTTCGCCAGCTTGCTGCCCGCATTCTCCCCTGCCAAAAGATAGCTCGTCTTTTTTGAGACGGATCCTGTCACTTTTCCCCCAAGGCGCTCCACCAGCTCTGCCGCCTCTTTCCGGCCAAGCGTCGCGAGCGTCCCTGTAATGACAAATTTCAGTCCCGAAAACCGCGCGCCGCCCGTCTCCTGCTCCAGGCACTCCATATTTAGCCCCGCCGTTTTCAAGCGCCGCATCAGCTCTTGGTTTTCTTTTTTCTCAAAAAACCGCGTAATGCAGCCGGCGGAGATTTCCCCAACGTCGTCCACCTCGCACAGCTCTTCCACAGTCGCCTGCATCAGCGCATCCATGGAGCGAAATTTTCGCATAATCGTCCTCGCCGCCGCTTTTCCGACATTGGAGATCCCAAGGCCCGTCAAAAGCTTGTACGCGTCGTTATCTTTGGACTTCTCAATCGCAAGCAAAAGCTTATCCGTATTTTTTTCCTTTCCAATGACGCCTTCCTCAATTAGCGCGTCCCGATGCTCCTTTAAATGATAAATGTCAGCGATGGTGCGCAGGCAGCCTCTCCTGACAAGCTCCTCAATGTACACCGTCCCAAAGCCTTTGATGTCCATGGCGTCCCTGCCGACAAAATTGATGATATGCCGCTCCAGCTGCGCGGGGCAGCTTTCATTGACGCATTTGATGTCCGCCGTGTCCAAATCGCGCACTGTCTTCTCTCCGCAGGCGGGGCAAACGTCAGGAATCCGAAACCGCTCCCAATCCGACGGGCGCTTTTCCTTCTTCACCTCTTTGATTTTTGGGATAATCTCGCCGGACTTATAGACGACGGCCGTGTCTCCAATTCCAAGATCCAGCTCATTGATGAAATCCTGATTGTGAAGCGTCGCCCTTGCAACCGACGTGCCGCACAGACGCACCGGGTCAAACACCGCCGTCGGCGTGATACGGCCCGTGCGCCCTACAGACAGCTCAATCTCCCGAATCACAGACTCCTTCTCTTCCGGCGGGTACTTATAGGCGACGGCCCACCGCGGGACTTTGGAGGTCGCCCCCAAAAGCTCCCTGTCGCTTAAGCGGTTTAGTTTTACGACTGCCCCGTCAATGTCATAGGCAAGGCTCCCGCGGCTTTCGCTGATCTCTTCGATGGCCTTCCAAACTTCCTCTCCTGTCTTACAGACCGTATAGCCGTCTATAACGGGAATGCCCTGTTTTTTCAAAAACTCATACCCTTGCGTATGCGTCTCAAAGGAAATCCCGCGCGTCTGCTGCACGTTGAAAACAAACATGGACAGCTTTCGCTCCTTCACAATGGAAGAGTCAAGCTGACGCAGCGTTCCTGCGGCGCAGTTCCTGGGGTTCGCAAACGCTTTTTTCCCAAGCAGCTCCTGACGCTCGTTAACCGCGTCAAAATCCGCGTTCTTCATATAGACCTCGCCGCGCACCTCCAGATATTCCGGGGAATCCTTCAATTTCACCTTGACGTCCGGAATGACCTTCGCGTTTTCCGTCACATCCTCCCCAAAGTTAATGCCGTCCCCGCGCGTCTCGGCCAGCATAAGCTCCCCATTCTCATAGCGCAGCGACATAGAAAGCCCGTCAATCTTATACTCCACTACAAATTCCGGATCCTCCAGCTGTTCCCTCATCTCCTCCACAAATTTCATGACTTCTTCCTTGGAAAACGCATCCTGCAGGCTTAACATCGGAACATTGTGGCGCACCAAAACGCCTGCCTGACGTTTTGCCTTACCGCCCACTTTTTTTGTAGGGGAGTCGTCTGTGGCATATTCCGTATGCTCCTTCTCCAGCTTTTTCAGCTCCTGCATCAAAACATCGTATTCATGGTCGGAAATTACCGGGCTGTCTTCATTGTAGTAACGGTCGCTGTGGTATTCAATCTGCGCCTTCAATTCTTCAATCCTTGCTTTTACGTCCATTTCCCCGCTCCTTTTTCCGCAATCACCGGGCCGTTTTTCGAATCCGCGAGCAGCTTCAAAAGCCGATCGTACTCCTCCCCCTCAATGCGCCGATATGCGCCCGGCTCCAAATCGCCCAACCGGACATTGAGAATGCGCACCCGTTTTAATTCTTCCACGCGGTAGTCAAAATATTCGCACATCCTGCGGATTTGTCGGTTATACCCCTGCGTTAGGATAATTTGGAAGGTACGTTTCCCCAATTGCCTCACCTGGCATTTCCTGGTCGTCACGCCAAGCTCCACAAGCGGCACGCCCCCGGCAAGCCCGCGTAAAAAAGGCTCCGTCAACGGCTTTCTGACCGTCACGACATATTCCCGCTCATGCCCATTCCCCGCGCGCATCATTTTATTGACAAGCTCCCCTTGGTTTGTCATGAAAATCAGGCCGGAGGAATCCTTATCCAGCCTCCCCACCGGATAAATCCGCTTCGGATAATGTATGAAATCCACAATATTGTCTTTTTCCCGTTTCTCAGCCGTACAGACAATCCCGACCGGCTTATGGACGGCAATTAAAATCTTCTCTTCTTCCTTCTGAACCAGGCGTCCCATAAAAAGCACTTCCTGCCCTGGCAAAACCTGGCTCCCCATCATTGCCGGCTCCCCGTCAATCCACACATTCCCATTTTCCACCTGACGGTCTGCCTCCCGCCTGGAGCATACGCCCGCCTCGCTTAAATATTTATTAATCCTGATTCCTTTTTCCATGCCTCTCCCCTCCCGATCCTATGAAATGACAAAATACGGAGACTTGCCTGACGGCCAAAGTCTCCGTAACTTGGTAGAACCCATTTTCATCGAATTGATTACTGAAGCAAGTCCGTTCGGATATATCCTGTAATATCTTTGTA
Source organism: uncultured Roseburia sp. (assembly GCA_947652855.1). Classification (GTDB taxonomy): domain Bacteria; phylum Bacillota; class Clostridia; order Lachnospirales; family Lachnospiraceae; genus Roseburia_B. The sequence goes on along the minus strand of CANTEO010000063.1, from coordinate 1,589 downwards.
AGACACCTTCGTCCAGCCTTCCTGATAGCTCATAATGACCGTGACCGTGTCCCCGGCAAATGCAGTCGCAACCTTGTCCGCATCCTCGCTCATGCTCTTCCGGATATTCAAGCTCTCCTGAACCGTAATCGTCTTTCCTTCCGGCAATGCCGCAGAGCTTGCTGGCGGCGCCTCTTCTTCCGCCGCAGGAGCCTGTGCAGGATCCGGCTTCTCCGTAGAAAGGAATTCCGACTTAATATAGCCCTCCTGGCCGTCAGTGAAGTCCACTCGGCTCCATCCGTCGTCCCGCTCTTCCAAACGCGTCGTCTGCGCGCCCGGCTCCAACTGCCCAAGCACATCCGCCGTCTCGCTGGCGTCCGCGCGGACATTGACTTTATCCAATGCATATACGGTCACTGCAGACGCGCGCTCCGCAGCCTTCTTTTCTTCCTCCGCTTTTTTCGCCGCCGCCTCTTCGGCCTTCTTCTTCTCTTCCTCTTTTGCGGCCTTCTTTTCTTCCTCGGCCTTCTTCGCCTCCACTGCCTGCACCTTAAAGGCGTCCGGTATGGTCGTCTCCACCAGTTCCTTTAAGCTTTCGTCTGACCCCAGCGCCTTTTCATACCGCTTCTGCACTTTTTCCCGCAGCGCAAGGACATCCTCCTGCTGGCTGAATTCATCCAGCTTGGCCATGATTGCCTCATCCGTGTCAAACACTTGCCTTTTTAAATTAAATTGCCCGTACAGATTATTGATATGGAACTGTCCGTCCTCTTTCTGCACATAAAACATCTCAAGGCCCGGGGCCGTCGTCTCAATATCCTTAAATTTCATGTCCAAATAAACGGAAACGATATAAGAGCCTTCCTCCAGCCCTTTCTTCGTAAAGCAGGTGATGTTCTCACATTTCATCAAATATTCGCTGAACACGGAAATATAGCTTTTCTCCGCATCGGAGATCGGGCTGGCCAGCTTCTCCACCTTCTTGAGCTTTCCTTTCGCATATGCCTTGTAGTAATTCTGAATCAATTTCTCAATTTCCGGATCCACAAGCTCCTCGTAACGCTCCTCCGTCTCTGAGGATACCTGAACCGCCTCCGTCCCCGCAGGATCCTGCCGCTCCTCTTTCGGATCCTTCTTGCCGGTAATCAAAATCAGTGCCACGACCAAAATCACGAGAACCGCCGCGCCGCCTATAAAGCGGATGTTTTTCCCGCAGAATCCCAAGATGCCCGAAACTGCGCCTTCGTTTTGCACTTCATCATTTCTTTTATCCATATCATTCATCTGATTACTCATTTCATTTTCCTCCTAAATCCAAAAACCACGCCAACTATCTGTCAAATCCCCACGCTCAATATATATTATCAATCAAAAAGACATATCTTCTCTAAAAAAATAACTGAAACAACGTACATTTTTTAGAATAGCAAACCATTTCCCAAAAGTCAACCCAGTAATAAAAAGAATCTGAAAAAGCCTAAGCGGCACGGACGGCCCGCGCACGCAGGCGCGCGTATGCAAAACCCCTAAAGCATCTTTTCATAGATTCAAAACACGGAAATCCATTTTGGGACATGGCCCAGACATTGGGCGGCATAAACGGGCATGGA
>CANTEO010000062.1 GCA_947652855.1 uncultured Roseburia sp. | reverse complement strand
AGCTCCGTATTGTTTTTAAGCAGGACGGATGATGGAGCTTTTCTCTAAGCCGTTTGATTGTCACGGTCAACGTATTATCATTGACATAATTCCCGTTGTTGTCCCAGATTTGAGTCAGCAGCCGTTCTCTTGTGACGGTTTTCCCCTTATTTTCCATTAAAAGCTGCAAAAGCTGGTATTCTGCTTGGCTGACGGTAATTTCTTTTTCGCCACAAAATACTGCCGTTTTGTTTTTGTCAATCGAAATAGAACCGCAGGAAAGATACTGGCTCTGCACATTTCCTGCCCTGCGCAGCAATGCGTGGATGCGGGAATACAGAATTTCCAGTTCAAAAGGTTTTGTTACATAATCATCTGCCCCATATTCAAAACCAGAAATAATATCACAAGTGTCATCTCGGACAGTCAGAAAAATGACTGGCAGTTCTTTCCATCTTGAGCGTATCCATCTGCAAAAGCTGTTTCCCTCGCCGTCTGGCATATTCCAGTCAATCAGCGCAATGCTTGGAACATGGCGCTCCAATGCCTTCTTTCCGCTTTCCAACGTCCCAAATAGAGAGACGGCATACCCTTTTTGGCTGAGATATTCTTTGACAGCCATTGCAATTGTTTCATCATCTTCAATATAATAGATTTCCGTCATTGTATTTGACATGGTATCATTCCTCCGTATGAGTTGATTTTGCCTGCCATTTCATCATTTCATGTTTTACAAATTCCTTCAAGTGGACTATAATGCGTGATGGAAAAAAATTCAGGAGGTGCGTTGCATGAATCAGGATTTAACAAAAGGGACGCCGGAGCGGGTTTTATGGAAATTCTGCATGCCGCTGTTTGGGAGCATTCTGTTTCAGCAGCTTTATAACATTGCGGACAGCTTCGTGGCGGGGAAATTCATCGGGGAAAACGCGCTGGCGGCGGTTGGCAACAGCTACGGCGTCACAATGGTTTTCCTTGCTTTTGCGTTTGGCTGCAATATTGGCTGTTCCGTAATTGTGTCGCAGCTTTACGGCGCTAAAAATTACAAGGAGATGAAAACGGCGGTTGGCACGGCCATGGCCGCAAGCGGGATCCTCTGCATATGCCTGATGCTCTTTGGCATCCTAAGCTGCGACGGCCTGCTGCGCCAAATCAAGACCCCAAATGAGATTTTTGCGGACTCCAAGCTATATCTGGACATTTATGTCTGGGGCCTGCCGTTTTTGTTCTTCTATAATATCGCGACGGGGATTTTCTCGGCGCTTGGCGACTCCAAAACGCCGTTTTTGTTCCTGGCGGCGTCTTCCACGGCGAATATCCTGGCGGACATCCTGTTTGTGTCTGTTTTCGGCATGGGCGTGTCAGGCGTGGCCTGGGCGACGTTTCTTTGCCAGGGCGTAAGCTGCGCGTTTTCCCTGTGGGTTGTGTTAAGGCGCCTGTCCGGGATGCCTGCAAAGGGCCGGGCAAAGGCGTTTTCGTGGAAGCTGCTTCAAAAAATTGCCGTCATCGCCATCCCAAGCATTTTGCAGCAAAGCTTCATTTCCGTCGGGAATATCATGATCCAGGGCGTAATCAATGGGTTTGGGCCGGGCGTGATCGCCGGGTATTCCGCCGCGGTGAAGCTGAACAGCCTGGTGGTGACGTCGTTTACGACCCTGGGAAACGGCGTCTCGAATTATGCGGCGCAAAATATCGGGGCCGGGAGCCTTGTTCGGATCAAGCCGGGGTTTCGCGCGGGGGTGAAGCTGGTGTGGATGCTGTGCCTGCCAATTGCGGCCCTGTATTACTTTGCAGGCGGCGCGCTGATCCGGCTGTTTTTAGGCCATGCCCCTTCCAGCCTGGCTTTGACGTCCGGGACGCTGTTCCTTCGGATTGTGTCGCCGTTTTATTTCGTCATTTCGGTGAAGCTGATCGCGGACGGCGTCTTGCGCGGCGCGGGCCTGATGCGGCAGTTTATGGCGGCGACCTTCACAGACTTAGCCTTGCGGGTGGCTTTGGCGATGTTCCTTGCAAAAGGGTACGGATATGTCGGCATCTGGAGCTCCTGGCCGATTGGATGGGGGATTGCGTCCGTGCTGTCCATCTGGTTTTACCGCCATGGGCCGTGGCGCGCTAGCGCTTAGGGCGGGCGGGAATCTCAATCTGCACGATGTAATCCTCAATCCGTTCGATCACATTGTCGTTGATTCCCATCTCATAGGAAAATCCATGCAATTCGAGGCCTCTTTTTTGGGCGAACGAAAAGAGCTCCTGATATTTTTGGGGCATATCCGCAAGGCCCCCCAGATGGAACGCCCTGACATACGTTCCGCCTGGCTGTATGTGCAGGCTGCCCTCTTTGGAAGAGGGATCGTTTGGGACGGGAATCTCGATAAATAGCCTGGCGTAGTCGCCATATGCGCCGCTGCGCAGGCTTTCGACGGAAATCATGCTGCCATAAGAGGCGTCGTGCAGCCGCCGAAGCCGGTATTTTTCCGTCTCAGCGGTAATCAGCTCCACCTCCTTTTCAAAGGAGATGTCTTTTTCAATAGCGACCGTCACCAGGCCGCGCTCCTCTTTTTCTATGACAGCGATCTCTGTCAGGTCAATCTGCATTAGGGTGAGCATTTGCTGCCGCCGCTTTATGAGCGTCTGACGGATGGCGTTTCGATGCAGCAGCTCTTCATCCAGGGCCCGGATTTTATCGCTGTAAAGCGCGGCAAGGCGCTTGGCGGAGCGGTCCTGCACAAACGCCTGGATTTCCTTTATCGGCACGTCCAGGTCGCGCAGCAGCAGGATTGTCTCTAAAAGAGGGCTTTGGCGGTAGCTGTAATAGCGATAGCCGTTCTGGGGATGGATGGCGGCCGGGGAGAACAGGCCAATCTCATCATACCACATCAACGTTTTTTTATTGATCCCATGCATGGCGGCAAACCGTCCGATCGTCAGCAGCTTATCTTTTTTGTCCATCGTTCCATTCCTCCTTGACTGTACAGTTACTGTATCGTTTATGATACGATACAGAACAAAAAAAATCAAGCCAGGAGGAAACATTTATGGAACAGCAAAACGCATACGGCAAGCCCGTAACGCTAAGGAACATTTTTCGATTCGCCGCGCCGACGGTCGCTATGTCGCTATTTATGTCATTTTACACCATGGTGGATGGCCTATTCGTCTCTAATCTGATCGGCACGGACGCGTTATCGGCCATTAATTTGACGGCGCCCATCATCCAGTTTGTAACGGCCGTCTCTACGATGCTCGCCACAGGGGGCAGCGCCGTCATTATGAAAAAAATGGGGGAGAAAAAAGCGGATGAGGCGAAAGAGGATTTTACGTTCCTAATTCTTGTGAACGTGGCGGTCGGCCTTATTATGTGCGGCCTGGGGTATCTGACGATGGACGCCATTTTTTCAGGAATGGGCCTGTCCGCAGACGTGGCGGGCTACTGCACAACGTACATAAGCCGCTACTTGCCGTTCACGGTTCCCATTCTTTTGATGAACAATTTTACGCTTTACATGATCGCAAGCGAGAAGGCCGCGCTCTCTTTGCTCTGCTCCGTGGCGGGGGGCGTCTTGAACATGGCGCTGGATTACTGCTTTATCGCCGTGCTTGACATGGGGATCGGGGGCGCGGCAGTCGCGACAGGCATGGGCTACTCCGTGACGGCCATTGTCGGCCTGTTTGTGTTTAGCCGAAAAAAAAGCCTGCTGCATTTCAAGAAGCCGTGCTTTCGCCTAAGCGTCTTAAAAAGCGCCGCGTCAAACGGATGCTCTGAAATGGCGACGGCCTGCGTCACCGGAATCGTCACGCTGCTGTTTAACTGGACGATGCTGCGATATGTGGGGGAGAGCGGCGTGGCCGCCATTACCATCATCATGTATGTGCTGATGTTCGCAAGCTCTTTGTATACGGGCTATTCCTACGGCGTCGCGCCAATGGTAAGCTATTACTATGGGGAAGGGAACAGGGAAAAATTACATCAGCTGGCCTCACTCAGCTTTCGGGTCATCGCCTGCATCTCCGTCTTGACCGTGACGCTTTCGTTTCTTTTGACAAAACCCCTGGTAGGCGTGTTTGCCCGCCCAAGCGACCCCGTGTATGGCCTTGCGGTGTCTGGGAACCGGCTCTGCACATTAGCCCTGTTTTTCATCGGGTTCAATATTTTTGCCAGCAGCTTATTCACGGCGCTCTCCAATGGCATTGTGTCGGCGATCCTTGCTTTTTCGCGCTCCTTTGTCTTTATGCTGGCCGCCATGCTTCTTTTGCCCGCCGCGCTTGGCGTGACGGGAATTTGGCTGGCGAATCCTGCGGCGGAGCTTCTCGCGCTGACTTTGTCTGTTGGGATGCTAGCCAAATATCAAAAGAAGTATCAATATTGACGGCTGCATGGAATCGCACTGTGTCACGCAGGCCGATTTGCACGTTGCCGTTTCACAGCAAATGTAGTATGATCTTAGCATAGGAAAAAAGCTCTTTTCAACTATAAAAATGAGGATGCTTTAAGGAGGGCTACAATGTCAATTGAACGGGTGAAGGCGTATTTTAAGCAGCATGGGACGTATGCAAAGGGTACGGCATAAGGTGACGGAACGGGGCCGCGGCTTTTGGGACGGAAGGGCGAATGCCGTCATGCAATGCGAAAGAACAGGACGCGTAAGAAGCGTGGGGAGGGGATGCATGGATGAGAAGCGAAGCGGAGGTATGCCATGCCGTGGAAGCGTATGCGGGCCTGGTGCGGCGCGTCTGCTTTTATCATTTGAAAAACCGGGCGGATACCGAGGATGTGTTTCAAACAGTTTTTTTGAAATATATGCTGCACGAGGAGGCGTTTTCGGATGAGGAGCATGAAAGGGCATGGCTTTTGCGCGTGTCCATCAATGCCTGCAAGGACTATCTGAAAAATTTCTTCCGGCGCAATATGCTTCCTTTGGATGCGTTGCGCGAAGTGGCGGCAGAGGAGCCGGAAGGGCGCAGAGAAGTGCTTGAGGCCGTGCTGTCCTTGCCGAAAAAATACAGGGACGTGATTTATCTGCACTATTACGAAGGGTATTCCGCCTTGGAGATGGGGCGGATTCTCGGAAAAAAAGAGAATACGGTATATTCCCTTTTGTCCAGGGGACGGGGGATCTTAAAGAAGCTCCTTGAGGATGGGCCGGCAGAAAAGGGCCGTTCTCTGGGAAAACTGGGAGGTGGCGGAATTGAGAAATAAAATTCATGACGCGTTTGACAGCATTCAGGCAGATCCCCAGTTGATGGAATCCACAAAGCAGTATTTATCCAAGCAGCGCGGGCGGCGGATGCGCACGGGCCGCCGCAGGTCAGTTCAGAGAGCGTTAGCGGCCGCCTGCGTGGCGTTTTTTGCCGTTGCCGGGGCATACGGCTATAATTGGGTGTTTTCCCCGGTCTCATATCTAAGCATTGACGTCAATCCTTCCATTGAGCTTGCGCTAAGCCGCTTTGACCGGGTGGTTTCCGTAACGGCTTACAATGCGGAGGGAACCGAAATCGTAAAGGGCCTTTCCTTGACCGGAAAAAAATATACAGACGCAATCGACAGCATTGTGGGCAGCGAAGCTATGGGCCAGTACCTGACGGGGGAATCCGAGCTGTATCTGACCGTGGCCGCAGAGGGCGGGAGGGAGGACGCCTTAGCCGCCGGGGCCAGCCAATGCCTAAGCCATAGCGGGCATGGCGGCAAAAGCGTCAGCGCAGATTTAAGCGTCGCCTCACAGGCGCATGAGCATGGGATGTCCACCGGGAAGTACTATGCCTGGCTGACGCTCACTCAGTATGACGGCACAATAACCGTGGAGGACTGCAAGGACATGGAGCTGTCAGAAATCCATGGGCAGATTAGCGAGCATGAGCATAACGGCGGGCATTCCTCCAGCCACCATCATTAACCGATTTCCTCCATACGGCCCTTTCTCTGTTTTTTGAAAAAATTTTTGCAAGGATTTCACGTGTTGAATCGTGTACTATATGTAACGCAAAGAAACGGCGATGAGTTTAGGAGGGAATGAAGATGAGTTGTTTGAAAAAATGGAAACGGGCGGCGATCGTGACGGCGACGGCGGTCTTGGTATCATGCAGCTTTAGCGCGCCTGCGCTGGCGCATGGGCATGGCGGCGGCCATCACAGCGGCGGCTACGCCGTCACGGGCAGCAATAGCCATCACAGCGGCGGCTATGCCGCTGCGAGCAGCAGCCATCACAGCAGCAAAAAAGGCGTTTACTGCTCATACCATGACAAGTATCACAAAAAGAAAAGCAGCTGTAAAAAATACTGCAAGACGCATAAGACGACCCATAGCAATGGGAAAAAGCATCATTTGGCAGGCCATCATTAAACGGCTGACGCAGGCAAATGGCCCCGCGCCGGAGGAGGCTTTGGCACGGGGCTTCGCATAAATGAGGAGAGAGCCTGCCCGGCAAAGTCCCGTAAAGAGACGCTTGACAACGGCGCAGCCCTGTGATAGACTGCATACAGCTTTACATAAAAAGAGAAAGTCAGAGAGCAAAGAGAGTACCATAGAAAGGTTCCTCACAGAGAGCCATTGGCCGGTGGAAAATGGCAGGAGAGTTTTATGGGAATGGGTTTGTGAGACGCAAAGCGAATCAGAGTAGCGGATGCCGTGTCCCTCACGTTACAGGGGTGAGATATGAGAATCGCATGGACGGTTCCGTATCAAGAAGAGATTATGTGATAGGTGGCGAGTGTTTTCCGAATCAGGGGAATGCTCTTTTTTTGTCCAAAGGCTCAAAGAATGAAGCGAACGCCGCTTTATCCCATAGTGAACACCGGGTGGCACCACGAGGAAATCGTCCCGTACATTCTGTTTCGGAATGTATGGGGCGTTTTTTTCATTCAAGAGGAAAGGCATGAACAATTTTATTTAGAAAGGTGAGAGAAGATGGACAGTAACGCAAATCAAAACAGACACGGGCAAACTGCCAGGAAGGGATATTATGGCAAGTTTGGCGGGCAATTTGTGGCGGAGGCGCTGATGAACACGCTGACGGAATTGGATGAGGCGTTTGAAGAGGCGATTCGGGATCCCGGCTTTATGGAAGAATACGGCTATTATTTGAGGCAGTATGTCGGGAGGGAGACGCCCTTGTATTTTGCAAAGCGCCTAAGCGAGGCTTACGGCACGAAAATCTACTTGAAAAGGGAGGACCTAAACCATACGGGGGCGCATAAGATCAACAATGTCATCGGCCAGATTCTGCTCGCGAGGCGCATGGGGAAAAAGAAGGTCATAGCAGAGACAGGGGCCGGCCAGCATGGCGTGGCGGCCGCGACGGGGGCCGCGCTGTTTGACATGGAATGCACGGTATATATGGGAGAGGAGGACATGAAGCGCCAGGCGTTGAATGTCCTTCGCATGGAAATGCTCGGCGCATCTGTCGTCTGCGTCCGCTCTGGCAGCAATACGCTAAAAGACGCCACAAACGAAGCCATCCGCGCGTGGGCAGAACGGGCAGAAGACACGTTTTACGTAATCGGCTCCGCCGTTGGCCCCTATCCCTATCCGAAAATCGTGAAAGAATTTCAAAGCGTCATCAGCAGGGAGGCCAAAAGGCAGTTTTACGAAGCGGAAAAACGGCTTCCGGACGTGGTGATGGCGTGCGTCGGCGGCGGCTCTAATTCCATTGGGATGTTTGCGGAATTTCTTTCGGAGCAAAGCGTTGAGCTGATTGGCGTGGAGGCCGCGGGACGCGGAATTGAGACGGGGGAGCACGCGGCGGCCATGGCGCAGGGAGAGATAGGGACGCTGCATGGCATGAAATCCTATCTGCTGCAGGATGAAGACGGGAATATCAAGCTTGCGCACTCCATTTCAGCCGGGCTGGACTATCCGGGCGTAGGGCCGGAGCATGCTTATTTAAGGGACGCAAAACGGGCTGAGTATGTGTCGGTCACTGACCGGGAGGCCATGGACGCGCTGCTTACGCTTTGCCGTTTGGAAGGCATCATCCCCGCAATTGAGAGCGCCCACGCGCTTGCGTATGCCATGAAGAAGGCGAAGACGATGAAAAAAGAAGAAGCCATGATCGTATGCCTGTCCGGGAGAGGGGACAAGGACGTGCATACCATTTCAGAATATAGGAATAAGGAGGAGTTTGCATGAACCGGATCGAGCAAAAAATGAAACTGTTGAAGGAACGGAAGGAGACGGCGCTGATTACCTGCATTATGGCGGGCCTGCCGGATTTTTGCGGCACAAAAGCATTATTGAAGGCGCAGGAGGAGGCCGGCGTGGATGTCATTGAGCTTGGGATTCCCTTTTCCGACCCGATCGCGGACGGCCCTGTCATCCAACAGGCGTCTTATCAATCCATCTGCCGCGGAACCTCCCTAAAGAACGTGTTTTGTCTGATGGAGGAGGCCAGAAAGGACGGCATTGAGGCTCCCGTCGTGTTTCAGATGTATTATAATGCCATCCTGCATTACGGAATCGAAGCGTTTGTGAAAAAATGCAGGGAAGCCGGAGTGGATGGGCTGATTGTCCCAGATCTTCCGTTTGAGGAGCAGGGCGAGCTGATGCAGGCGCTTTACGGCCAGGACGACGTGCTGCTGCTTTCCATCGTCTCGCCATTGTCTGGCGCGCGGATCCCAACTCTTTTAGAGAACGCGCGCGGATTCGTCTATTGCGTCTCTTCTATGGGGGACACAGATGGGGAAGGGGCCTTTTCGGATTCTGTCAAGGCTTATTTGAAGGAAGTGAGTCGGGCCAGCCGCATCCCGGTCATGCTCGTCTCTGGCGTCCGCGCGCCAGAGGACGTCGCGCCGGTGAGGGAATGGATTGACGGGGCGGCCATTGACAGCCATTTCATGCAGTTTTTGGAACAGAACGCATATGACTTAGAAGCCGCAAGGCGGTTCTGCGGCGAGTTTAAGCAGGCGTTGCAAAAAGAGGCGGGGATAGGATGAGGCAAGCTTTTGTTCTTTGGTGTGGAAATGTGCCTGCAGTTCTGTTATAATAAAAAAATATAGCAGAAACGGAGGGAATCAGAATGAAAATTGGCAGGAAATGGATCCATATCACAACGGTTTGCCTTAGCGCCCTGTGTCTTTGCCTTTTGTCAGGCGACGTCCATGCGGCAAATGCAAACTTCAATCAAAAGCCCTTAATCCAGCTGGACGGGAACGAAGAGGCATGGATAAAATATAAAGCCAAAAACAACGGCTATATCACCGTCACCGCGATCGCGGGAGACGCGGGAGACGATGCGGATAGCGACTCTTCCACGGAACAGTCCCCTGTCGGGACATTTCAGCTGTGCAACGCAAAGAAGGCGGCGCTGTCCAAGCCATTCTCCTACAATGCGTCAAGCGGCCTTTCCGCAGATGCCTCCCTGACGTTTGGCGTGAAGAAAAATGCCGTTTATTACCTTCGCGTGGCGCCGCAGGGGAGCCTTTCCGTCCAATGCAAGTTTAAGAAGGTGACGGAAAACAGCGGGAGCGCGAAATCGAAAGCGAAGCTTGTGAAGCAAAACAAAAAGATTGGCGGGATCATTATCGCCGGGGACAAAACGGCCGATTGGTATAAGCTTACCGTCGCGAAAAAGCAGATTTTGCATCTGTATTTTTCCGGGAAGACGAATGAGAAAATTCGATTTACATTTTCCGGCACCTACATAAAAACGGCGAAGCGGTATATCATACAAGGGGACGAATCGCAACGGCACACATATTCCACAGAGCGGGTGCAGCCCGGGACGTATTATGTGAAGGTGGAGCGCTTTAACGATTCCTCCAGCGGATATTATTCCTTTCAATGGAAATAAAAAGGAGGCCCTATGAAGCAAAAAGCGAAAATCGGAATCTTGTTTGCCGTCTTTATCCTCATTTGCATTGTTCCAAAACCGTCATTTGCGTCAGACCGCAGCGTAAATTTCAACAAAAAGAAAAGCGTCGTGATAAAAGAGGCGGACTGCTATGCAAAATCCGGCAATTATACATGGCTGCGGTATAAGCCTTCCGCAAACGGGTATCTTTCGGTGAAGGCGTCCACTCCCCAAAACGCCCTGTCTTTTTCAAAAGGCTATCTTGCGCTTTATGACAGCACGAAATCCCGCGTGCTGTCCTCGAAACAGATTTTTTACAACACCATGCACAGCGGGACGGCTTATTGGAGCCAATTCATATTTGGCCTGGAAAAAGGAAACGTATACTATATTCGGGTGAAGGGGGAGAATGCGGTTTCGTTTTCACGCAAATTTACAAAAGTCAGCGACAAATCCGGCGCGTCCTACACATCTGCGCTTAGCCTGAAAAAAAACAAGATGAAGACGGGGCTGATCCCCGCGGGCGTCAGTAACGCGGACTGGTATAAAATTACATTGACAAAGCAGCAAAATCTTCGGCTGTACTACAATGCGAAGACGCATGGCAAATTCAAGCTCACCTTATATTACGGCACGCAGCCGGTTGGGGTGAGGTATGTCTATTATACGCAAAAGCTGCAAAAGATCATCTTTTCGATGACGTATCAGAACAAAAAAATCGGAATGCGCCCCGGAACATATTATGTGAAGATGGAGCGGGAAAATGCGTCGTCGTCCGGATATTATAAATTGAAATGGAAGTAAGGATATTACGATAGGAGAAACCACGCAAATGGATTTGAAGGATTTTTATTATGATTTGCCAAAAGAGCTGATCGCTCAGGAGCCGCTTATGAACCGCTCCGATTCCAGGCTCATGGCTTTAAGCAGAAAGACCGGGCGGCTGGAGCATCATGTTTTTTCTGACATTATAAGCTATTTAAGGCCGGGGGACTGCCTTGTCTTAAACAATACAAAAGTCATCCCGGCGCGCCTTTACGGGCAAAGGGAGGGTACCGGAGCGCAGATTGAGCTTCTGCTTTTAAAGCGAAAGGAAAAGGACGTTTGGGAGACCTTGGTGAAGCCCGGGAAAAAAGCGAGGAAAGGCGTAAGGATCGTGTTTGGGGACGGGCTTTTAACGGGGGAGGTCATAGAGGTCGCAGAAGATGGGAACCGATGGATCCGCTTTGAATATGAGGGGATTTTCGAAGAAATCTTAGACCGGCTTGGCCAGATGCCCCTTCCGCCGTACATCACGCGTCCTTTAAGGGATAAAAACCGATATCAGACCGTCTATGCCAAATACGACGGATCCGCGGCGGCCCCCACGGCGGGGCTGCATTTTACGCCCGCTCTTTTACAGGAGATTCGGGAGCTTGGCGTGGATATCGCGGAAATTACGCTTCATGTAGGGCTTGGGACGTTTCGTCCGGTCAAGGAGGCGGATGTGTTAAAGCACCATATGCATTCTGAATTTTTTCAGATTAGCGGCGCGGCGGCGCGGCAGGTCAATCAGGCGAAAGAGCGTGGCGGCCGCGTGATTGCCGTTGGCACGACAAGCACGAGGACGCTGGAGGCGGCTGCAGATGAGGAAGGCCGCCTGCGCGAGGCGGGCGGCTGGACGGATATTTTCATTTACCCCGGCTACCGCTTTAAGGTGATTGACGGATTGGTCACCAATTTTCATCTGCCTGAGTCAACGCTTCTTATGCTGGTGTCCGCGCTCGCGGGGCGGGAGAGCGTTCTGTCTGCATATCAGGAGGCCGTCAGGGAGCAATACCGCTTTTTCAGCTTTGGGGACGCCATGCTGATTTTGTGACCCGCTATGCTTCGATTAAGCTCCACAAATCCTGATAAAATGAGGGATAAGAAATATTGACGCATTCCGCCCCCTTCATAGAAGAGGCTCCCCGCAGGGCCAGCGCCGCGACGGCGAACGACATCGCGATCCGGTGATCGAAGAAGCTGTCAAAGTCAGCCGCATGAAGGCGCTCCGAATTTCCATGGATCACCATGCCGTCTTCCGTCGGCTCTGCGTCCGCTCCCATACGCCTTAGGTTCTCAATGACGGTATGGATGCGGTTGGATTCTTTCACCTTTAGCTCAGAGGCGTCTTTGATGACGGTCGTTCCGCTTGCGAACGCGGCCAGTACGGCTATCATCGGAAGCTCGTCAATTAGGGCGGGTATTAGCTCCCCTTCAATTGTAATCCCTCTTAACGCGCTGGATCGGACGGTCAGGTCACAGACTGGCTCGCCGGAAACGGCGCGTTCGTTCGTTTTTGAGATATCCGCCCCCATTTCAATGGCGGCCTTTAGTATGCCGTCTCTGGTCGGGTTCACGCCTACATTGCGAATCAGGACATAAGAATCCTTCACCAGCAGGCCGGCTGCAATAAAATATGCGGCGGAGGAGATGTCTCCGGGAACTTCGATTTTCTGGCCGCTTAAGCGGGGATTGGGGCAGATCGACACCGAAGGGCCAGAGACGGAGAGCGTCGCGCCAAATGCGGGCAGCATCTGCTCAGTATGGTTCCTGGAGCGGACAGGCTCCGTGACGGAGGTGACAGAATCTGCGTACAGGCCGGCGAGCAGGATGCAGGACTTGACCTGAGCGGAGGCGACGGGCGACACATAGGAAATGCCATGCAGCTTGGACGGCGTAAACGCAAGCGGCGCGCAGCCGTTGCCCCGTTCGCTTTTTATGTCCGCTCCCATCAAAGAAAGCGGCGTTAAGATCCGTTCCATGGGGCGCTTTTGGATGGACGCGTCTCCGTTTAGCGAGGACGGGAACGCCTGGCCGGCGAGAATGCCGGAAATTAAGCGCGCGGTCGTCCCGCTGTTCCCAACGTCCAAAACGCCGTCAGGCTGCTTTAGCCCATGCAGGCCCCTTCCGTGAACGCGGACGCGGCCGTTTTCATTTTCTATGGGAACGCCCATGGCCTGAAAGCACGAGATGGTGCTTAGGCAGTCCGCCCCCTGTAAAAAATTTGTGATTTCCGTCATTCCCTCTGAAATTGCGCCAAACATAATGGCGCGGTGTGAGATGGATTTATCGCCGGGGACAAAAACCTTCCCCCGCAGCATTGTTGCGTTTCTTAGTTCCATATCTTTCCCCTCTAACGTTTGTGAACCGTGTAATGGTATTTTTGAAGCAGCGCAATGGCGCGTTCATATGCGTCCCCGTCATACATCTCAATTTTTAAGACGCCGTCCTCAAATTCACGGTTATGTATAATGCCGATATTTTTGATGTTTAAATGGTTGCTGGCCAGAATCGTCGCGATCGTCGCGATCCCGCCCGCCTCGTCGATTAAATCACAGTAGAACTCAAACACAGCCTGCATGGAGCCTTTTGACGTGACCGCCAGGGAGTCGCGGTAATCCTTCGCAGACTGAAAAAAGCCGCGGATGCCCTCTGCGTCCAGAGAAAGGATCTTTTCACGGATGCCGGAAAGGACGCCTTGAAATTGATCCAGCATGGACAAAAGCTGCGTCTGATTGGCAAGGCAGATCTCCTCCCACATGACGGGGGAGGAAGACGCAATCCTTGTAATGTCCCGAAACCCCCCGGCCGCAATCGCCTTCCTCGTTCCATAGGAATCGTCCGACTGCTCTGTAAAATTGACGAGCGCGGCGGCTATGACATGGGGCAAATGGCTGATTGCCGCCGTGGCCGCGTCGTGCGCCTCATAGTCCATGCGCATTGGGATCGCCCCTAAGGAGGCGACGAACGACTGAAGCGCATCGACGCAGGATGGATCTACGGCCTCCGTCGGCGTAAGGATGTAATACGCATTTTCCAATAAATATGCCGTCGCGTTTGAAAGGCCTGTCTTTTCCGAGCCGGCCATCGGATGCCCGCCGATGAAATGCGCGTCCATGCCCATTTTGGAAACAGCCCTGTGAATATCGCCTTTCACGCTGCCCACGTCCGTTAAGATGCAGGAAGGCTTCATGACGTTCTTAAGGCGTTCGATATAGACGAGGTTCTGCTGCACCGGCGTGCATAAAAAAATAAAGTCGCAATCCGCAAAATCTTCCAGGCCCGCATTCTTCTCATTCACAATCAGGCCCGCTTCATATGCTTCCGTAATGGTGGACTGATGGCCCGACCGGGCGATCAACTGAATGTCCGGGTGAATCCGCCTCGCCGTTTTCGCGATGGAGCCGCCGATTAGGCCCAAACCGATAAAGCCTAGTTTTTTCGTTGACATGAATCTCCTCCTGTCTGTTTTCTGTCTTCATTAAATCATACTCCCATTCAAAAGGAAAGTCAATGCTTCAATGCTTTAAAGCATGGAAATCCATTTTCAGATACAGCCTTGGCATTTGGCGGACAGCGCCAGGCACAGACGCCATTCAGACAC
>CANTEO010000061.1 GCA_947652855.1 uncultured Roseburia sp. | reverse complement strand
AGTATTTTGACAGCATGGAACAATTGATAGAAAAAGCGGAAATTAATAAGGTTTCTTTTGAAGAAATTTGGAAGGAAAGTGAGTTAAAAATTCTCTATTAAAACATATATGAGGGTTGTTCAAAGATATTTACCTGGATTCTTTTATCAGTGCCCTTTTCTCTTATACATCTGTTGCGCAATGGACAGTCTTTGCATACGGCTTTGGGACAGCGGCGCTCTTTTGGTGCTGTATTTGTAGTTCTGTTTAGCCGATTTGGGGAGGAGTTTTTTCCGCCGGGGCAGATAAATACATCTTGTGCTTCATTATATTGAAAGTCTTTCCTTTGAAACTCTGCAGTCCCTCTTTTTTGCCCTGTTCTTTTCGGCGCGTAAAAATCTATGTTTCGTTCCGACAACTGTTGATTGATAAGGCTTGTGTCATATCCGCTGTCAGCACAGGCTGCCTGTATTTTTAGTCCGATAGTTTCTTCAATATAATCAAGTCTTTCGAGCTATGGCTGGCTGTCATGTGCATTGCTGGCTGTTGCCGCCACATCAATCATATAATGCCATTTTTAGAATCAACCGTCTCGTGCGACAAGTAATGCATCCCTTCGTTTGTCTTCATGTGTGTCGAATCCGTAAAAACCAGCATACCATCTGCCAGACCCTGTTCTACGCATACGGAAACAATTTTCTGAAAGATACTCCGAAAAAGATCACTGCCGTTGAAACGGCGGCGTCTGTTCTGGGAAGTCGTAGAATTTTTGATGCGGGCATATCGTTTGGAGGTTATTATGTGCAGGAATAAAAAAAGAAAAAATAAAGGCTTACACCATGTAAAGCCAGTGTGATAAGCGACATTTGCATGGAGGAATAAGAGTCGCTGATGTGGAATATCTGGCTTTGCTGCTTGACGTTAGAACCTAAAAAACACAGATCATGTGGTTTAGGAGAATCAAGGAGGAAGCCTGCGTATGAAATAAGTGAATGCAAATGACATTCTCCCCGACATACAAGACGCAATAAAGCTATCATGGAAGAATACAGCAGGGGCGTTTCTGTTGAGAAGCTTGCGGACAAATCGAAAACCTTTGCTTTTGCCGTCACGGCTGAAGGTCAGGCGATTGGAAGCGTAGGGATTTTCAGGTGTGCAAACATCCATTACAGGACTGCGGAAATAGGTTATTACATAGGGGAGCGCTATTGGGGAAAGGGATATGCTGCGAGCGCGGTGAGGCAGGCATGTAAATTTGTATTTGAGAATACAGATACTGTCAGAATTTTTGCAGAGCCCTTCGCCCATAATGTGCGGTCATGCCGGGTTTTGGAAAAAGCCGGATTTCAATTCGAAGGCGTTTTGCATAACAACGCAGTAAAAAATGGCAGGATATTGGATATGAAAATGTATGCCCTTTTAAAGAGCGAAGGGAAAGAGATCTTTGCTTGTGGGAAGTGATTCATGTAAGGCGAATGATTCCGGCTTCAAAGCTTTGATTCCTATTGACAAAGCAAAAAAATAACCATATATTTACAAGGGGGAAAAGTGTCGGGCAAACGTTTTTCCAAAACTATAATTTAGGAGGTTTTATCATTGAAGAAAGGAATTCTTTCACTTGCCTTCGCGCTGTGCATAGGGATGTCTTCGCAGTCAGTCGCGTCTGCATGGCAGGAGGGCCCCTTGAGGAAAGGAGAATCCCTCACAGAAGAATCTGCAATTGGGTCGGTTTCCCGTGACAGCGTGGTCCCTACTCCTGCGGAAGCCTATGAGGCCATGATTGCGCTAAAAGAGAAGGATGAGTATAAGGAGGGGACGCCCTGGACCGATTTTGAGCCTTATTCGGATGAAAAGGGATATTACCATTGGCGCGGCGGGCTTCTTGATGGGAAGAGGATTAGCGCCGTGGGCTGCGTGGCATTTGCTTTTATACTTAGCGACGCGGCGTTTGGAGATTTGCCAGCCAGGATGTACGAGGCGGGTAAATTTACATATGAGGATATCAAAGCCGGAGATATCCTTAGGGTAAACAATGACCGCCACACCTTGATCGTGCTTGAGGCGGACGACGCGGGCGTGGTTGTCGCAGAGGGGAACATCAGCGATGGGGACCATAAAGGCAAGGTGCATTGGGGGAGGGCGATATCCAGAGAAACAGTGATGAGAGACGCCAGCCATTATATCACCCGTTACCCGGAAGGCTATATCCCGCCGAGTGACCCGGATGCCAATCTGTCAATTGCGTCAGGCGCCCTTGACGGGGGCCTTGCATGGAATCTGACGAAGGCAGGCGCGCTGACGGTTTCGGGAAAGGGAGCTATGCCTGATTTTAGCTCCATCGGGGAGCAGCCGTGGGGCGATCACAGCGGCCAAATCCGAAAGGTTCTGATTGAGGATGGAGTGACCGGCATCGGCTCTTGCGCATTTTGGGGATGCGGGGCTCTTAGCGTGGAAATTTCCTCCAGCGTGACAGCGATTGGAAACAGCGCCTTCCGCGGCTCTTCGATCGTATCCGTGACGGTTCCCTCTTCTGTAAAGACGATTGGCGACAGCGCCTTCCGCGAATGCCCCAATCTTAGCTTGGCCAATATTTCTGAAGGGGTGGAGAAAATTGATCAAAATGCGTTTCGCGCCAGTACAAAGCTTGCCTCGATTCATTTGCCTGCCAGCATAGGCGAGGTAGGCGCCGCCGCATTTTATCAATGCCAGGCGTTGACAGAGGCTACGTTTGCGCCAGGCAGCAAGCAGGTAAAATTTGGCGACAATATCTTTACGCAGTGCTATTATCTGATGAAGGTGACGCTGCCCAAGAGTATAGACTGCATCGGTGAAGGAATGTTTCAGAATTGCCTGATGCTTCCTGGAGTGGAAATTCCGCAAGGTGCGGAACGCATAGGGGGATCGGCATTCGCTTCCTGCTCTGCCTTTACTACTGTCATCATTCCAGACAGCGTGACGTCAATAGGGATTGCCGCATTTGCGTCGTGTCCTCTGCGGGACATTTATTTTACCGGCGACGAAGCGCAGTGGAGCAGCGTAAGTAAAATAGGCGATACGGCGGCGGCGGTGTTAAAGGCCAAGATGCATTATAATTTCGTTCCCCCTGCGAATCCTGATCCTGGTGACGGTGAAGGCCCAGGCGGCGATAAGCCAGGCGACGGTGAGAATCCAGGCGGCGACAAGCCGGGCGACGGTGAGAACCCAGGCGGCGACAAGCCGGGCGACGGTGAAGGCCCAGGCGGCGACAAGCCAGGCGACAGCGAAGGCCCAGGCGGCGACAAGCCGGGCGACGGCGAAGGCCCAGGCGGCGACAAGCCGGGCGACGGCGAAGGCTCAGGCGGCAGTCAGGGAGGCAGCAGTCAGGAGCCGTTTGCAAAAGGAAAAACCTTTACGGTTGGCCAAGAAACGTATCAAGTGACAAAGGTTGGAGAAGAAGTGGAGCTGACAGCGTCAAAATCCACGGCGGCGAAGGTTACGGTCGATGCAGTCACAGGCACAGATGGCGTGAAGTATAAAGTGACTTCCATTGGATCAGGGGCAATGAAGAATAACAAGAAGCTGACGGGCCTTGTCATTGGATCGAATGTAAAGGCGATTGGGACGAATGCATTTTCGGGCTGTACGAAGCTTATGACAGTGGCCTTCGGTAAGAACGTAGAATCAATCGGAGTGAGCGCATTTAAGGGATGCGCCGCCTTAAAGAAGACGCTTTCCCTGCCAGACAGCGTAAAGGCAATTGGAGCGAATGCGTTCTATGGCTGCAAAAAGATTACGGCGGCCGTCATCGGAAAGACGTCGAAATCCAGCTTGAAGACGATTGGAAAGAGCGCATTTAACGGGTGCAAGAAGCTTGGCAAGGTAACGGTCAAGTCAACAAAGCTTAGTTCTGTAGGAAAACAGGCGTTCAAGGGAACAAAATCCAGCCTGAAGGTGAAAGCGCCGTCCAAGCTGTTGAAACAGTATAAGAGGGTCTTTAAAAAAGCCGGATTAAAAGAAAAGCAGATAATAAAATAATCGCTGACTGTAAAATGCAAACAGCTTCGTGGGCTATGCCTGCGCTTAGCCTTTGAAAATGAGAAAGGTTATTGGCGATGCTGCAGATGCCGATGAAATAGGATGGGATGGCTGCAAGCTTCATTGCTGCCATCCCGGTCTTTTTTACGGATTATTGTCGGGCATATCCCTTATCATGCCATTCGCCGGTTGCGCGCCTGATTCCAGCCACAGCGCCTTTGTCTCCATATGCTCTTTGTCTTGGTGGCTGTTCCGGCCATCATGCATCATTTCCCTCATAGCTGCTTTTTATGGGCTGTCATTTTTTCTTTTGAAAGAATATATTTTCTCTCGTGCGATGGCCGCTTGGTGCCTGGCCTGAAAGCCTCTTTTTGGCCTGGAGCCAATGAGCATTGCTTTTGTATGGTTTGGAGATAAAATGAGGCAAAAATCGGAAAAGTCTGTTAAAATGAAAATAGTTTCATTTTTATGTGGTGTAATCTGTGCAGATATGTTAATAATGATAGTAGAATTTTAAGGAGGTCATAATTATGCAGAACAAGCTATGGGAACAGGTCGGACAATTTTTAAGCCAGCTGCGCTGTGAGAATGTGAAAAGGGATACCCAAATAGACGTTCCGGGCTACAAAGAGGCGCAGGAGGAGATGGAGGGGCTGCGTGAAAAATGTGAAGCGGAGCTAAAGCAATGTTCACAAGAACAGCAGCGGCTGCTTCTGGAATGGATGGCAAAGGCGGAGGAAATGTGCTCGCTGGAAGGTCAGAAGGCGTACTGCCAGGGATATGTAGACTGCATCCTTCTGCTAAGCGGCATGGGCCTTTTCAGGCAAGATATTGCCTCTGAAGAGCTTATGAAAAAGATCACGCAGTAAACGAGGCTTATTTTCCTGTGGAAAGTAAAAAAGGCGGGCATTTTTTGCCTGCCTTTTTGCTGTGCCTAATTGCAAGCATCCGCCTTTATTTGTTATAATTGGCTTGAAAATAAGAAGAAAAGGGCAAGGAAGAGATGGAAAAGAGAACATCAGAGATACGGAAAGTGGAGCTGGACGCGCCGGTATTCCATGGCGTCAGCTTTGAGCCGACGGTCATCAATTTTTTCTTTGGAAGAAACGGCGCGGGGAAATCAACGGTAGCGCAGGCCATAAAAACCGGCGCCGGCGTTCAGTGGAAGGCAGGGCGGGCTGCGGGCGACTATAACGTCCTGGCGTATGATCAGGATTTTATCAACGATAACTTTGACAATTATGAGATGGACGGCGTGTTCACCTTACATAAGGCCAACATTGAGGCCAGGGAACGGATAGATGCTCTAGGAAAAGAAAAAGATGCCATTGGAATGGAAATGGAGCAGATGACAAGGGCGCTGAATGAGAAGAGGGAGGAACAGGCAAGACTGCGTTCGGAAAGTCAGGACAGGGTGATGAAACGGACGGAGGCGACGCGAAAAAGGTTTGAGCTGGCCATGAGCGGAAAAAAGATGAAGAAGACCTTTTGCCCAGAGGTAAAGAAGCATCCGCCGGCTTGGCATGATGAGGGGGAGATAGAAGAGCTCTATGCGGTGGCTTATGACAAAAATGCACGGAGCTTTGGCATGCTGCAGACGTCTTCTGACATTACAGGAAAATATGATTTTTCCGGAATGGGCCTGTTAGGGACGTCCATTGTCAGCGCCAGCAATACGCAATTTGCGAAGGTCATGGAAAGGATTGGAAATATAGATTGGGTAAAGGAAGGCCATGCAAAATATGCCAGGAAGGCAAATGGAATCTGCCCGTTTTGTCAGCGTGGATTGGACGCTGATTTTGAGGAGGAAATCAGGAAATGCTTTGACGAGCAGTATCAAGACGATGTGAGCGCCGTCGCCGCATTTCAGGCGGCTTATGATGGAAAGGCAAAAGAGCTGCTAAGGATGTTTGAGTCAAATCTGCGCAGCGATTTCCCGAGAGCGGATTTTAGCGAATATCAAGTGAAGCTGGAAGCGCTGCGCGCCGTCATTTGGGCGAATCTGCTGGAAATTCAAAGGAAGGTGGAAAAGCCGGCCCTGACAGTTGAAATACAGGACATAGACGGCCTTGTTGCCGAGCTGGACGGCTTGACGGAGGAGATTAACAGGCAGATTCAGGTGAATAATGACGGCGTGGCGCAGAAGAAGGCCACAAAAACGCAGTGTGACCGTATGCTTTGGGAGCGGCTATCGTTTTTGGCAAAGGAGGAATGGGACGGCTGCAAGGACAGGGAGGATGCGCTTGCCGCGTCGGTTCGGGATTTAGAGGAGGGGCTGGCAAAAAAACGCCGGTCATTCCTGGAGAAAGAGGCGGAAATCAAAAAAGAAAGCCAAAAGACGGTCAATACAGAAGAAGCGTTTCAAAGCATCAATGCGATGCTGCTTGAGCATGGGCTGGAGGGATTTTCGCTGAGGAAAAAGCCAGGGGTAAAGAATCGGTATGAGGCAGTCAGGGAGAAAGGCGAGCCGGTCGGAAAGCTAAGCGAAGGCGAGCGGAATTTTCTTGCCTTTTTGTATTTTTACCACCTTGTGAAGGGGAGCGGGAGAGCCGGCTCTGCAAAAGATCGGACGGACGGCGGCGATTTGGCTGCGGCGGATGCAAGAGACAAAATTGTCGTGATCGACGACCCTGTCTCCGGCATGGACAGCGGCGCCTTATTTGCCGTTGGCTCAATGGTTCGGGAGCTGATCGGCATTTGCCGCGATGCGGCGGAATGCCCGGATCAGGATAGGGCGGCCGGCCGGATTCGTCAGATCTTCATTCTGACGCATCATGCGTCTTTCCACAGGGAGGTCACGTTTCGGCAGGACGCGCAGTATGACTGCGTGAGCTTCTTCATGATCCGAAAGGCGGGGGGCCAATCCACGGTTACGCCATGCATCGAAAAGGCGAAAGGGCCATTCGAAGAGGATAGGAATGTGAATCCGGTACAGAATGCGTACACGGCCCTCTGGTCTGAGTATAAGGAGCTGAACGCGCCGATCCCTCTGCTAAATGCCGTGAGGAGGATTTTAAGCTGCTATTTTATTGAGCTTTGCGGCTATCAGGGGCAGGATGTCAAAGAGCTGGCCCTTAAGGAGCATAGGGCGGAATTTATCGCAAAAAAGGCGGACGGCTCGATTGACGACACGGATTATCGGATCGCCAATGCAATGCTTTCTAGCCTGGATCAGGATTGCCGTTTGCTGGACGGGCCATATTTGGTGCAGGAAGGCATAGAGCCGGAGCGGTACAGAGCCGTTTTGAAGCGGATTTTTGAACAAACGGGGCATGGACGGCATTACAGCATGATGTGCGGCGATTCATTTTATGCAGCTTTGAGGAGGGAACGGAATATGCGGGAAGGCAGGGCGGGCAGATGAGGCTGAATCAAAAAAAGCTTGCGGAGCTTATTTCTGCATACAAAGCGGATTTTATTGTGCGTTGGGAAGATGAGCGGTATAAATGGGAGGCGGCCCTGCACTTTAAAAAGCATTGGGACATCCATGCGCCCAATTTTTTGGAAATGTTTATGGAGGCGACGGATAAGACATATCATCTGCTTGCCAGAAAGAACCATTATCCGAGAGGCATGGTTCAGGCATTCGCCAAGGCGGACGCAGAGGCGGTCAGGGAAATGTTCCTGCGGCTTTTTGACCAATCGGCAGGATTGGCGGAGCGGATTGGGCAATTCCAGGCGGCTGCGGAAGGGCTTCGGGCGCGTTATGACGACGGCTCCTGGAGGCGGCACTATCAGGGGGAGAGCGCTGTTACGGCATACCTGTGGCTGAACAATCCAGATCAATATTATATATATGACGATTCGGAGGCCATGGCGCTCGCCAGGGCTTTGGAAAGCGAATTTATCCCGAAAAAGGGCGGCGGCGCGCAGAACGTGGAAGGCGGGTTCTTGCTGTATGATGAGGCGCGCGCCGCCATAAAGCGGGATGCGGAATTGAGGGGCATATTGGAGGGGGCCTTGCGGGAAAGCTGCTATCCGGATCCCGAGATGGTCACTATGACGGTTGACTTGGTTTCTTTTGCCAGCCATTTTTATGGGCAGGAAGACGGGGAGCTGAAAGCGGCCCCGGGACAGGCGGATGTTAGGAAGGCGATAATATGCGCAGGCGGCGGGGAGGCGGGCCAAAAAAAAGCGCCTTATACGAGAGAGGATTTTTTAAGTCAGGTCTATATGACAAAAGAGCAGCATGAGTCTTTAACCGTGCTTTTAAAGCACAAGAAAAATATAATTTTGCAGGGCGCTCCGGGAGTTGGAAAGACGTTTTGCGCGAAGCGGCTGGCCTATTCTATGATGGGAGAGAAGGATGACGGAAGAATTGAATTTGTCCAGTTTCATCAGAACTATTCTTATGAAGATTTTATTATGGGATATAAGCCGTGTGGAGAGGGATTTCAGCTGACGGATGGCATTTTTTACCGGTTCTGCATACAGGCGGCAAAGCAGCCTGACAAGGACTATTTCTTTCTCATTGATGAAATCAACCGTGGGAACCTAAGTAAGATTTTTGGCGAGCTGCTGATGTTGATTGAGAGGGACTATAGGGGCGAGAAGGCGACGCTTGCGTACAATGGAAAAGCTTTTTCGGTGCCTAAGAACCTATATCTCATTGGCATGATGAATACGGCGGACCGGAGCCTGGCGCTGATCGACTATGCCCTTCGCAGGCGGTTTGGCTTTTATGAAATGGAGCCGGGATTTCATTCGGAAGGGTTTCAGGCGTATCAGGCTTCTTTGAAAAATAAGACGTTTGACGCATTGATCCGGCAGGTCATAGAGCTAAACAAGGAAATTAAAAATGACGATGCCTTAGGCGGCGGCTTTCAGATTGGGCATAGTTATTTTTGCGGGCAAAAGCGGTGTGACGAGGGATGGATGAAGTCTGTCGTTCGGTATGACATTATCCCGACGCTGAAGGAATATTGGTTTGACGACAGGCAAAGCGTGCAGCGGTGGGAAAATAATTTGATCGGTGTGTTCCATGATTAAGGATAAGGGCATTTTTATTAAAAACATCTATTATATGCTAAGCTATGCGTTTCAGTCCTTAAGGCAGAAGCAGTATGAGGAGATTGCCGCAGAGGAGTTTGAGGCGGTTTCGGATCTGTTTGCGGCAATTCTTTCAAAGGGGATTTCTCAGCAGCTCAAGCAGGGCCTGTATCGTGAATACGTCACAAGGCGGGAGGATGCTTTTGTGATGCGGGGGAAGGTGAGCGTTCCCGGCACGATAAAAAACCGGCTTGCAAGAAAACGGGAGCTTTTCTGTGAGTATGACGCATTTTCCGTGGACAATCTTTCGAACCGGATTTTAAAGACGACAGCCGCGGCTTTGGCGCGCGATAGGTCGGTTCAGGCGAAATACAGGGCAAAGCTAAGGCAGGAGGGGTTGTTTTTCAAGGAAGTGAGCGCGATTGCGCCGTCAGAGATCCGGTGGGATAGGCTGCGGCGCCAAAGATGCGGAAAAAATTATGAAATGTTGATGAACGTCTGTTATTTTGTGTTGGACGGCATGCTGATGACGACAGACAGGGGCAAGTATCAGATGGCTCACTTTTCTGATTGGCATATGCACAGGCTCTACGAAAAATTTGTTTTGGAATATTATAAAAGGCATCACGGCTCTTTGTCAGAGGTGAAGGCGGCGCGGGTAAAGTGGGATCTGTCGCCGGGAACCGAGGAGCGCGCGATCCGTTTTTTGCCGGCCATGCAGACCGATATTTTTCTTAGGCAGGGGGAGGAGGCGCTGATTATTGATACGAAGTATTATGGGAGGATCCTGCGCGAGCAGTATGGAAAAGAAACCTTTCATTCGCTCAACCTCTTTCAGATTTTCGCTTATGTAAAAAATCAGGATGTAAAAAGGACGGGAAAGGTTTCGGGAATGCTTTTGTATGCGAAGACGGAGGGGGAGGCTGTGCCGGACGCGAGTTTTGTGATGGGCGGCAACCGGATCAGCGTGAGGACGCTGGATTTGAATCAAGAGTTTCGGCTCATTGCGGCTCAATTAGACCGGATTGTGGAGGAGCATTTCACGCATCCTCGCTCTTGATGCACGGCGCATTTTTGCAGCGCCTTTCTTTAGATGTTCCTACTCCTTAAATTTTTTAAGATAATGTCTTCTGTCATTTTCGTATCTTTTCGTTGATTGCGCACAATCGAATGGGCAATGGAACGGGAGAGGGACGCAAAGGCAAAAGAAAAAGGAGGAATGTTATGATGAGCATCAAAAAGAGGAAACGGAAGGCGCGGCTTTTTCAGGCAGGGCGGCGGCAGAAGGCGCGGCCTAAGGGGATGTGCCTTATGGCGCTTCGGTTTGCGCGGATGTGGGGCGTGATGGAGACGCTTGGGGCGCTTCCGCCGATGCAGACGGCGGACGGCCTGGGCAAAAAGGGCGCGGGGCGCTATGAGGCGCTTGTCTTTGCGTGGGCCAGGGATTTCTCAAAAAGCAAAAGGACGGACGTGGCGGAGTTTTTTGAGGAAAAGGCGAAGCGCATTGTGACGGATTGACGGGCGGCATTTTTTTGGAGGGCGTTTCTGCCCTCCAGGCGATTGGCGCGGAAGAAGTGCGCATTTTTGCGTTCCGTGTCGTTCAATTGCTTTTTCCTATTTTACAGGCATATAAATATCAAGGTATTCCAGCGTCTTACGCATATAGTCTGCGTACATTTTCGTGTCATTCTGCAGCCCGTGTCCCGAATGCCTCATTTCAAAAAATTGATGGTCTATGCCATTGGCTTTCAGCGCCTGCCTCAATTTAAGAGAAGCCCCAAATGCCTGCGCCTTATCCCATGAGCCATATGCCACAACGGTAGGGGCCGAATTTTCATTGATCCACATTTCAGCGGAAATATGCTTCATCTGCTCTTTATATTCACCTGTCCGAAACATATCATTTGTGATCTTATTTCCGGACATTGCCGTAAATAAATCTGCAATGCCTTGATAATCTTCATTTGGGTCGAATTTAACAGGCTTATTGGGATTTCCCCCTATGTTCATCCAATCTTCCACATAAAAACAAGAAGGCCCGACTGCCCCGAATGTCATTTTGACTGGGACCGGAGACTCATCCGCATCACGATAGGCATATAACATTGCCAGGGTATGCCCGGCAGAGCCGCCGCCTGATTTATTTGCTGAAAGACGTCATTATGGATATGATGGAATTTAAGCCGGAGCTGCCGAAAAACGAAGTATATGCAAAAGCGTTTGTTGCATATAGCCTGTACGGCTGGATTGAGGTATGGTTTCAAAGGGGAATGCAGGAATCGGCGAAAGAAATGAAACGGCTCTTTCAAAATCAAGGGCTATAGCCATCCGAGAGGCAGAGAGGGCTTTGTTTTCATTTCTTGTCTCATAAGCCTGCGGCAGAACGGCATGGGGCCGTTCCTTTTCGCTTGCCATCTGGTTTCAAATACTATATAATGTAGGCCGAGGTGATATAATGGCAAAAGACATACATGAATTCTTAAGGGAAGTCCTGGAGAAATTGCAGTCCATTGACTATGTGAAGCCGGAATCCCTGCCCAACATTGATTTATATATGGATCAGGTCACGACGTTCATGGATACGCAGCTGGCGTCCACGAAGCGGCATGAGGATGATAAAATTTTAACGAAAACCATGATTAACAACTATGCGAAGAATAACCTCCTGCCTCCTCCGAAGAAAAAGAAATATTCCAAGGATCATGTGCTTGCGCTGCTGTTTATCTATTATTTCAAGAGCATCTTAAGCATCAGCGACATACAGAGCATCTTAAACCCGATTACAGAAAAATATTTTGGCAGTGAGGCGGATTTAAGCCTGCAGGATGTGTACAATGAAGTGTTTGGCCTGGAGCATGAGGAAGTCCAGCATATCTTAAAGGATCTTGCCAAAAAGTACAAAACGAGCGTTAAGACATTTGAGGGCGTTTCAGGGAAAGACGCGGAGCTTCTGCATCAGTTTACATTTATTTGTATGCTCTGCTTTGACGTTTATATCAAGAAAATGATCATAGAGCAGACGATCGACCAGCTCCCGAAGCCTTGACGGCGGGGCTTCCTGTGAGCGCGCTTTGTTTTTTTTAAAATTTTATTGACAAATCAAATGAACGTGGTATAATCTTAACTAACATATGAATAATTGCTCATATGAAAAGATGAATAGATAAGCAGGTGAGGACAGGCGCAAAAGAAACTGCGTCGTCAAGGAAGAATAAGAAAGAGAGGAAACGCAGATGAAAAAAACTTACAAAATTGAAGTGGACTGCGCGAACTGCGCAAACAAGATGGAAGAAGCGGCGAAGAGGACGGAAGGCGTAAAGGACGCCGTCGTGAATTTTATGACGCTCAAAATGATTGTGGAATTTGAGGATGGGCGGGAGCCGAAAGAGGTCATGAAGAGCGTGCAGAAAAATTGCAGGAAGGTGGAAGACGACTGCGAGATCTTCTTCTGAGGAATCGAAGGAAATGCAGGAAATGTAGGAAAGGAGGGCGGGGCATGAGTAAAAAGCAGAAAAAGACCTTAGCTAGAATTTTAATCTCCGCAGCGCTTTTGGCAGGCTTCTCTTTGCTTGAGGCGGAAGGGGCGTTTCGGCTTGGCCTGTTTCTTATCCCTTATGCGGTCATCGGCTATGACATTTTGAAAAAGGCGTGGAAGGGGATATTAAGCCGACAGGTATTTGACGAGAATTTTTTGATGGCGGTCGCCACCGTTGGCGCGATGCTGCTTGGGGAATACGCGGAAGGCGTGGCGGTCATGCTGTTTTACCAGATTGGGGAGCTGTTTCAAAGCTATGCCGTCGGCAAGAGCCGAAAGAACATCAGTGAGCTGATGGACATTCGCCCGGATTATGCGAATGTGGAGCGTGACGGCGAGACGGAGCGCGTGGATCCGGACGAAGTGGAGGTTGGCTCTGTGATTCTCGTCGCCCCCGGGGAGAAGATCCCGATTGACGGCATTGTGCAGGAAGGCAAGTCCGCCTTGAATACGGGCGCATTGACGGGAGAGAGCCTTCCGAGGGAAGTGGGGGAAGGAGACGAGGTCATCAGCGGCTGCGTCAATCTGACAGGCGCTTTGCGCATTCAGACGACAAAAGAATTCGGGGAGTCCACCGTGTCGAAGATATTAGATTTGGTGGAAAACGCAAGCTCCAAAAAGTCAAAGTCCGAGAATTTCATTTCCCGGTTCGCCAGGTATTATACGCCTGCCGTCTGCTTTGGCGCGCTTGCGCTTGCGGCGCTGCCCCCGCTTGCGGGCTTGCTTGTTTTTGGCGCCGACCCGGCGTGGGGAGCCTGGGTGTACCGTGCGCTCACCTTCCTTGTCATCAGCTGCCCATGCGCCCTTGTCATCAGCATCCCCTTAAGCTTCTTTGCGGGGATTGGCGGCGCGGGCAGAGAGGGGGTTTTGGTGAAGGGGTCGAATTACCTGGAGATGCTTGCAGATATCAAGTGCGTGGTTTTTGACAAGACAGGGACGATGACGGAGGGGGTATTTGAAGTCATCGGCATTCATCAGAATGAAATGGAAGAGAAGGAGCTCCTTGCGTACGCTGCCTTGGCAGAATGCCATTCCTCCCATCCCATCAGCAAGAGCCTGAAAAACGCATATGGCGGACCGATTGAGGAGGCCAGGGTATCCTGCGTGGAGGAAATCGGCGGCAATGGCGTCACGGCCAAAATAGACGAAAGGCCCGTCGCGGTCGGCAACGGCAAGCTGATGCGCCGCCTTGGCATTGCATATCAAGAATGCAGTCAGGCCGGGACGGTGGCCCATGTCGCGGTCGATGGCCGTTATGCGGGGCATATCTTAATCGCGGATCGCCTAAAGCCAAATGCGAAAGAAGCGGTCGCAGAGCTGAAAAAAGCAGGCGTAAAGAAAACGGTGATGCTGACCGGGGACAGGGAGGCCGCCGCGAGGCAGGCGGCAAAGGAGCTTCAAATTGACGAAGTTTGCTTTGAGCTGCTCCCTGCGGACAAAGTGGAGAAGATAGAGGAGCTTTTGGAGGGCCAGGCGCAGAAGGGAGGCTTCCTCAGGCGGAAAAAGAAAGAGAGGCTGGCGTTTGTGGGCGACGGGATCAATGACGCCCCGGCGCTTTCCAGGGCTGACATAGGGATCGCCATGGGGGCGCTTGGCTCTGACGCGGCGATTGAGGCTGCGGACGTGGCGCTGATGGACGACGACCCGGCGAAAATCGCGAAGGCAATCCGCATTTCCCGAAAATGCGTCCGCATTGTCTACGAGAACATTTATTTTGCCATTGGCGTGAAGCTTTTGTGCCTGCTGCTTGGCGCGCTTGGCGTGGCGAATATGTGGCTTGCGATTTTTGCGGATGTGGGCGTGATGGCGCTCGCCGTGCTCAACGCAGTCCGGGCGCTATTTGTAAAAAATGTATAAGGAGAAAACCGTGATGAATCAGGAATCCATGTGCTGCGACACGATAGAGGTGCATAAGGAATTGTTAAGCAAAGTAAACGCGACAATGCCGGACGAAACGAAGCTGTATGATTTGGCGGAGCTGTTTAAGGTGTTTGGCGACTCCACCCGCATACGGATTCTGTTTGTGCTGCTTGAGGCCGAGGTCTGCGTCTGCGACCTGGCGGCTGTGCTAGGGATGACGCAGTCCGCCATTTCCCATCAGCTTCGCGTCCTAAAGCAAAATAAGCTGGTAAAGAGCAGGCGGGAGGGAAAATCTATTTTTTATTCCCTTGCGGATTCCCATGTGCGCACGGTCATTGCACAGGGCCTTGAGCATATCGAAGAGTAGGGGCGCAGGCGCTGTTTGGAACGCACGCATTGCGGCGGCCTGCATAGGATAAAACAAAAAGGGCTTTTTATGTTTCAAATCACGCCTCGCATTAATTTCATGAGAATCATTTCTGACAACCGGCCGCGCGCCTATGCGTCAGTGCAGGGGGAAGGGGACTATTCGAACGTGCAGGGGATCGTATACTTGTATGAAGTCCCGTTTGGCGGCATATTGATAGAAGCGGAAGTGTTTGGCCTGCCGGATTTGCCTGGGGAAGGGGAGCCGTCATTCTATGGATTCCATATCCACGAATTTGGGGACTGCTCGACGGGGCTTCAAAGGACGGGAGGGCATTACAATCCCAAAAATGAAAAACATCCGATGCATGCCGGGGATTTGCCGCCTCTGCCTTCCAGCGGGGGGTATGCATGGCTGGCGTATTACAATGCCAATCTGGAGCTGTATGACATTGTAGGGCGTTCCGTGATTGTCCACCGGAACTCGGATGACTTTCGGTCACAGCCCTCCGGGGATGCCGGGGAGAAGATGGCTTGCGGCGTAATTACGTTTGTGGATGGGCAGGAGCCGCAAAGAAAATAGCGAGAGAAAGACATAGCGCCTGTGCGGCCATGCCGCACAGGCGCTTGCTTTTGGCGCAGCAAGCGGCTTTGCCGGGGAATGCAGAGTTTCATATTTAAACACTTTCTGCATATTCCATGAAAAGAGATTCCGATTGAAATTCCTGTCGGACTGTGGTAGTATTCCAATATGGAACCCATGACAGGGGTGGCAGCCTCCCGAGCCAATGACCGGCTTGCCGGAATACATAGGAAGGGAGGTGGCGCCAATGACTGCTGCGGATATCATATTGATATTTATAGGGATAATCGGCTTGCTGATTGCCTTTGGTAGCTTTGTTATAG
>CANTEO010000060.1 GCA_947652855.1 uncultured Roseburia sp. | reverse complement strand
GTGCCTGGCGCTGTCCGCCAAATGCCAAGGCTGTATCTAAAAATTGATTTCCATGGGCCAAAGGCGGCTTCTGTTGCATTTGCCTCATGTTTGTGTTACAATCCAAACCGTACTTTATGAGGAAGGTTAAGGAGGAGATGCACAATGCAGAAAAAAAACGGAAACAGGCTTAAAGGAGGGCTTCTCTCACTTTTGCTTTTGATGGCGGTGACGTTGTCGGCTCTTGGCTGTGGAGACGGCAAAGAGAAGGCGAAGGAAGATGCGCCTGTCAGCACAGAGACGGAAAGCCAGGCTTCGGGCGAGGCGAAATCTGTCGGGGAAGGCAGCACGATGTTTTTGCTTACGGTTGTGGATGCGGACGGCGCCGAAACGCAGTTTGAGGTGCATACCGATCAGGAAACCGTCGGGGCGGCCTTGACGGAGCTTAAGCTGATTGACGGCGAGGACGGCGAGTATGGCCTCTATGTGACGTCTGTGAACGGAGTCACGGTAGATTTTGAAAAAGATGGGGCGTACTGGGCGTTTTATATCAATGGCGAGTATGCGCAGACAGGCGTGGACGCAACGCCGATTGCCGAGGGGGAGAGCTATTCCTTTAAGGTAGAGAAGGCGTGAAGCTGACGACGAAGGAAATTGCGGTGTTTGCGATGCTTGGGGCCGTGATGTACGCCTCGAAGCTTTTGATGGAGGCCGCCCCAAACATACATTTGCTTGGCGTGTTCACCATTGCTTACACCGTCGTCTATCGAAAGAAGGCGCTGTTCCCGATTTATATCTATGTTTTTTTAAACGGAATCGTCAGCGGCTTTGCGTCCTGGTGGATTCCTTATCTGTATATCTGGGCCGTCCTTTGGGGGATGGCGATGCTGCTGCCGCAGAATATGCCAAAAAAAGTCAGGCCGCTTGCGTATATGGCGCTTTGCGCAGCGCATGGATTTTTGTTTGGGACGCTCTACGCCCCGGCTCAGGCGCTTTTGTTCGGGCTTAGCCTGAAAGGGATGGCGGCCTGGATTCTAGCCGGCCTGCCCTGGGACTTTCTGCATGGCGTGAGCAATTTTTTCTGTGGGATCTTGATCGTCCCGGTGATCTCCGCGTTAAGGCTGGCGGAGGGGAATGCTGGAACAAGATGAGTTGTTTTTTCACTGAGAAAGGCTATGGCGAAAATGCCGTGGCTTTTTTTTGTGAAAAAAGAAATCAAATTTTTATAAATAATTTATAATTTGCTAAAAAAATTTTATAGGCTTGATTTCTTTATGGCATGGGTGTAAATTGTTATGGGAGCGTGAAGAGTATGTATTTGTTATTTTTTTTCTTGTGGATTCTTTTAAATGGGCAATTTACCCTGGAGATCTGCTGTTTTGGGGCGGCGATTGCAGCCGCGATGTTTTTGTTTGTATGCAAATTTTTGGGCTATTCCGTAAAAAAGGATATTCTTTTGTGTCGGAAGCTGCCCTATATTTTGGCGTATATCCTAATTTTGATCTGTGAGATCTTTCAATCCAACATAAGCGCGATCCGATTGGCGTTAAGCTATCGCAATGAAGTGGATCCCGTCATGGTGAAGTTTCGGACGGACTTAAAGACGAATGCCGCGCGGGTGGCGCTCGCCAATTCGATTACGCTGACGCCAGGGACGATCACGGTCGCCATGGAAGGGGACGAGCTGGTGGTTCATGCGCTGGATGCGGAACTGATTGAGGGCATTGATGAGAGCATATTTGTAAAGCTGCTTCGAAAAATGGAGGCAATGGACGAAGATTACGACAGGAAGCGGGGGAATCGTCATGGGTAGTGGGTATGCGGCGCTGGATGGGGCGTATCAGTTTGTTTTTACGGCATTGCTGGTGATTCTGGCGATCTTGTTTTTGGTCTGCTTAATCCGTGCGGTGCGCGGGCCAAGGATGGCTGACCGAATTGTGGCGGTCAATATGATGGGGACTATGGTGATGGTGGCGCTCGCTGTTTTGGCCGTTCTTCTACAGGAAGGATACCTGGTGGACATCTGCCTGATTTACGCCATGATTAGCTTTCTGGCCGTCATCATCCTGACAAAAGTGTACATCGGCGTTTATATGGAAAGGAAAAACAGGGAGGGTTAAGGCATGGAAATCATAGAGTGGATTCGGTTTATCCTGGCGGCGGTCTTTCTTTTGTTTGGGATGTCGATCTTTTTTTTGGAGATTTTCGGCGTGTTCCGTTTTAAATATGTGCTGAACCGGATGCAGATTGCGGCGACGGGGGACACCTTGGGCATCGGGCTTTGCCTGGTGGGGCTTATGATCGCGAATGGATGGAATGCGGCGACTGCGAAAATCGCGCTGGTGGTCGTGTTTTTGTGGTGCGCGTCTCCCGTGTCCTCACATATGATTGCGCGGCTGCAAATGTCAACCGACAAACGGATTTTGGATCACTGCCGCGTCATTGTCATAAAAAATGCAAAGGGCGGCGCAGCCAGAAAGAAAGGAGCGGATGGGCATGGAGATCTTTAATGTGATTCTGCTTGGGTTTTTGGTGATTTGCGCGGTTTCGGTCAGTTTTTCCAAAAACCTTTTGAACTCTATTTTAATATTTATGTCCTATAGCCTCATTATGTCGATCATATGGGTGCTTCTGGAATCGCCGGATCTGGCGATCACGGAGGCGGCGGTCGGCGCCGGGGTGACGAGCATCCTGTTTTTCGTCACGTTAAAGAAGATTCATGCGTTAAGGAAAGAACAGGAGCAGGAGGAGGAGCGAAATGAGCTGTGCCAGAAAACAAAGTGAGTATGAAAAGACATTCGCCTTTCGGTTTTTCCGCTGGCTCGGCGGCGAGAAGGACGCGTTTGTGGGGAATATGGAAATGCGCCCCCAGAAAGAGTACGTCGAGGAAGAGGCGACTATCATAGAGCGCATGAAGGACAGGCAGCAGGCGATGGCGGAGGTGTATGACAGCAGCCACAACAGAGAGCTGCTCCTTTTCAACAGGCTGTACCAATGCCTCAGCGTCGTGTTCTGCATTGCGATTGTCGCCCTTTTGGTGATAACCGTGTCCTATCTGCCTTCCGTTGGCGGGGAGAATAAGCCGACGAACAATCAGGTCTCTGAGAAATACATTACGGACGGGGAGAAAGACACAGGGGCGGTCAATATCGTGACCGGCATGATTTTGTCCTACCGTGCCTTTGATACATTTGGGGAGACGAATGTGCTGTTTATCGCGACCTGCTGCGTCATGATTATGCTGATGGTGGACGAAGAGAAGCTGAAGGAGAATAAGGAGTCGAATGACCGTGGATTTGAGCCGAAAAATGACGTGATCCTACAGATGGTCGCGACGCTTCTTGTGCCGATTGTATTTTTGTTCGGCATCTATATTATATTGAACGGGCATCTGTCCCCGGGCGGGGGATTTTCCGGCGGGGCCATGATTGGCGCCGGGATGATATTGTATGTGGCGGCATTTGGTTTTGAAAAGACAGAGCGTTTTTTCAATGAGAACGTCTATAAGTGCGTCAAGGTCACTGCGCTCATCTGCTATGGCTGCATCGTGACCTATTATTTCCTGACGGGGGCGAACGGGCTTGAATGCCTGATTCCGCTTGGCGAGCCGGGAAAAATCTTAAGCGGCGGGATTACGCTGCCGATCAATATTTTTGTGGGCTCTGAGGTGGCCTGCACGATGTACGCGTTTTATGCGCTGTTTCGCAGAGGGGGGTTATAAGATGGGAGAGCATTTGCTTGCCAATTACGCGGAGGTTGTCGCAGTGGCGCTGTTTGGGATTGGGTTCACCAATTTGCTGCTGCAGAAAAACATGATTAAAAAAATCATCGGCTTAAATATCATGGATACGGCGGTCTATCTGTTTTTGGCGGAAAAAGGCTATATTGAGGGCCATATCGCGCCAATCGTCGTGAACAATGACTTCAACCCGGATACCTACATCAACCCCGTCCCAAGCGGCCTGGTGCTGACCGGGATTGTCGTGTCCGTGTCGGTGACGGCCCTGATGCTGTCGCTTACTATCCGGCTTTACCGAAGGTACCATACGCTGGATTTGGATGAAATTACCATGAGATTAAAGAAGGAAGGTCTGTAAATGGAAATCATAAGAAATTTTCCCTGTCTGTCCATTTTGCTGGCCATGTTTTCGGCGATCATCAGCTCGGCGCTTAAGGGCAAAGGGGCGAGGCGCCTGAACACATTTGTCGTTTCAGCCGTCGGCGCCTTGTCTGCCTGCACCTTGTACTGGACGCATATGACAGGGAAAAGCTATGTGTATGTAATGGGGCATTTTCCTGCGCCGTTTGGAAATGAAATCCGATTCGGCTCCCTGGAGGCCGGGATGGCTCTGTTTTTTTGCGTCATTATGCTGTTTTCCTTAAACGGAGGGCGGCGTAAGATTTCGATGGAAATTGACCCGGCGAAAGAAAATCTCTATTATATTATGGTGGATTTGCTGTTAAGCTCGCTGCTGGCGCTTGTTTACACGAACGACCTGTTCACGGCGTATGTGTTTGTGGAGATCAACACAATTGCGGCCTGCGGCTTGATTATGATCGCGGAAAGCGGGCGCGCGATTGAGGCGGCGACCCGGTATATGATTATGAGCCTGCTTGGCTCCGGCCTGTTTTTGATCGGGCTTTGTATGCTCTATGACATGACGGGGCATTTATTGATGAGCAATATTCAAGAAAGCGTCCGCATGATTGCGGAAAACGGCACATTTGCCGTTCCGCTTTTGGTGACGATCGCCCTGATGGTCGTAGGCCTTGCGATTAAGAGCGCGCTGTTCCCGTTCCATGCGTGGCTGCCGGACGCATATGGCTATTCGACCGTATCTTCCGCGGCGATGCTGTCAAGCCTCGTCTCCAAAGGGTATATCTTTTTGCTGATTAAGGTGATCTACCGTGTGATCGGCTTTGACATTTTTATAGAAAGCAGGATTATCAACGTTCTGTTTGTCTTTGGCCTGGCCGGGATGATTATGGGGTCGGTCAACGCGATTAAGGAAAATGATATCCGCAGGATGATCTCGTATTCGTCCGTGGCGCAGATTGGCTATATTTATATGGGGTTTGGCCTTGGTACGACGGCCGGCATGATTGCGTCCGTGTTCCATATTTTGTCCCATGCGGCCACAAAATCACTGCTGTTTGTTTCGGGCGTGGGCTTAACGGACGTATCCGGCGACAACAAGCAGTTTATAGAGCTGACGGGGGCGGCGTACCGCAATGTATGCGCGGGCCTGGCCTTTACGGTGGGGTCGCTTTCCATGGTTGGAATTCCGCTGTTCTCCGGGTTCATCAGTAAGCTTTTATTCTCACAGGCGGCCGTGCAGACGGAATTTAAGCTGCTGCCGACGTTGATTGCCCTTGCGATCAGCACTGTCTTGAACACGATTTACTTTATGAAGACGGTGATCCGCATTTACACCCCGATTCAAAGCAAGTATGCCTCGGTTTCCATAAAGGAGAACCCGCTGTATGTCTTGACGCTTTTTTGCTTCATTGCTTTGAATATCGCGCTTGGGATGTGCTCGCAGCCAATTACGGACTGGATAACGCAGGGACTTGGCGTTTTTGCGTAGCGCGGATGTGTAAAAGGGCAGAAAGGAGGAGAGGAAGATGGAGCTGCTGTTGTTGCTGCCGATATGTTTTCCGATTCTGGCAGGAATTGCGCTGTTGTTGAAAAAGGAGTTTGGGAATCGAAGGGCGCTGCTTGTTTACGTTGGTACGGCGCTGCTTGTGACGGGGGCGCTTGCGTTTGGCGCGATCTTTGCGGGAGGGGACGGCGTGACGCTGTTTTGGCTGACAGAGACGCTCCCGGTTTCTTTTAAGATAGACGTCCTTGGGGGATTTTTTGCCTCGGTCGTGAGCATTGCCTGGATTTTGGCCGGTTTTTTCTCGTTTGAATATATGAGGCATGAAACGCGGGAAAAGCGTTTTTTTGGGTATTACCTTCTGGTGTACGGGGTGCTTTTGGGCCTGTGCTTCTCCGGGAACCTGATTACAATGTATCTGTTTTATGAATTTATGACGTTAACCTCCATGCCGCTCGTGCTGCATACGCAGACGAGGGAGGCGGTCATGGCGGGGCTGCGCTATCTGTTTTTTTCCTTTGCGGGCGCGTATATGGCGTTGTTTGGCATCTATTTCATTCACCGCTATGCGACGACGCTGTCCTTTACGGCTGGCGGCGTCATCCCTGCGGACGCGCTTAGGGAGCATAGCGCGCTGTTCCTTATCGTCACAATGCTGATGCTGGTGGGGTTTGGCGTAAAGGCGGGGATGTTTCCGCTGCACGCCTGGCTGCCGATTGCCCATCCGGTCGCGCCGGGGCCGGCCTCGGCGGTTCTGTCGGGCGTAATTGTAAAAGGCGGCGTGCTGGCGATTATCCGGGTCGTGTATCAAATCATCGGTGCGGATTTTCTGCGGGGGACCTGGGTGCAGGGCGTATGGATGGCGCTTGCCCTCCTGACGGTTTTCATGGGCTCTATGTTAGCGTATGGGGAGCCGGTCATAAAGAAGCGCCTGGCGTATTCGACAGTCAGCCAGGTTTCCTATATTTTATTCGGCCTGGCGGCCTTGCAGCCGCAGGCGCTTTCCGGCGCGCTTTTGCACACGGCGGCGCACGCGTTCATTAAGGTGGGCCTGTTTTTATGCGCCGGGGCGATCATTTATAAGACCGGATGCAAGCGCGTGGATGAGCTTAAGGGCCTTGGCAAGGGGATGCCCGTTTTGCTGTGGTGTTACACAATCCTGTCGCTTGGCCTGATTGGGATTCCGCCCGCAAGCGGGTTTGTCAGCAAATGGAACCTGGCGGTCGGCGCGTTGAAGTCAGGAATTCCGGTATTTTCCTGGCTTGGCCCCGTCGTCCTTTTGGTGAGCGCGCTGTTGACCGCGGGCTATCTGCTCCCGGTTTCGATGCAGGGATTTCTTCCGGGGGAAGGCTATGACGCCTCCCGTTTTCAAAAAAAGGAGCCGTCCCTTATGATGCTTTTGCCGTTGCTCGTCTTTTCGGCTTTGACCGTTCTCATTGGGCTTTGGCCGGGCGGCCTGACGGAGCTGTTTACATCGTTTGTGGCGCAGGCGCTATAAGGAGGGGGAGTCAATGAATGAATGGTTTTTGTTTTTGGTCGTGCTGATTCCTTTTATCGGAGGGGGGGCAGTCCCGCTGATTCCATGGAAAAAAAGGCGGCATATGCTGCTGTTTTTGGAGGGCGTCGTGTCCTTAAATTCCGTTTTGGTCTGGATGCTTTTGCTTCACCGGCCTGCGGGAGCGTTCACCCTCGTGAATTTTACCGGGAACCTGGCGATTATGTTTCAGCTGGATGGGCTTGGCAGCGTGTTTGCGGGCCTGGTGTCATTTTTATGGCCGCTTGCGACGCTTTACGCCTTTGAATATATGACAAAGGAGAAGCATGAAAAGACGTTTTTCATGTTTTACACAATCACATATGGGGTGACGCTTGGGATTTCCCTGGCAGAGAACTTTTTGACGATGTATTGCTTTTATGAGCTTTTAACGCTGGTGACGCTGCCGCTTGTGATGCACACGCTGACGAGGGAGGCGATTTTGGCGAGCCGGAAATATCTGTATTATTCCATTGGCGGCGCGGCGTTCGCGTTCATCGGCATGATTTTCGTCATCACATACGGCAGGACGCCTCAGTTCATTCTGGGCGGCGTTTTGGACAATGTGGGGATGGGCGCGGATAAGAACATTTTCTTGCTGATCTATGTGTTCAGCTTTTTTGGGTTTGGCGTAAAAGCCGCCATCTGCCCGCTCAATTCCTGGCTTCCGCAGGCGGGCGTGGCCCCGACCCCGGTGACGGCGCTGCTGCACGCGGTGGCGGTCGTGAAATCAGGAGCGTTTGCGATCATGCGGCTGACGTTTTACTGCTTTGGCGCGGACTTCGTGCGCGGCACCTGGGCGCAGTATCTGCTGATGGCGGTTGTGTTGTTTACGGTGGTGTATGGCTGCAGCATGGCGTTAAAGGAGACGCATTTGAAGCGCCGCCTGGCGTATTCGACGGTCAGCAACCTTTCCTATATCCTGTTCGGCGTGACAATTATGACCCCAATCGGCTTGGCGGCCGCGCTAAGCCACATGGTGTTCCATGCCTTTATGAAAATCTGCTCCTTCTTCTGCGCCGGGGCCGTGATGCACCAGACGGAATGCCATTATGTGCATCAGCTGGACGGCTTTGGGAGGAAGATGCCAAAGGTGTTTGCGGCGTTTACGGTGTCTGCGTTTGCGCTAATGGGCGTGCCTGGCCTGTGCGGGTTTATCAGCAAATGGAACCTGGCGGCCGCGGCTGCGGAGAGTGGGAATGTCCTGGCGTATGTCGGCGTGGGCGCCCTGCTGCTCTCAGCTTTGCTTACGGCCATGTATATGCTGGCGATTGTTGTGCGGGCATATTTTCCGAAAGACGGCTTTGACTACGGCACAATTGCGAATGTGACGGATCCCAATTGGCAGATGCTGCTGCCCTTGTTTGTGTTTGTGGCTGGCATGGCTGTGTTTGGCCTGCATTCGGCGCCGTTTACGGAATTGTTCCTAAATATTGCTCAGGGAGGGTTTTAGCGCTATGGAAGGATTGTTTTTGGCTTTGATTCTTTTTCCGATGGCTATGGGCGCGGCGGCGTACGCGCTTGACGCAAAAGCGGGCGGCTGGCGGCAGGCGAGGGATCTTCTGGCGATGGGGACGGGCGTGGCGGAGTTTGGCCTTATGGCCGTCTTAGCGTTCTATGGGATGGGCGAGACGCTGTCTGTCCCGGGGATCTGCGGCCTTGGCCTACAGTTTTGCCTGGATGGGTTCCGTGCCGTGTATGGCCTCATTGCCGCCTTCATGTGGATGATGACGCTGCTGTTCTCAAAGGAATACCTTTCTCATGGCGGGCATTTGGGGAGATATTATTTTTTCCAGCTCGTGACGCTTGGGGCGACGCTTGGCGTGTTCTTATCGGCGGATTTGCTCACGACATTCATTTTCTTTGAGGTGATGTCGTTCACGTCGTATGTCTGGGTGGCGCAGGAAGAGACGAAAGACGCGCTCCGTGCGGCGGAGACCTACCTTGCGATTGCCGTGATTGGCGGCATGGTTCTTTTAATGGGCCTGTTTTTGCTTTACCATGCGCTTGGCACGCTTGAGATGTCAAAGCTTTTAGAGGCGGCGGGCGCCTGTAAGGAGAAAGGGCTTTTATATGCCGCTGGAGCCTGCACGCTGGTCGGATTTGGGGCAAAGGCAGGCGCATTCCCATTGCACGTCTGGCTCCCGAAGGCGCATCCGGTGGCGCCTGCCCCGGCAAGCGCCCTTTTGTCCGGCATTTTGACAAAGGCGGGGATTTTCGGCGTGCTTGCCGTAAGCTGCAATATTTTTCTGCACGATGCAAACTGGGGCCTGCTTTTGCTTGGGATTGGCCTGCTTACGATGTTCGGCGGCGCGCTCCTTGCCGTGTTTTCTGTGGATTTGAAGCGGACGCTCGCCTGCTCGTCCATGTCCCAGATTGGCTTTATCCTGATTGGGTGTGGGATGCAGGGGATTTTAGGGGAGGAGAACGCGCTTGCGGTGCGTGGGACGCTATTGCATATGGTGAACCATTCCCTGATTAAACTGACGTTATTCCTCATTGCAGGCGTTGTGGTGATGAACCTCCATAAGCTGAACCTGAACGACATCCGGGGCTTTGGGCGCAAAAAGCCGCTATTAAAAGCCTGCTTTTTGGCGGGGGCGCTTGGCATTTCCGGCATTCCACTGTTCAACGGCTATGTCAGCAAGACGCTTTTGCATGAAGCGATTGTGGAGGGGATTGGGCATTCGGCGCAGCTTTCCGGCTTCTTGAAGGCGTCGGAATGGATCTTCCTGATTAGCGGCGGCATGACGCTTGCGTATATGACGAAGCTGTATGTGGCTATTTTTGTGGAGAAGAATGCCGATGAGAAGGAGCAGCGGCGGTTTGACGGGATGCGCCGTTACATGAGTCCCTTAAGCGCATT
Source organism: uncultured Roseburia sp. (assembly GCA_947652855.1). Taxonomy (GTDB): domain Bacteria; phylum Bacillota; class Clostridia; order Lachnospirales; family Lachnospiraceae; genus Roseburia_B. Next base: position 6,249 of record CANTEO010000060.1, on the reverse strand, counting down.
TGCGATTGCGGGGAGCGCCATAATCCTGCCGGCGCTTGGCGCAGTCCCGCACCTAACGTCAGATCGGATTGCAGATTTGGGGCAGGGCTTTTTTCATTTGGAAGGGGAGGCTCATGCCGTGCAGTATTTTAGTTTTGTGAACCTGCGCGGAGGCTTGATTTCCATTGCCATCGGCGCCTTGCTGTATGTCCTGATCCGCAGGGGCATGATGACGCAAAAGGACGGCGTAAGGATATATAGGGACTGCTGGCCGAAAAAGCTGGATTTGGAGAACCTGTTGTACCGCCCGCTTTTGCTGACGATAATTCCTTTTGTCGCAAGGGTGGCCTGCCGTCTTTTGGACAGCCTTGCAGACGGCGTGCTGCTGCTGCTTCGAAGGACGCTGTACCGGGATCGGAAAATTCCGCACGAGCTTATGGAAGGCTCTGTTTTTACGCATCTGCTTGGGGCCGCCCTGGACCGCCTGCGCCGCGTGAAGCGCAGAATTTTAAGGCAGCCTGCGCCTGAGCGGGAATGCTCATATGAGCATAAGCTGGCGATGCAGCGTGAGAAAATCATGGAGACGAACATGATAATTCAAAGAAGCCTTTCCTTTGGCTTGCTGCTGTTTTATGTGGGTTTGGTGTTTACGTTGATTTATTTGCTTTATCTGGGCAGGGGATAACAGCTTTTGTTTGGCCTGTGTGGGAAGGCCGCAGGCCAGACTGTAACGGGAAGTGAGCATGAGGGAAAGGAATCAAATGAATCGAGTGAAAAAGGGAATGGCGGTGCAGATGGCAGTCTGCGCCGTATCGGCGTTTTTATTGATGGGCTGCTCCTCTGGGAAGGAGCGCCTGGAAAAGGAGGAGGCTTACCGAGCCATTGGGATTGCCGCTTTGGACGAGGGAGATTACCATGCCGCGATTGAGGCGTTCAACAGCGCGCTTGCGCAGGCAAGCGGCCTTGGGGCGAATGAGATGGACATTTGCTTTTATAAAGCGGCCGCGCAGTTTTCCCAGGGGAGCTACAGCGACGCGGTGGAGACGTATAACGCCCTGTTAGAGTCAGACGGGAAAAACGAGGACGCGTATTTTTTGCGCGGCTGCGTGTTTCTTGCGATGAATGAAAGCGATAAGGCGGCGGAAGATTTTGACTGTGCAGTGAGCTATGCCGACAATGATGAAATGTACCTTTCGGTTTATCACAGCTTAAAGGGCGCGGGATATGAGGATCGGGCGAATGCGTATCTGGATGAGGCTTTGGAGAAGAAATCCGGCAGGAAGGCGGCAAACGACACGGTGAAGGGAAAGATTTACCTGCTGCGGGATAAGTATGAAGAGGCGGCGGGCTTCCTGACGTCTGCTGTGGAGAAAGGGGACATGGAGGCGAATCTGTTCCTGGCTCAGGCGTATGAGGCGTCTGGGAAGGATGATCTGGCGAGAGCGTGCATAGATCAGTATGTAGAAGCCAATCCTAAGAGCAGCGTTGCGTATAACCAGCTTGGCTTAAGGGAGATGGAGGCGGAAAATTATAAAGAGGCGATCTCCTGTTTCCAGGAGGGCCTGGCGTTAGAGGAAGTGACAAATGAGCAGGAGCTGCGCAGCAATTTGATCGCGGCGTATGAATACAGCGGAGATTTTCAGACGGCGAAGGAACAGATGCAGGAGTATGTCAAGGACTACCCAGGCGATTTGGAAGCGGCGCGGGAATATTTGTTTTTAGGAAAAAACAGAGGTGAGGAGACAAAGAAGGAATGATTTTAGTGGAAGAGGAAAAGGAGCGCCTGCTGTTGGTCGGCGTCAGCGAGCAGGACGGGGACGACGCGAGGGATTCGATAGAAGAGCTGGAGGATTTAGTAAAAACCTCAGGCGCCATCCCTGTCGGCAGCCTGATTCAGAACAGGGAGCGGATGCATCCCGGCACGTATGTGGGCAAAGGGAAGATAGAGGAAATCCGCGCGCTTGCCGAAGAAAAAGAGGCGACCGGGGTGGTCTGCGACGACGAGCTTACCCCCGCGCAGCTTAGGAACCTGTCGGATATGCTGGAGCTTAAGGTGATGGACCGGACGCTTGTGATCCTGGATATTTTTGCGCTGCACGCGTCTACGAACGAGGGTAAAATTCAAGTGGAGCTTGCGCAGCTAAGATACCGCTCTACAAGGCTTAAGGGCATGGGGGCGGCTCTGTCGCGGCTTGGGGGCGGCATCGGCACGAGAGGGCCGGGAGAGAAGAAGCTGGAGATGGACAGGCGGCTGATTGGCACGCGGATTTCCTGGCTAAAGCAGGAGCTTGCGCAGGTTCAGAGGCATCGGGAAGTCACAAGAGAGCAGCGGGTGAGGAACAAAGTCCCGGTTGCTGCCATCGTGGGCTATACGAATGCCGGAAAATCCACGCTTTTGAATGCCTTAACGGACGCGGGCGTGAAGGAGGAGGATCAGCTGTTCGCCACGCTCGACCCGACGACAAGGATGCTAGAGCTGTCGGGGAAACAGCAGATCTTGCTGACGGATACAGTCGGCTTTATCCGAAAGCTGCCGCACCATTTGGTGGAGGCGTTTCAAAGCACGCTTGAAGAGGCGAAGTATGCCGATTATATCCTTCATGTCGTGGATGCGTCCAACCCGCAGGCCGACAAGCAGATGCATATCGTCTATGAGACGCTGCGCAGGCTTGGCGTTGAGGATAAGAAAATTGTCACGCTGTTTAATAAGCAGGACAAGAGGGAAGAGGATGAGCCGCTGCATGATTTTCGGGCAGATCACACCTTAAGCGTCTCCGCGAAATTCGGGGATGGGCTTGAGCAGCTAAAAGCCTTGCTGGAGGAGCTTTTGCGGGAGGACAAGATTTTGATTGAGCGCGTCATTCCCTATCAGGAGGCGGGAATTTTGCAGCTTGTGCGAAAGCAAGGGGAATTGCTTTTGGAAGAGTACCAGCCGGAAGGGATTTTTGTCCGGGCGTATGTGCCGAGAGAGGTTTATGGAAAGCTGCCAATGGAAGGCTCGCTTTAAGCAAAAGAAGATGGCGCTTTTGTTCTGACCGGATGATATCTGGTAAGAATTAGGCAGGATGGCTGGCCTAATTTTCTATCAGATATCATCCGGTCAGTGTGTTTTATAGCTTAGCTTTTGTATAAGCTCGATAATCCAGTGCGGTTAATGGCCGCGGTCAGCGCGTTGATGGACGCTTTGATGATATCCTCGTCCAGGCCGATGCCCCAAACCAGCGTGTCATGCGCCGTGATCCCAACGTAAGCGAGAGCCTTTGAGGAAGAGCCGCGGGAAAGCGCGTGTTCCGTGTATTCGGTCAGTTCATATGTGATGTTGAAATGTTTCTTTAACGCAATGCTTACGGCGTCCAGACGGCCGTTTCCTTTTGCCGTCACAATGTTCGTGCTGTCCCCGCATTGAATGGTGACGGCTGCCTCAATGCCGTCGTTTTGGCTGAAGTGGCATTCCGTGATGTGGAAGCTGCTTGGTACATTGAGGTAAGTGTCTTTGAAAATAGCATAAATCCGCTCTGCGTCCAGTTCGCTGTGCTCTTTGTCAGATACGTCCTTGACAAGATATCCAAATTCTTCTTTCATGCGGTCTGGCAGGGAAATGCCGTACGCCTGCTTAAGCACATAGCTGACGCCGCCCTTTCCAGACTGGCTGTTAATGCGGATGACGTCGGAGTCATACGTGCGCCCTAAGTCTTTTGGGTCGATTGGCAGATATGGAACCGTCCAGTAAGGATCCTCCCCTGCCGCATGGCAGGCCATGCCCTTGGAGATCGCGTCTTGATGGGATCCGGAGAAGGCCGTGAACACTAAGTCCCCCGCATAAGGCTGCCGCATGGAGACTTCCATGTTCGTCAGGGTTTCATAAGCGCTTCGGATTTCCTTCATGTTATGGAAATTCAGTTTCGGGTCAACGCCTAAGGAATACATATTCATGCCTAATGTCACGATGTCTACGTTTCCGGTCCGCTCCCCATTTCCAAACAAGGTGCCTTCAATCCGGTCCGCTCCCGCCAAAAGGCCAAGCTCCGCGTCGCTGATGCCGCTGCCCCTGTCGTTGTGCGGGTGAAGGGAGAGGATCACGCTGTCCCTGTAGGATAAGTTTTTGTGAAAATACTCAATCTGGCTTGCAAAGACATGGGGCATGGAGTACTGCACCGTGGAGGGCAGGTTGATAATCGCTTTGCGCTGCGGCGTTGGATGCCATACGTCCAAAACGGCGTTGCAGACTTCAAGCGCATATTCCATCTCTGTCCCGGTAAAGCTTTCCGGAGAATATTCAAAGGAAATGTTCCCTTTTTCATTTTGAGCTAAATCATAGACGAGCTTTGCGCCGTCCACCGCTATTTTTTTGATTTCTTCTTTGGATTTTTTAAATACCTGCTCGCGCTGCGCGACGGAGGTGGAGTTGTATACGTGCACAATCACGTTTGGCGCGCCGTCAATGGCCTCGAACGTGCGCTTGATGATATGCTCCCTTGCCTGAGTCAGCACCTGCACCGTGACGTGATCGGGGATCATGCCCCGTTCAATGATGGTGCGCAAAAACTGGTACTCGGTTTCCGAGGCGGCGGGAAAGCCGACTTCAATGTGCTGAAAGCCAATCTCCACTAACATCTGGTAAAATTTCACTTTTTCCTCCAGGCTCATTGGCTCAATTAACGCCTGGTTCCCGTCCCGCAAGTCCACGCTGCACCAGATGGGGGCTTTGTCGATGGCGTCTTTTTTCACCCAATCATAGCAGTCTGTCGGCGGCATGAAATACATTTTTTTATACTTTTCAAATCCTTGCATTGTTTGATCCTCTCTTTCTGGAATTGGTAATGATTCTTCTTAGCGCAAAATTAAAAAAGTTTTTTCAGACGTGGCATACGTAGAGGCTGCATGAAAGAAAAGCTATGCCAGTATGGGTTTTTTAACGAAAAAAAAGCCCTGCGTCTCTGGAAATGCATTTAGAGACGTAAGACATACTTACGCGGTACCACTCTAATTCATGATAAAATCATGCGCTCAATAGGTACGGGATGGCTTCATCCGTATACCTTTCCCGGATAACGGCGGGTTTCCGGCTGCGCCTACTCTCAGGGAAAGCCTGATTTGAGGCAGCGACTCCAAGGCGAGTTCCCTGCTTATCGTCTGCCATCTCACAGCGGCCGATGGCTCTCTGAAAGCCGATAAAGCAGATACTGTTCCTTTTCTTCGTCTTTACGGCTTTCATCATACCATATTTCGCTGCCTAGGTAAAGGGGAAATTTTGCGCGCATAGAGTTGCCTTTTGAATCAAGCGGAGACGGACAGTGGGTGAAAATGGGCTGGCTGGCCGGTAATGGATTTTAGCGCAAATTTTAAGATATGGGCTTGTCTTTCCAAATTCTCTAATTTATAATGAGGGATGTGCAATGGAAGGTCTATTTGAAGATGGAAGCTTGGGAAGGAGAGTGCATGAATGGATCAGGAAAAGGTGATTGTCCTTGATTTTGGAGGGCAGTATAATCAGCTTGTGGCTAGGCGCGTTCGGGAATGTAACGTATATTGTGAAATTTATTCGTATCGGACGGATATCGAACAGATAAAAGCGATGAAACCGAAGGGGATTATTTTGACAGGAGGCCCAAACAGCTGCTATAAAGAGGATTCCCCGACGTATGGGAAAGAATTATTTGAGCTTGGAATCCCCATTTTGGGGCTTTGCTATGGCGCGCAGCTAATGATGCATATTTTAGGCGGGACGGTGAAGGGGGCCCCAGTGCGGGAATATGGCAAAACGGAGTTGTTTGTCAAAACGGAAACCGCGCTGTTTGAGAATGTCTCGCCGAAGACGGTTTGTTGGATGAGCCATAATGATTATATTGAGCGGGCTGCTGAGGGGTTTGCAGTTACTGCGCATACAGCGGACTGTCCGGTTGCGGCGGCGGAGAACGTGGAGAAGGGGCTGTATTTAATGCAGTTCCATCCAGAGGTTTTACACACAGAAGAAGGGACAAAAATGATATTTAATTTTGTCCGAACGGTCTGCGGGTGTCCGGGAAACTGGAGAATGGACTCATTTGTGGAAGATTCCATTCAACAGATTCGCGCAAGGGTCGGAGACGGCCGCGTGCTTTGCGCGCTTTCGGGCGGCGTGGATTCTTCCGTTGCGGCCGTTTTGCTGTCGAAGGCGATTGGGAACCAGCTTACGTGTGTGTTTGTGGATCATGGCCTTTTGCGCAAAAATGAAGGCGATGAAGTGGAAGCGGTGTTTGGGGTGAATGGGGCGTATGAATTGAACTTTAT
>CANTEO010000059.1 GCA_947652855.1 uncultured Roseburia sp. | reverse complement strand
TTCTTTTATATTACGCAGCTCATTGTAGTCTGCGTACAGAGTCTCCAGTTTTTTTGACTTCTGAATGCCTTGCAGGCTGCCAAGCCGGTTGCCCGCCACACTGAGAAGCTTTAAATTGGGTAAGCCCTTCAGCTCTTTTAAGCTTTTCAGTCGGTTCCAGTCAAGGTTTAGGTATTTCAAATTAACCAATCCTTCAATGCCATGCAGGCTGGTCACCTCATTCCTGCATAAGTCTAAATGTTCTAAGAAAGTGAAATTTTGTAAAGAAGTCAAATCCCTTATGTTAAGCTGCTTGTTGTTTTCTAAACACAGGCTTTTCAGATTTTTCAGCTCCTCAATCCCCGCTAGGCTCTCCACTTTGGAAGATTCCAAATGCAGTTCCTCCAGCTCGCTTAAGCAGCCGATTCCCTTTAAGCTGCCGCCTTTATTGTAGAACAGGATGTCGATGCTTTTCGCCTCTCCCTCCGTGAACGTCTCGCCCGGCTTCTTCCCTAATTCGTTCAATATCTTCTCGTATAGGACTTTGTTTGGGATCCCCGCCTCGTTGTTCTCAATCACGTCAGCGTCCGCGGCGGATGCCCCCGCTGATGGGAGTAGGAATACGGCTAAGGATGCCGTCAGGATGATAAAAAATTTTTTTAGCGTCATAATTCCTCCTTTTCAAGGGGAGCCGTCATGCGCGACGGCCCGTCCCGTTTCTCTTCGGTATCGTAGTGCGGCAATGCGTTTCCCATCTTAAAGTGATGGGTTTCCTATCATAGAAAGAGTCTTTGCGTATCATACGGGCCGAATTAATTGACGATGCGGATTTTAAGTTTGTCCTTCTTATATTTTTTTAGCTTCAAGTTTTTCATCACGAATCTGCCATTCTTATCTGCTTTTACGGACTGAATGGGGATGTACTCAAGATAGCCGTCGCATGGGTGCCAGATTGCGCGCATCAGCTTGACGGTGGCCCCTTTTTTGGAGGTGCGTCCTTCGATTCGTTTGGTGCTTGCGGTGATCTTTTTGTTCTTTGGCGCGGTGATCCGTAGCGTGTATTTTTTTAGCTGACTTTTTGCCAGTCCTTTCGCCTGATTCCATTTTTTCAGAAGATGCGCCGGGAGTTTTTCTGCAAGCTCTTTCTCGCTTAGAAAATTTTGCCCTAAAAAGGTTTTATGCTCTGATAATTTCGTGAGCTTCTTCATATTGGGGAGCTTTGACAGGCGGTTTTCATCTAATGCCAAAGTCGTCAAATTCTTTAAATTCTTTATGGCGTCTACATTTTCCAGGCGGTTGTCAGTCATGTATATGAGGCTTAGCTTCCTCAAGCCCCGGACCTCCTTAAGGCTGGTGATCTCATTGTACTCTGCGGACAAGTGCTCCAGGTTCTTTAGGCCCTCGACCCCCTTAAGGCTGGTGAGGCGGTTGCCAGCCACGCTTAGGGACTGCAGGTTCTTAAGATGCTGGACGCCGTCCAGGCTCGTCAGTTGATCCCACTCAATCCAAAGCCTCTTTAGGCTCACCAGCCCCTCAACGCCGTGCAGGCTCGTTATGTTCCCCTGTGTGATCTGCAAGCTTTCCAGGCCGGTCAGGCCTTGCAGGCTGGCCAAGTTCTTCATTTGGATCAGCTGGTTGCCTTCAATTTCCAGCTCGCGTAGGCCGGTCAGCTCCTCAATCCCCTTCAGGCATTGACTGACCTTAACGGGCTTAGGAAAATAGAGCCACATCTCCTCCAGGGCGCTTAAGCGCCCGATCCCTTTTAGGCTGCTGTTGCTTGAGAATGTCAGAGAGAGGCTGTCAATGGTTTTCGCCTCGCCCTCCGTGAACGTCTCCCCTGGCTTTTTCTGAAGCTTTTTCAAGATTTTTTCATAGAGGTCTTTGTTTGGGATCCCCGCCTCGTTGTTCTCAATCACGTCAGCATCCGCGGCATATATTCTGACGGATGGAATTAAAAGTGTGCATAGGCACAGCGATAGAATTATAAATAATTTTTTTAACATGATAGAAGTCCTTTCTGTTAAGAAGAAGGGGCGTAAAACGGAAAGCCCCTTCGTTTATTCAAAGTTTCTTCATTTAATTTTTTATAAAAGTGTCAGCGTTTACATTCGTAATAATGGAGTGGGAATATCCATTTGCATTCATATATTTTTTTAAACGATACACCTTGAATTCTCCTGCGTCTGCATATTTTTCTTTTAATGCTTTCAAAACGATCCTCCCATCGCTATATAATCCTTCTGTCAAATTTTTTAAGGCATATTCCGTCAGCTTAACTGCTACGTGATACCTTCTTGGATAATTTTTAAGGTCATCCCCTTTTTTGCCGGCAGGATCAGTATCTTTAATAAGTGTTCCGTTTTTTCTTACTGTTGAATGGGCAAAGACATCTTGAATGCCATGAAGGGCGCAGCCGTATAAAAAGTACATCCTATTTTCCTTTGTGTTGCGTCCGGGAAGAAGCTCTGCGCATTTTTTTGTCAAATAATTAATGTCTGTTTTCACTTTTGTATAGGTCGGCTCATTCATTCCCCAAAACCAATCCCATTTCATGTAGGGCAGTATTGCGCCGCCTTCTAGGGCAATTTCTGTGACCATTTCCAAAACAGCGATATAATTCACTTCTACGATTGTTGTAATGTTATTTTCTTTGACCGTTCTTTCCCATTTTCCATGCCACTCTGGGTTTGGAGTGCCTAATTCCAGTTTGTTATCCTTATCGGGATAAGCAGCTCCTTTTTTAATCAGATTGATGGCCGCTGTAGTGAGGCCCGTTGAACCTATGTTAACTGCCGCCTTATGATCTTCGGTTCCCCATCGTCCTTCCACATACGCCTCATCGTCCGAAACCTCCTCAAACGTCTCTGGCTGCGCGGCATTCTCTGGCAGCTCCGCTTTCAGCGCTTCCGCCGTCTCATCGTAGCCCTCTGCGAAGGCGTCATAGCAGTCCAGCGCATGCTTTGCGTCAAGCAGGCCGCATTCATCCACGCCCTCAATTTCCTTTGCGCTATGGCTGATGAGCTGCCGGATGAATTCGCTTGATTTTGTCAGGTCTCTCTCCCATAGCAGGGATGCCACGCCGGAAACGTGTGGGACAGCGACGCTGGTTCCGTGGGTCACCACAGTTCCATTGAAGAAGCTGGCGACGCGGATTTTCTCTCCTGGGGCTGCGACCTCCAGCTCCTCCCCGGTGTTGCAAAACTCGCTGATTTCGGCCTCCGCATTTGTGGACGCCACTGCCATGACTTCAGGGAATGCCGCCGGGTATTCCACCGCGTCCCCACTGTTTCCGGCCGCCGCGACCATCAAAAGGCCCGCCGCATGGGCGTCCGACACAGCCTGCCGTAAGGCTTCCGAATAGGAGGGCGTCCCGAAGCTCATGTTAATGATGTTCATGCCATTTTCAATGCACCAATAAATTCCGCGGATGATCCTGCTAAGCGGAGCCTGGTTATTTTCATCCAGGGCTTTGACGGAGTACAGCTCTGCATTTGGGTTCACGCCTTGCAGGCCCTCCTCCCCGTTGGCGGAGATGATGCTGGCTACCCCGGTTCCATGCCCGGTCAGATCCTGAAAGATGGGGACGACATAATCCTCTTCTTCTACAAGGTTTGTATACCCGGCCAGGTTGATGCCCGTCACATAGTCCACGCCGGAGTCCAGGACGGCGACTTTTACCTTCTTAGAAGCCGCCTTTGCGCACTCGCTTGCCTCATCCGCGTTCACTGCCTGAAGGTTCCATTCATATTCCGGCTCTGTCGTGTCCGCCTCTGCTTCCGCTTCTGCTATTTCCTCAAACTGCTGCATCTTGCGCCGCTTCATCTCTTGCTTGTTCTGCTGATAGTCTTTGGCGGCAAGGCTGTCTGGCGCTTCTTCCTCTGATGTGAGGCTGTCTGACGCGTCTTTTGCCGCCTCTGTGCTTGCGCAGAGCATGATATCCTCCTCTATCAGTATATGTTCGTTTTCTGACAAAGTTTCTGCTTCGTCCTCTGACAGCTCTGCCACAATCACATTGTTCTCAGCCAGGACGGAAGACTCCATAGAAATGCCTTCCCCCACTTCTTCCTCGGCTTCATTGTATGCGGCTTCGTCCTCTGCCATGATGATGTACTGCTTTTCCTCCTCCGGCTGCTGCGCTGTATTTGCCCAAACCCCATCTATTGGCGCAAGCAGCATTGCCGCCGCTGTAAGCGCTGCCGTAATCTTTTTTAATTTCATAATGAACTCTCCAATGTATTTATTTACAAAAATATAATAGCAAAAACAATTCTTATAGCTTATTTAACCTCCTGTTTTTATTTAAGAAAAATTTTGACATTATAAATATGTATATATAAAGTATAGCAGTGCGCGACTAATCGGTCAAGGAGCGAATAATGTAGAATAAATACAGATATAGGGTGAAAAATTGAGAAATTGCGTTGTCAGGATGATTTTAGCGGTATGTGACAAATGCTTGACAAGAAAAAGAGGCTCTGTTAATATATAGATAATCTATATATAGAAAATCTACATAAGGAGGGTAATAATGTCAGCAGAAAAGACGCTGCCCGCGGGCAGCACAGCAATGCTCTTGCTGAAGCTATTGTCGGAAAAGGATATGTATGGCTATGAAATGATTGAGGCGCTGCGGGAGCGGTCGCAGAACATATTTGAGCTAAAGGCAGGGACGCTCTACCCGCTTTTGCATCAATTGGAGAAAAAAGCGTATTTAGATGCTTATGAAAAAGAAGTGTCTGGAAAAGTGCGCAAATATTATGCCATTACGAAAGAAGGAAGGCGGCAGTTGGAGCAAAAAGAAGGAGAATGGAAACGATATGCCAACGCCATGTCACGGGTGTTGCGGTGGGAGGTGCAGTGATGGAAGAGTATATCAGGGCTTTGCTAAGTCAGGTGCGCTGTAAGAAAGCGCATCCGGCCATTGAGGGGGAAGTGCGCGGCCATATTGAGGATCAAAGAGAATGCTATCAAAAAGAGGGGATGGCGGAGGATGAGGCCATGCGGCGGGCGGTCGCGGACATGGGAGATCCGGTCGAGGCGGGGATCGCCCTGGATGGGATTCATAGGCCAAAGATGGCTTGGGACATGATTCTGCTCATGGCGGCAATCAGCGCAGCCGGCCTCGCAGTGCATATGATAATTGGCGTAAAGGCGGGGGACGCGCAGTATTGCCTGAATGCAGGCGGCTGCTTTGGGATTGGGTTTATGCTGATGTGCCTTGTGTGCCGCATGGACTACAGCGCATTGGCGAAGCATGGGAATTGGCTGGCCGTCCTTTTTTTGGCGGGAATGCTGATATGGAATGCCGCTTTGGTAGCGTCAGCAAGGCTTGTTCTCACAAATGAGGCGAGTAAGGGAGCGGTCTGGATTCGGGGAGATTATTTCTTGTGGGAAAGTATGCTGTTTTTATATGTCCCCCTCTATGCGGCGGCGCTGTATCGGCTTCGTGGAAATAAGAGGGGCAGGCTGATCCAGGCGTTGCTGCTGCTTTTTCTCCCGCTATTTCTATTGTCAGGCCGGCCAGTCATCGCCATGGTTTTGGCTTTCGTCTTATCTGCGCTGCTTTCGTCTGCTGTGCTAAAGGGATGGTTTGCCGTCTCAAAAAAAGGATTCCTGACAGCATATTGGGGAGCGTTTCTTGCCCTGCCCGCGGCTTGCCTGACGCCTGGCGTAAGGGATGTCCTGCTGACTTCCTATCAAAGGGACAGGCTGCTTGCCATGCTTTCCGGCAGCCCAAAAGGGGTGGCGGGCCAGCTTTTTACGTATCGGCAGGCAAGCCGTCTGTTAGGGGCGGGCGGCGAGGCGATCACAGAGCAGCTGCAAGGATATAATGGACATTATATTTTAACCTATCTGTCCGGCTCTTATGGAGTGGCAATTGCTGTATTGGCTTGCGTTTTTATATGCTTTATAGCGGCAAAAGTATTCCGCATTTCCTTCCGTCAGGGAAATCAATTGGGAAGGATGATCGGGCTTGGCAGCAGCTTGACGTTATTTATCAATGTAGGGCTGAATGTTTGTGAGAATTTTGGCCTTTTGCCCGTCACAGGCAGCTATTTTCCGTTCTTTTCCTATACGGGCGGTGGAATTATAGTGAGCTATGTCCTGGTTGGGCTTGCGCTTAGCGTATACAGATACCAAAATGTCCTTCCGGCGTCAACGTATATTTCAAAAAGGCAGAGTTGTAGATGATATCATTGTGTTGCAAATGAGGCACAGCCATTTTGGCCTGTGCCATTTTTTTGTGTGTTTGATAAAGTGTATGATATTTCAATAGAATAAATGTATACAAAGGAATGGAAGTGTGTTATGGTTAAACAGTAATGCATTGCAAAAGATAAAAAGAAGGTGAAGATACCGGATACCGTCACTGTGATTGAGGCGACGTCATTTTATGGGTTAAGCGCCCTAACGTCTGTTGTGATTCCGCCCAAAGTAGAAGTGTTAAAGGAAGAGACGTTTTATGGATGCCGCCGATTAAAGACGGTCACGCTTCCTGCAAACTTAAAAAAGCTGGATGTGGCGGCGTTTGAGGCGTGTCCCAAATTAAAGCAGATGCGCCTGCCTTCCAAAAACAAAACGTATAAGATCCAGGGAAACTGCGTCATTGCCAAAAAAAATCAGGCGCTGATCTATGCGCTGCCCGGCGATCCGGTTTTTCAAATTCCGAAGGGAATAAAAAGCATCAAAAAGTATGCGTTTAACAATTGTGTCAGTCAGACAGTCCATATCCCTGCGTCTGTTGCGAAGATTGAGGGCAGTGCATTTACAACATTGCCAAAAAGAGCCTTTCCGTTATGATGGTGGAAGAGGGCCAAATCGCCCGCGTTTCTTCGAAAGTGGAACATTTGGACAATACATACAGTATGGTGAATTGCGACCTGAAAAATGGCAATATGGAAGTTGTTGTGTTGCCTAGCGCATTAAAAACCGTGCGCGTTCCGGCGTTTGATAAAATTGGAGAGACGCATAACATATATTTTCTGGGAGAGACGCCGCCAGAGGTCTTAAATAAGATTCCGCATCTGTTATCGCTGCCATGCTATCTAAAAGGATTATATGTGCCGGAAAGCTCATTGGATGCCTATAAGGCGTGGTACAAGCAGCATAAATGTTATAGTTATGTGAAAGGTGAGTGGAAAACATTCCGCTCAGAGGATGAACTGGATTTTAACATTTCAAATCAAAATGAATAGTGGGGCCCGGGCTCTTCGGAGCCCGTTTTCTATTGCCTTCCAGCATCCTTCGCCGCGTTTTTGAGTCGGCGTTAAATATAGAAGATCTTACAGTCCCCAAAGCTGATATTGCCCCGTATTGTCACCACAGGGGCGTCCTGCATGGCGACAGGCATTTTATGGATTTCCTCAATGTCAGCAAACGTATTTGTCGCCGTCACAGAAACATTCCATTCTTTGGGGAGGAACAGCGAGGTGTCCCCGAAGGAATTCGTGACAAAGATCTCCGCGGAGCTTCCGTTTATTTTTGCGCGGTCAAAGTAGACCTTTAGTGTCCCAAACAAGCATTTTAGGTATGCCCGCTGAAAGTCTTCTGTTTCGACATATTTCGTGCTGGCGGCAAAGGAAACGCTGCAGGTCACGACGGACTCGCTGCAGGAACCGCTGGAAGAGATGCCTCCCTGAAATTCATTCTGGCCGTCAAAGGCAATGCGCGGCTGACTGGGGAAAAGGAACGACAGGCCGATGCTGCCTAAAATGGCCGCCGCTAAAATGGAAAATCTGGAAAAGCCTGCAAAGAAGAGATAATGGTCATACATTATCAGGATAAAGGCCGCGGGAATTAAGATTCCGTAAAAATTTCGGGTCGGAATGTTCTTTACAATAATATAAAGAAATAAAAACGTAAGCAGCAGCTTTGTCGTGTTGACGTGAGAGAAGTAGCCGAGGCTTCCAAACAGGGTAAATACAGCCGCCAGGATAAAAACGATTCCCCAGAAAAAATTCTTATTTTTCATATACATTCCTCATTTCTTCTAATTTGATTTTCAGTGGCTTGTAGTAGTATCGGGAGACGTACACTTGCTTATGCGTGCCGACGAATTCGACGATGCTTGAGGCGGTCAGGTTTTTTGTGATCGAATACACATGATGGGTGTTTAAGATCGTGGATTTGGAGACCCGCATAAAAGACCTGGGAAGCGCCTCCTCCAGCTCATAGAGCTTAAACTTAGTATCGTATGCCTCAGCCGCTGTATGGACGTGCATCCTCCCTGCGTCCGTCTCAAAGAACAGGATGTCGTCCAAAGGGATAAAGAATTCCCGGTCACTTTGGTAACAGACAAATTTCTTGGACGTAAGCGCAATGTCAGACACTGTCTCCTGAAGCTTTTGAATCTCCTCGTTCAAAGAACAATAGCGGATGATAATCTCGTTTTCAGTTAAAGATGCGTCGAATTCAATTTTTACTTTCATGTCGTTCTCCCTGCTATCCGTATCCTATTCCATAAACGGGGATTTGTAAACCCAAAATCAGTAAGTGGCTCGATTTTGCCAGTAAGAGGTAAGGGATAAAAAATGAATCCCTGGAATTGACATACGAAAAATACAAGGATAAAATAGAGAAAAAAGAAAAGGGGTCATCGTGGATGAAGCAATCGACAAAATATTTAAAAATACTCTGTAACCTGACGTTTGCCCTTGTCATAGTATTGGCGCTGGCGTTTCTTCTGCCAAAGGCGCTGTTGTTTTTTATGCCGTTTGTCGTAGGGTTCATCCTGTCGCTGATTGCGAACCCTGTCGTGCGTTTCTTAGAAAGGAAATTAAAAATCAAGCGGAAGTACGGCACGGTGCTGATTATAGTGACGGTGGTTGCGGCAGTCGTCCTGCTGTGTTATGGGATAGGCGTCGCGCTTGCAGTCGGGGTGCGGGGCTTTGTCGAATATTTGCCTACGATGTCCGCAAATGCGGAGGTGGAGATTGTGGCTGCGTTGAATCGGATTGAGGAGGCGCTTCATAAGATTCCGCTGTTTCAGGATATCAATATTGATGAGCTTGAGGGAAGGGTCACGGAAATGGTCGGCAGCTTAGTTGCGGGCGAGGATTCCATCACTGTCTCAGCCATCGGTGGGATCGCGAAAAGCCTCCCCAATATGCTGGTAAATATGGTTATGGGATTTTTGGCGACCTATTTTTTCATTGCGGACAGGGATAAGCTGGAGCAGATGATAAAGAATGGCCTTCCAGAATCCTTTCATAGAAAGACGGGGCAGATGTACGCTCAGATCTTAAAGGCGGCGGGCGGCTATTTTAAGGCTCAGTTTAAGATTATGGGCGTCATCTATGTCATCATCACAATCGGCCTGATGCTCTTAAAGGTCGATTATGCCTGGCTGATTGGCTTTGGGATCGCGTTGTTGGATATGCTGCCCGTGTTTGGGACGGGGACGGTGCTGACGCCTTGGGCAATCGTGAAATTCTTTTCCGGAAATTATATGACGGCGGTTGGCATGCTGGTTCTGTACGTAGTGTCGCTGCTGGCGCATCAGTTGATTCAGCCGAAGCTGATTGGGCAGTCGGTTGGCATGGACACGTTCGCTACGCTGTTTTTCATGTATGTCGGCTATCAGGTTTCCGGCGTGGTCGGCATGATTATCGCGATTCCGGTTGGGATGCTTTTGATCAGCTTCTATAAAGCAGGGGCGTTTCGCACGGTTACCTGGTGCTTTCAGGAAATTGCCAGAGATTTTAATGAATTTCGGAAGATAGAGCATTGAATTTTGGGTAAAAACCTGATAGGATTAGTATGGAAAGAAAATGAGGAAAGGAAGGGTGTGCTGTATGGAAGTGTTGTTTTGGTTAGGGATCATGGTTACATTTCTCATCATTGAGGCGATCACTGTCGGGCTTACGACGATCTGGTTTGCCATAGGCGCATTTTTCGCTATGATTGCGGCTGCATTGGGCGTCATGACGCCAATACAGATCGTGATTTTTTTCGCAGTTTCATTAACGCTTTTGCTGTTCACAAGGCCGATTGCCGTAAAATACGTCAACCCTCACAAAATAAAGACAAATTATGAGGATGCCGTGGATAAGACGGTGAAGGTCATCGAGCGGGTGGATAACGTGAATGGAACTGGAAAAGCAGTCTTGTCCGGCCAGGAGTGGACGGCGAGGACAAAAGAGGACGAAATGGGGTTAGAGGAAGGTGAATTGGCCAGGGTGGTCGGCGTAGAAGGCGTGAAGCTGATTCTGATTCCATTGCGGCAGCAGGAAGAATAAAAATGGAGAGGAGAGATTGGCTTGGGGGAAAAGAAGAAAAAAGGGCTGCGCTTGATGGGGAAGATTTTTGTGGCGGTTTTCATTCCGTTTTTGGTGATTGTATTGGTGAGCTGCCTAATTGGCATCAAGGGCATGAGCGACGTTTCAGAGACGCTGATGAAGGAGCATCTTCAAAGCGCGTCCTATTCATTGGAGCAGACGATGAATTCGCTTGCCAATGGAGACTACCGTATGGAGGATGGGAAGCTGTATAAGGGCAGCGTTGACATCGTGGCGAATCAAAAGGTATTGGAAGAGTTCAAAGAGAATACGGGCATGGAGGTTTCCATCATTTTGGATGACGTCCGCCGCGCCACGACGCTTTTGGACGATACGGGCGCCAGCATGATTGGCAAGCCGATTTCCGAATCCGTGCATAATCGGCTGTTAAATGGGGAAATTGTATTTGATGAGATAGAGATTGGGTCAGACCGGTATTTTGTGCATTATATGCCGATGGAGTCCAAAGCCGGGGAGATTTATGGCGGTCTTTTTGTCGGGTATAACCGGAATCTGGTGTTAGAGCATATAAAGTCCAGCGTCATAAAGATGATTGCGGGCATCTTTGCAGTGGCGGTTATTGCAATGGTCATCATTGTCGTTTTGATCGGTTCCATTGGAAAGCTGCTCTATCAAACGGTGGATCACCTGGATGAAGTCGCAAACGGCTCCTTAAACATCAGCCTGCATGAAAAGGTGATGAACAGGTCAGATGAGATCGGCGCGCTGTCCCGCTCCCTTCAGAAGCTGGTGGACGCGTTTCTCTCTATAGTGAAAAATATCATGAAGACCTCACAGGATTTGGATCAGTTCACCTCCAATTTCAGGGATTCGTTTCAAGCGATCAGGTCCTCAATTGAAAATGTCAATATAGCGGTTGAGGAGGTCGCCCATGGCGCGACGCAGCAGGCGGAGGACACGCAGAAAGCGAATGAAGAAGTCATCATGATGGGAGAGGCGATTGACGCGACGGCGGGAAATGTGAGCTCCCTTTCGGACAGCGCCCAAACAATGGGCGGCTATAATCAGTCTGCGAACGAGATTTTAAACGAGCTGCTTGTCATCAGCGAACGGACAAATCAGTCGGTTTCCGAGGTAAAGCGGCAGACGGATGACACGAACCATTCCGCGCAGGAGATTCAGGAAGTGATCGAGCTGATCGCAAGCATTGCGAATCAGACGAACCTGCTTTCCTTAAACGCAAGCATAGAGGCGGCGAGGGCAGGGGAGCATGGACGGGGCTTTGCTGTCGTGGCGACGGAAATCCGCACTTTGGCGGATCAGTGCAAGGAATCCGCGGATAAGATATCAAATATTGTGAATGCCTTGATCGGAAATTCCAATCGAAGCGTACATATGATGGATGAGGTGGCGGAGACGATCGGCGAGCAGAATGATAAGCTGGAAAAGACGCTTGCGATGTTCGGCGAGCTGAATCAGGAAATTCTGGCCGTCGAGAACGATGTGGGGACGATTGCCTCTCAGGTTGCGGATCTTGGGCAGCTCAAGCAGGAAGTGTTGGCTCTGTTGGAAGGGCTGGCCGCCGTTGCGCAGGAGAATGCGGCAAGCACGCAGGAGACGTCAGCTTCAATGGCGGAGCTTGGCGATATTGTGGAAGTGTGCACTGAGAACACGAATGGGCTTGTGCGGCTGTCGGAGGAGCTTCGTGGCAATACGACTAAGTTCAGCGTGGAGGCCATTAAGGAAAATATAGGAAGCCTGAAGGCATAGGGCAGTTATCTGCAAAAATCAACAGAATCGGAGTGACGGAATGAAGCTTGGGATTGTAATGGAAGGCGGCGCAAGCAGGACAGTGTTTTCCTGCGGAGTGATGGATTGTTTTTTGGAAGAGGGGCTAATGCCGGATTACTTTATTGGCGTGTCTGCGGGCATTGCCTATGGCGTTTCCTATTTGTCCGGGCAAAAGGGAAGGAATCTTGAAATTATAAAAAGATATATGTCGGACAAGAGGTATATGGGGTTTCGATATTTATTTGACCGGAATTTAAAGTCTTTTTATAATATTCCCTTCGTGTTTGGCGAAGTCCCCAATAAGCTTCTTCCATTTGATGAAAAGGCGTTTGCGTCATTTCCCGGAGAAATTGAGGCTGTAGTGACGAATATCCGAACAGGGAAGGCGGAATACCTTAAGGTTCCCAGAAATGACAGGAAATTTGGCGTGGTGGTCGCCAGCTGTGCGCTTCCGGGCTTATTTCAGCCAGTCAAAATCGGAAAGAGGTACTATTTGGACGGCGGCGTGGGGGATTCCGTCCCCTATCGCCGTGCGTTGGAGCAGGGCTGCGATAAGGTCATCGTCGTCCTGACGCGCGAGCGGGGCTATGTCAAGGCGGCGGAAAAGTCCATTCGGGTCGCTTCTATGCTCTATCACAAATATCCGTTATTTGTGGAGCGGCTGAAAAACCGCGCAGATTCCTATAATCAATGCATGAGGGAATTGTATCAGGCGGAGAAAGAGGGAAAGGCTTTTGTGATCGCCCCGGAGGATATGCTTGGGGTAGGGCGTACCGAGGCGTCTCCCAAGAAACTTTCAAAGCTATACAAAGAAGGCTATTTTCAGGCGAAAGAGAGTATGCACGCATTGCGCCTGTATCTAAATGCAGAATAAGATGGGGAGACTGATGACGCGATGAAACCGAAAGAGCAGTACAACAATGCCAGATACTGGCAGATTGGGCTTTTTTCCCTCAACAATGCGTCTACTAATTTATATTTGGCGCTGATGGGGTATATCTCTTATTATGCCAATTCAATTGCGGGGTTTGGCGTTATGCTGATATCCAGCCTGCTGACGGGCTTAAGCATTTTTGATGCTGTGACAGATCCGGTTGTCGGCTTTTTGCTGGATCGGACAAAGGGGCGGTTCGGAAAGTTCCGCCCTTTTATGATGTTAGGCAATCTGACTATGGCTGTCAGTTCAATATTGTTGTATTATACGACGCATAAAGTGGATTCTTGCGTGCGCATCATATATTTTGTGGCTGTCTACGGGCTGTTTGTCCTGGGCTTTACGTTTCAGACCGTGGTGGCGAAATCCGGCCAGACGATATTGACGGATAATCCCAAGCAGCGCCCGCTCTCCACCTATTTTGACTCGCTGTTTATCATGGCGGCGTATGGAGGGACGGCGCTTTTTGTAGGCAATTACCTGGTTCCCAAATATGGCGGCTTTACAAATGAGGGGCTGTTTTTGGAATATACGCTATGGGTGGTGGGGCTGTCATTTGCCGGGACATTGCTTGCAATGGCGGGAATTGCGTCAAAGGACAAGCCGAACGTTATTGCGGCGCAGGCTGGCCATCAAAAAATTCATGCCCGCGATTACTGGGAAATCATTCGCGGCAATAAGCCTATCCGAATGCTGATCTTCGCCGCCTGCACCGATAAATTCGCGGCGACAGTATATTCCCATACGACGGTCGGCGTCATGCTGTATGGCATACTGATGAAAAATTACGGCATATCCGGCCTGATTGGCGTAGTCACGGCGATTCCCACCTTGTTTGTCGTAAGCGCGGGGATCCATGTGGCGCAGCGGATGGGCCAGAAAAAGTCGCTCGTGCTGTTCACTGCGCTAGGAATTTTTTTTCAGCTTGTCATGACGGGAGTTTTGATGAGCGGGCGAATCAGCCAGGTCAGCTTCTCCATCCGAAACGTCAATGGGATCACCATATGGTTTGTCGTCGTGTATGTCCTGTTAAACGGGTGTAAGTCTATCACAAACAACATGGTGGTGCCTATGATCGCCGACTGCTCTGACTATGAGCGCTACCGAAGCGGAAAATTTGTGCCAGGCTTAATGGGCGCGCTGTTTTCCTTCGTGGATAAAGTGTTTACCGCGCTTGGGACAGGGTTTGTCGGGGTCGTCATGTTGATTATGGGCTATAACCAACGTCTGCCCCAAATTGGCGATCCGGTGACGGCGGGGCTGAAATGGACGACGCTGTTTTTGTATTGCGGCGTCCCAATCATTGGCTGGATCTGCTCTCTAATCTCCATGCGGCACTATTCGCTGGATCAGCAGAAGATGCATCATATAACAGAGGAATTACATAGCGGGGACGTTTGTGGAAAAGCAAAAGAGCGCAAAGGAGGCCGTAAGGCGTTAAAGAAAGGACACAGAGGGAGACAGAAATGAAAATCGTTTTTTTAGATGCAAAATCAATTGGGGAGGACATTGACCTTTCCGGCTTTGAGCGGCTTGGCGAAGTGGTTCAATATGGCTATACGGCGGAAGGCCAGGTTTTGGAGCGTGCGTTCGATGCAGACATTTTAATTGTCAATAAAGTGAATATCAATGAAAAGACAATTGGAGGCGCGAGCCGGCTGAAAATGGTCTGCGTGACGGCGACAGGCACGAACAACCTCGATAAGGAATACTTGGAGCGGCAGGGGATCGTATGGCATAATGTGGCGGGCTATTCGACAGACTCCGTGGCGCAGCATACGTTCGCGATGCTCTTTTACCTTATGGAAAATCTGCGTTATTACGATGACTACGTAAAAAATGGGAATTACGTGCATGACGTCATTTTCACGCATTTTGAAAAACGTTTTCATGAACTAAGCGGCAAGACATGGGGCATTGTCGGCTTAGGAAATATCGGAAAAAAGGTTGCGCAGATTGCAGGAGCCTTTGGGTGTGAAGTGATTTATTATTCCACATCCGGCAAAAATCATTCGTCTCTTTGTCAGGAAGTGGATTTTGGGACGCTTTTGGAGCGGTCGGATGTGCTGTCCGTCCATGCCCCGTTGAATGAACGGACAGAGGGCCTGATGGACGCGAAGGCGTTTCAGAGGATGAAAGGCAGCGCAGTTTTTTTGAATTTGGGCAGGGGCCAGATTGTCGTAGAAGAGGATTTGGCAGATGCCCTGCGGCAGGGTGAGATTGCCGCAGCGGGCCTGGATGTGCTGTGCAAAGAGCCGATGAGCGCGGACAGCCCCCTGCGGCGCATCGAGGACAGCGGGCGCCTGCTGATAACGCCCCATATTGGGTGGGCCAGCGTAGAGGCGCGCGCCCGATTGATGGAAACAATATTGGGGTATTGCTCGTCGTTAAAGTAAATAGGGAGCGGAGGAAAGGCCGCTGTGATAGCATCGGCTGCCAAGGGAGGAGAGCAGCGCCTGGATTGCCGCGGCCTCTTCCCGGGGCGTATTCTTTATAGAGAAGAAAATGTCCATACGATGCAGAAGGCGAATATAATCCTCCTTTGCGGATTCAAACAGATCTAAAAAGCTTTCCGTAGACGCATGGCCTGCGTCCCATGGGTTGCGCCAGGGCTGATGCCGTAAATTGCAGGGATCTTTGTGGAAGGCCAATGTATCGCTGGGGATTAGGGCTGAGACGACGGGATAGCCAGGGACAATAGACTCCAGGCGCCTTAGCAGATTTTTTTTCCTCCCCGATGGATCGTAGAGGAGCTTCGTAGAGGCCCGCATAGCGTAAATGGCCTGAAGAATCCTGGCTTTGGTGACATTAAGCCCGGGATATGTTTTGGAAAAGGCATAATACAGCAGAGTGGAGACGACGGAACGCTGTTCCTTTGAGATGGCAATGCTTTCGTTTTGATGGAATTGGCTAGGCAGCTTATTTTGGTAATGCAGCAGCAAAAACGCGTCAATGTCTGCCTCCAGGCGGATATGCTGCCCAATATACCCCTTTGGGTGGCTGTTGTAATGCGTCATTGCATAAACATACGGATGGCATGCTGTGTCTAAAAGATAATGCCCAATGTATCCTAAAATATAAACCTGCGCAATTTTGCGCTCTTTGCCGGTAGAAAAAATCATAGGGGCCTTCAGTAAATGGGCAAGGAATTTTCCCGTGTCTGCGGTGTGGGCGATGGAGCCGGGATTTTTTTTGGCTAAAAAATGCGATAAAATATCATAAAAGTAAATGTCCGGCCCCTGCAATCCCAAAGAAAAGACAGTATGGAAGTTTTGAATGGCCTGTTTTTGCCCGGCGTCGCGAATGAGCTGATAGGCTTGCTGGCCGAATAAATAGTGAGTGGTAAATCCCGGCATAAAAAGTTCCTCCTTCAATCGTTTTGCGTGAATATCCTTATATGTATCAAATTCCATTTGCAATGAGAATGAATGCTGTCAGAAAGCAGATGGAAAGCTAGGCTTTTTGCCTTTTCTTGTATTATAACCCATTTTTTTGAAAAAAAGTAAAAAAGTTTTGAAAAGTTGTTGACAAACCTAAAGCGCCGTGCTAT
>CANTEO010000058.1 GCA_947652855.1 uncultured Roseburia sp. | reverse complement strand
AGACGGCGTTCTGCGGGCCGTGCTTTGGCGCGGGGGACACGCCGGCGAACAATGCGTTCTCCATCCGCCATTCCACCAGAAATTTCCCGAATCGGGAAGGGTCGAAGGTGCAAAGCGGCCAGGTGGCTTCGGTCGCGCTGATGGACGCGCGCTCGATTGCCGCGACGGCGGCGAACCAGGGTTATCTGACAAGCGCGACGGACATGGACATTGATTACACGAAGCCTGCGTACTTTTTTGACAGCAGGATTTATGAGAACCGCGTGTTTGACAGCAAGGGCAAGGCGGATGCGTCCGTTGAGATTCAGTTTGGGCCAAACATTAAGGATTGGCCGAAGATGAGCCCGCTGCCAAAGCACATGATGTTAAAGGTCGTTTCAGAGATTCACGATCCGGTCACGACGACGGATGAGCTGATCCCATCCGGGGAGACGTCCTCTTACCGCTCGAATCCGCTTGGCCTGGCAGAGTTTACGCTTTCCAGGAAGGATCCGGCGTATGTCGGGAAGGCGAAGGAGATTCAAAAGGCGCAGAAGGCGATCGAAGAGGATCGCTGCCCCTGTGAGGCGGTTCCGGAGTTAAAGCCCGCCATGGATGCGGTGAAGGCGAAATATGACGACATCAGCAGGAAGACAATCGGCGTTGGGAGCGTCATCTTTGCGGTGAAGCCAGGGGACGGCTCCGCCAGGGAGCAGGCGGCCTCCTGCCAGAAGGTGCTTGGAGGATGGGCGAACATCGCCAATGAATATGCGACGAAGCGCTACCGCTCGAACCTGATTAACTGGGGCATGCTGCCGCTTCTGATTGAGGAGGGCGACCTGCCATTTGCAAACGGGGATTATATTTTCCTGCCCAATATTCAAAAAGAGATCAGTGAAAAGGCGACGGAGATTGAGGCATATGCGGTCAAAGACGGGGAACTAAAAGGATTTCGATTGACGCTTGGCGAATTGACGGATGATGAGCGGGACATTATTTTAAAAGGCTGCCTGATTAACTACAACAGACGATAGGGAGGTGGCTGTCTTGGATAAGCCGCAAAGGAACGTTGATTCGGATAAACGGAAGAATCAGGCGGACATGAAGAAATATGCGCAGATTGCGTTTGTGGCGTTTGTGACGTTTTGCTGCTGCATTTTGTTTTTCTTCTTTATTTACAGATACAATGGCTTTGCATCCTATTGGCAGAAGCTGATGGGCATTTTGCAGCCCATCATTATGGGGTTTGTGATCGCGTACCTGACAAATCCCATCATGATGTTTTTGGAGAAGCATCTGCTTACTTTTTTGCGGCCGCGCATGAAGAGTGAAAAGAAGGCGAAAAAGACGGCGCGTACCCTTGGGACAGTGGGTGCGTTGCTGTTCTTTGTGCTGATGATTTTTCTGTTGCTGGACATGATGATACCTGAGCTGATAAAAAGCGTGCAGAATTTGGTGACGAGCCTTCCTAAGGAGGCGAATGACTTTGTGGCATGGATTCAGGACGTGCTTTCTGGCGACAGCAAATTGGCGGAGCTGCTTGGCACAGGCGTGTTTAGCATGACGGATTATGTGGAGAATTTGATTCAGGGCGAGTTTTTGCCCATGGTGAATAAGTATTTCTCTTCCATTACGACAGGCGTAATCACGATTACCACGGGCGTATTTGGCGTCCTGCGCGTGTTCTTTAATTTTGTCGTCGGCCTTGTGATCGCGATTTATCTTTTGCTTGGGAAAGAGACGTTTATCGGCCAGGGAAAGAAGATGGTCTATACGCTGTTCTCCCCTAAGCAGGGGAACCGCGTCATCCATGTAGTCAGGGTCACGGATAAGATGTTCGGCGGGTTCATCAGCGGAAAGATTTTGGATTCCGCCATTATTGGCGTGATTTGCTATATTGGCCTTGTGATTATGGGGATCCCGTACAGCCTTTTGGTCGCGGTGATTGTCGGCGTGACGAACGTAGTGCCGTTTTTCGGGCCGTATGTGGGCGCCGCGCCAAGCTTTGTCTTAATCGCGCTTGCCGAGCCGGTCAAGGGCCTGTATTTTTTGATTTTCATCGTGGTGCTGCAGCAGATCGACGGCAACATCATAGGCCCTAAGATCTTAGGGGAGTCTACGGGCCTGTCTTCGTTTTGGGTGGTCTTTGCGATTTTAGTGGGCGGCGGGCTGTTTGGATTTTTGGGCATGCTGCTTGGCGTCCCCGCGTTTGCGGTCATCTATTACCTGATCCGTGAGATCGCCGCTTACATTTTGCGCAGGCGCAGGCTTCCAGAGGACACCAGGGAATACATTCAGATGAAAGATGTGGATCTTACGACAGGCAGCGTCCGCTATGGGGAAGATGAGTAAGGCGGCCGTTTCCTGGCCCGGAAGAGAGCTTTTTGCCGCAGAGCTGCAGTTTTTTGCTGTTATGAGGTGATACAAATTGGATAAATATGAATATAAATTAAAAATTGACCAGATGAAAGCGTTAATCGCCGAGAAGGACTATTTATCAGCGGCTGAAATTGCAGACTCCATTAACTGGCGCAAAGTGAGAAATGTTAATTTGCTGATGAAGGCCGGGGAAGTGTATATTAATCAGAAACGCTATGAGGACGCAAGGGATATCTTACTGATCGCATATGACCGTTCTCCGATTGGCAGGCTGATTATTTACCGCCTGGCTGAAATCGCCATCAAGATGAAGAATTTTGAGGAGGCGGAAGAATATTACGATGAATTTGTGGAAATCGCGCCGCATGACAATTTAAAGTATATCCTCCGCTATAAGCTGAATAAGGCGAAAGGCGCGGACATTAAGCTTCAGATCGCGATTCTCGAGGAGTTCAAGGAGGCGGAGTATACAGAAGAGTGGGCGTATCAGCTTGCGTATCTTTACCATCAGGCGGGAGAGGGAGAGAAATGCGTGGATGCCTGCGACGAGCTGATTTTGTGGTTCGGGGAAGGCATTTATGTGGAGCGGGCCTTAGAGCTGAAGATGCTGTATCAGCCCCTGACAAAATCCCAGGAGGATAAGTACCGCGCTTTTAAGCAGCAAAAGAGCGGCATACGGGACGACAATTCTGTCCGCATTCCCGTCGTTTCGGAAAGCGTGGAGAAGTTCAACACCGCGAATTTGCAGGAGGAGCTGGCAAAAAGCATGCAGCAGATAATGGACGCGGCAGAAAAAGAGACGGTCGACGACGCCATGGACAATATCAAGAAAATGGTGGAGGAAATTCCGTATTTGCAGATGGCGCGCCATGAGGAAAAGCCGGAGGATGTGAGCCGCATCAAGGCGGATCAGAAGATTAACGAATCCTTACGCGACAATTTTAAGGAAATCCTGGCGGAGGATCAGGACGGGCAGCTTCAGATTCCGGCTCAGGATCAGGCAAAGGAGCCGCAGGCTGGCGGCCAGATGAGCATTGAGGACGTGCTGTCGGAATGGGAAAAGACGAGGCGCGCCGCAAAGGCGGCGCTTGAGCTGGCGCAGAGGCAGAAGCTTGAGAGCGCGAAAGCCAGGGCTTTGCAGGAGGCCGGGGAGATTATGGAACGGCTGGCCGACATGATTCCAAAGCTTGACGCGGGAATTACGCCGACGCAAATCATGAAAGAAGAATACCTTCAGGAAGATGACATTACCAGCGAGGAACGCGCCGGAAGGTATATGGCTGATATGAATCAGATGCTTCAAAAGCAGA
Source organism: uncultured Roseburia sp. (assembly GCA_947652855.1). Classification (GTDB taxonomy): domain Bacteria; phylum Bacillota; class Clostridia; order Lachnospirales; family Lachnospiraceae; genus Roseburia_B. The sequence continues at coordinate 13,108 of CANTEO010000058.1, read as the reverse complement.
TTGAGAAGCTGAAAGAGGAAGTGGGGGAAGGCGCAAAGAAAAAAGAGAAAGAGCCGGATCTTTTGCGCAAGATTAAGCGGGCAAGGCCAAATTTTGATGAGCAGATTGGATTAAAGGCTTACATACCAAAGCAGCTTATGGAGAGGGAGCCGGCTCCGCCATCCGGCGCAGGCATTTTGGGAGCTGCGCAGGAAGAAGAGGCCCCGGCTTTTGGCATTTTGCCGCAACCGGAGGAAAAGGCGGCTGGCATACCGGATGAGGCGGCCGGGATGGCGGAATATCCACAGGCTTTAGAGGAGCCGTCCAGGAATACAAAAGAGCTGCCCGGCGCGGCGCAGGCTATGCCGCCGGAGAAAGATTGGGATGACTGTGAGGCAGAGAGAGGACAGGAAGAAGAGGCACGGGAACGGTTGGCGGATTTGCCGGAAGAGACATTAGAGGCGGATGTAAGGCAGCCGCAAGAAGCTCCACGGCAGTCAGTCAGACAGCCAGAAGGATTCCTGCAGCAGCCAGTCAGCCAGCCGGAGGAGCCTCTGCAGCAGCCAGTCAGCCAGCCGGAGGAGCCTCTGCAGCAGCCAGTCAGTCAGCCGGAGGAGCCTCTGCAGCAGCCAGTCAGTCAGCCGGAGGAGTTTTTACGGCAGGAAAGCGGGCCATTCTCCACGGAGCTTTCAGAAGAGGAGGACGAGGCGCTTTTAGAGGAAATGCGCCTGGCTGAAGCAGAGTTTTACGGAACATTCAGAAAAAAGGCGGATGTGACGGCAGATGAGCCTGTGGCAAAGCCGCAGCCAAAACCGGAGGATTTGGGATCTTCTGCAATTTTAAGGCGGGATACGAAAGAGCTTCCATTCCAGGGGACTGCGGATGCAGTGGGGCGGCAGGCTTCCAAAAAGGCGGCATTTTCCACGGCAAAACCCATGGCAGGGCAGAAAAAGGCAGTTAAGGCGAAGCTGACAGAGGAACAGAAGGCGATGTTTTCCTACTTTATTCCGGTGGATGGCATGGAGAGCCAGATTTTGAGGGCCTTGACGCAGATATCGGCAAAGTATGCGCAAGGAGAGGACTCGAAGGCAGGGCATTTGCTGATTCAGGGCGGGCAGGGCTGTGGGAAGACCATACTTGCCACGCAATTCATCAAGGCGCTGCAAAAAGAAGAAAAACATCCGAATGGGAAAGTTGGGAAAATAGACGCGAAGGCCCTGAATAAAAAAGACCTTTCCATATTGCTGAAAAAGATTGCGGGAGGCTGCCTGATTATCGAGCAGGCGGGTGAAATCAGCAAGGAGACAGCCGTAAAGCTATCTCTGCTTTTGGAACAGGACAAAAGCGGAATCCTCGTTATTATGGAGGATACCAGGAAGGGCTTAGAATGCGCGCTTGGGCAGGATGAGGGCTTTTCCAGAAAATTTTCAGAGAAAATCGTGATTCCGGTATTTACAAGCGACGAGCTTGTGGAATTTGGGAAGGCGTATGCCCATGATCTGGATTATGAGATAGACAATATGGGGGTTTTGGCATTATATAATCGGATCAGCAACATTCAAAGGGTAGATCATGCGACGAACTTGACGGAAGTGAAGGAAATTGTGGATGAGGCGATTGAAAATGCGGAAAAGAAGACGCTGAAGCGGGCATTTTCCATCATCACTTCCAGAAGATATACGGAGGATGACTATGTGATCCTCAGGGAGAAGGATTTTGAAGGATAACAGCGGCAGAAAATGAGCTGCTGTTATGTAGAATGAATGGAGGGAGAAGTATGAGTAACTTTACGGAACTGGATATGTATTTGTTCGGGCAGGCGACGCATTACGACATCTATAAGAAGATGGGGGCGCATCCGCAGACGCGCAGGAAAAAAAAGGGGATTTGCTTCACGCTGTACGCGCCGCATGCGAAGGATGTCTATGTGATTGGGGATTTTAACGGATGGGATGAGTCAAAGCATAAGATGAAGCGCTTAGAGCCTTTGGAGGCGGGCGTCTATGAGCTGTTTATCCCAGGGCTTGGGACGGGCAGCCTGTATAAGTACCTGATCGTCACGCCGGATGGCAGGAAGCTCTATAAGGCGGATCCCTATGCTAATTTTGCGGAGGAGCGGCCAGGGACGGCCTCGCGCATTGTGGATATCGACAGCATCAAATGGACGGACGACGCATGGATGGAGAAGCGGACAAAGCTTGGGACGATGGATGAGCAGCCGATGAGCATTTATGAGGTGCATCCCGGCTCCTGGATGCGCCACCCGGGCTATGAGGAAGACACGGGATTTTATAATTACCGGGAATTTGGCAAGGCGCTCTGCGCCTATGTGAAAAAAATGGGCTATACGCACATTGAGCTGATGGGCATTTCAGAATATCCGTTTGACGGGTCGTGGGGATATCAGGTGACGGGATATTACGCGCCGACGTCCCGCTATGGCACTCCGGAGGACTTCGCCTGGATGATCAATCATTTTCATAAAAACAACATCGGCGTGATTTTGGACTGGGTTCCGGCGCATTTCCCAAGGGACGCGCATGGCCTGGCGGAATTTGACGGAGAGGCGCTGTATGAATATGCGGATCCAAGGAAGGGCGAGCACCCGGATTGGGGGACGAAGATTTTTGATTATGGCAGCAGCCAGGTGAAGAATTTCTTAATTGGCAGCGCGCTGCTTTGGGTGGAGCATTACCATATTGACGGCCTTAGGGTGGACGCGGTGGCCTCCATGCTGTACCTGGACTATGGCAAGCAGGACGGGCAGTGGGTCGCGAATGAATATGGGGAGAACAAGAACTTAGAGGCGATTGAGTTCTTCCGGCATATCAACACGCTTGTCACGGGAAGGAACAAGGGAGCCGTCATGATTGCGGAGGAGTCCACGGCATGGCCGATGGTGACGGGGCCTGCGCCGGACGGGGGCTTGAACTTCTCCTTAAAGTGGAACATGGGATGGATGCACGACTTTTTGGACTACATGAAGCTTGACCCTTATTTCCGTAAGGATAACCATAATAAGATGACGTTCGCCATGTCGTACAATGGAAGCGAGAAATATATCCTGGTGCTTTCCCATGACGAGGTCGTGCATTTGAAATGCTCCATGATTAACAAGATGCCGGGCCTTGGGGAGGAGAAATTTTCGAACCTGATGGTAGCCTATGCCTTTATGATGGGGCATCCGGGCAAAAAGCTTCTGTTTATGGGGCAGGAATTCGCGCAGCTTCATGAATGGAGCGAGAAGACGGAGCTGGAATGGCATCTGCTTGACCGGCCGGAGCATAAGCGGATGCAGGATTATGTGAAGGAGCTTTTGCATCTGTATAAGAAATATCCGGCGATGTACGAGCTGGACCACAGTTGGGACGGCTTTGAATGGATCAACGCGAATGACAATGAGCGCAGCATCTTCAGCTTTATAAGAAAGAGCAGGGACGGAAAGGACTGCCTGCTGTTTGTCTGCAACTTTACCCCGGTAGACAGGGACGATTACCAGATCGGCGTGCCGACAGGGAAATCGTATAAATTGGTGTTCAACAGCGATGACGTGAGGTTTGGCGGGAGCGGCAAAAAGAGGCCGGCAAGCTATAAAGCGAAGAAAAAGGAATGTGACGGCAGGAAATATTCCTTCGCCTACCCGCTGCCAGGGTATGGCGTGGCTGTGTTTAAATTTTCTTATTGATGGGGCATTTGATGGAAACGAAGATTTACAGGGCAGACGGCGCGCCTCCGAATCCCGCGGCAATCCAGGCGGCTGCGGAAGTGATTCGGGGCGGCGGGCTGGCGGCGTTCCCAACGGAGACGGTATACGGCCTGGGCGCGGACGCCCTTCGCCCTGAGGCGGCGAAAAAAATCTATGAGGCGAAAGGCCGGCCCTCGGACAATCCGCTGATCGTGCATATCGCCGAATTTTCGGATATGGAGAAAATTGCGCGCGGGCTGCCTGAAGCGGCAAAGAAGCTTTCGGACGCATTTTGGCCGGGACCTTTGACGATGGTGGTAAAAAAAAGCGCGCTGGTGCCGTATGAGACGACAGGGGGGCTGGAGACGGTGGCGGTGCGTATGCCAGGCCATCCGGCGGCGCTTGCGTTAATCCGGGAGAGCGGACGCCTGATCGCGGCGCCAAGCGCGAACACGTCTGGCCGCCCAAGCCCGACGCTTGCAGCTCATGTGGCGGAAGATCTGGGAGGGAAGATCCCTGTCATATTGGACGGAGGGGAAGTCGGCATTGGCATTGAGTCTACAATTGTAGATTTGACGGAAACTCCCCCGATGATCTTACGGCCTGGCTTTGTTACAGAGGGAATGCTGGAAGAAGTGATTGGGCCGGTGAAGATGGATCCGGGAACGCTTGCGTCGGACTCTGCGATACGGCCCAAGGCGCCTGGGATGCGTTACCGCCATTACGCGCCGTATGCAGAGCTTACGGTTGTGGACGGCGACAGAGAGCAGGTCATTGCAAAAATGAACGCGCTGACGAGGAAGATGCAGGCCGAAGGAAAGAAGGTTGGGATTCTAGCTTCCGATGAGACGCTGCCAAGGTACGGGGGAGACGTGAGGAAAAGCCTTGGGGCTGGAGACGACGGGGAAGAGATTGCGAGGCGGCTGTATCGGGTGTTTCGGGAATTCGACGCAAGCGGCGTGGACATTATCTATTCGGAGAGCGTCCCTGCGGCTGGAATAGGGCGTGCGGTTAGGAACCGCCTTTTGAAGGCGGCGGGGCAGCGGGTGATTGATGCAGGAGAGACGAGCGGGGGAAGTGAATGTGTTTGAGAAAATTGTGTTTGTGGGGGAGAGCGGCACTTGCAGGGAGCCAATGGCAGCCGCGATATTAAAGGATTTAGGCATAAAAGGGACAGCCGAAATTTTACCGCGTGGGCTTGTGGTGCTGTTCCCGGAGCCTTTGAACCAGAAAGCGGAGGCGGTCATGATCAGCAATGGCCTTCCTACGGAGGGCTATATGTCAAGCCCGCTTACGGAAGAGGACTTAGAAGGGGACGTGCTTGTGCTGACGATGGAGGAAAAGCAGCGGCAGAAGGTGCTTGAGAAGTTTGAGGGAGTCCCGCCGGCGCGCGTCCATGTGCTTACGGAGTTTGTAGGCGACGAGCTTGAAATCGTCAACCCCTATGGCGGGACGCTTCAGATGTATGGCCTGTGCTATGAGACGCTGCAGTCTTCCATACGGAAACTTACGGCAATTTTAAATGAAGATGGATAAGGAGGGCGCAATGGAGGCAAAAAGGCAGGATTATATCAGTTGGGACGAATATTTTATGGGCGTGGCAATGCTGTCCGCCATGCGCTCCAAGGATCCGCATACGCAGGTGGGGGCCTGCATTGTGAGCGAGGACAATAAAATCCTTTCCATGGGATACAATGGGTTTCCGGCGGGCTGCTCTGACGACGCGTTTCCATGGGCGCGGGAAGGCGAGCCTTTGGACAACAAGTATCTGTATTCGGCGCACAGCGAGCTGAACGCCATTTTGAATTACCGTGGCGGGAGCTTAGAGGGCGCGAAGCTGTATGTGTCCCTGTTTCCCTGCAATGAGTGCGCGAAGGCAATCATTCAGGCGGGGATAAAGACGGTGGTGTATGACTGCGACAAATATCAGGACACGCCCCCGGTCATCGCCTCAAAGCGGATGTTTGACGCGGCGGGCGTGCGTTATTATAAGTATGAGCATACCGGCAGGGAGATTGCCTTAAACGTATAGATCGGAGAACGTTCCATGAAATATAGGAAAAATGTCTGGCAGTCGCTTGTGATGGTGACGCAGTTTGGCATCAATATGATTGTCCCAATTTTATTATGCACCGTCATTGGGGTATATATTGGAAAGAAATATGATATGCTGTTTATAGCGCTGCCTTTGTTTTTCATTGGGGCGCTTGCGGGGTTCCGCAATGTCTATGTGATGGCGAAGAAAATTTTCGAACAGGAAAGTGACAGGGATACGAAACATGTTAAGAAGACTCAATAAGGCGCTCCCGGAGCTGATTTTAGGAATCCTGCTCTATGGCGCGCTGCTGCAGGCGGCAGGCGTTTGGCTTGCGCAAGAGAAGCTGCTGTATTCCACAGGGCTTTGGATTGGGATAGCGACGGCCATTTTTATGGCGATCCATATGGCGGTCGTCTTAGAGGACGCGGTAAGCGCCAGAGGAGGCCAGGGAAAGCTTGTCGCGATGTCGCTGCTTCGGTATGCGGCTGTCGTCCTGGTGTTTTTTTGCATGACGCGTTTTCGTCTTGGAAACCCGCTTTCCGGGTTTGCAGGCGTGATGGGGTTGAAAATAGCTGCGTATTTGCAGCCGTTTATTCATAAAGCAGTATGGAAAAAGAAAGGAAGTGACGACCTTCCACAGAGTAAGGAGAAAAAACAAGAGGAATAAAGGATTAAAGGAGGTGAAAGCTTGAGCAATGCAATTTTGATGGCTTCTTCCGGCGCGGATATTGACATTATGGTGCATGGCCTGTTTTCCTATCAGATTTTCGGCCAGACCTGCTGGATCACGACGACGCATGTATGCATGCTGCTTGTGATGCTGGCCTTGATTGGCTTTTTTATTGCCGCCAACCGGAAAATCAAGCGCGCAAAGGAAGTGCCGGATGGATTTCAGAATGTGGTTGAGCTGATTGTGGAGATGTTGGATAAGATGGTGAAAGGCGTCATGGGCGTCAATTCAAAAAAATTCGCCAACTATATCAGCACCGTGTTTATTTTTATCCTGATGAGCAATATCTCCGGCATCTTTGGGCTTAGGCCGCCTACGGCGGACTATGGCGTGACGTTCGCGCTTGGCGTCATGACGTTTTGCCTGATTCAGTTTAATAAGTTCAAACATCAGCATGTCTCCGGCGTGCTGAAGGGGCTTTGCGACCCGTGGCCGATTTGGGCGCCCATAAACGTGATCAGTGAAATCGCGGTGCCGATCTCCCTGTCTTTGCGTCTGTTCGCGAATATCTTGTCAGGGACGATCATCATGGCGCTTGTGTATGGGCTGCTTGGCTGGATTGCGACATTCTGGCCGTCTGTGCTCCATGTATATTTTGATTTGTTCTCCGGGGCAATTCAAACGTATGTATTCTGTATGTTAACCATGACGTACATCAACCAGGCTATTGATTCAGAGTAAGCAAAAACATTTTATCATTTATAGGAGGAAACTATTATGAATATTTCAGGAAACGACTTGATCTTAGCGTGTTCAGCAATTGGCGCGGGCCTTGCGGTCATCGCCGGAATCGGGCCTGGCGTCGGCCAGGGTATCGCGGCAGGGTACGCGGCGAACGCGGTAGGCAGGAACCCGGGCGCGAAGTCTGACATTACGTCCACGATGCTTTTAGGGCAGGCGGTAGCGGAGACGACCGGTCTTTATGGCCTCCTCGTGGCAATCCTTTTACTTTTCGTAAAGCCTTTGACATGGTAAGGAAAGGCATGGAGGATACGGAAAGGAGGGTGAACTTCTAGGGTATGGACAGATTGTTTGGACTGGATATGCAGCTGATCATGGACGCGCTGCAGTTTGGCGCTTCTGTGTTCGTGCTGTTTCTGTTCGCAAGCTACCTTCTGTTTAATCCGGTGCGTAAGCTGCTTAAGGACAGGCAGGAAGGCATCCGCAAAAACATTGACGATGCGAATGCGGATAAGGAAAGCGCGGCGGAGCTTAAGAAGCTGTATGAGGGCAAGCTAAAGGGCATAGAGAAAGAAGCGGAGCAGATTCTTGGTGAGGCGCGCCAAAAGGCGATCAAGAATGAAGCCAAAATTATAGACGAAGCGAAAGACGAGGCTGCCCGCATTATAGCAAGGGCCAGTGAAGAGGCGCTGTTAGAGAAGAAGCGCGCGATGGATGAGGTGAAGCAGGAGATTATTTCCATTGCCTCCCTGATGGCCCAGAAAGTCGTGTCAGCCTCCATCAATGCGCAGGTTCAGGATGCGCTTGTAGAAGAGACGCTAAAGGAAATGGGTGATGCGACATGGCGAAGCTAGTATCGAAGACATATGGTGACGCATTGTTTGAGATTGCAGCCGAGGCGGGGCGCATAGACGCGCTTTGGGAAGAGGCGGAAGGCGTGCGCGGCGTGCTAAGGGAGAATGCAGAGATTTCCAAATTAATGCATCACCCTAAGATTGTAAAAGAAGAAAAAATTAAGATCATTGAGGAGCTTTTCAAAGGACGCATATCGGATGAGCTGGTGGGCCTTTTGCGCATGATCGTAGATAAGGGGCATTTTGGCGAGACGGACGCCGTGCTTGACTATTTCATCACGGAAGTGAAGGAATCAAAAAAGATCGGCACGGCGTATGTGACGGCTGCAATGGAGCTGTCGGACGCGCAGAAGGAAGAAATTGAGAAGCGCCTGGCTCAGACGACAGACTATGAAAAATTTGAAATGCATTATGATGTGGACGCTGCGCTGATTGGCGGCATGGTGATTCGGATTAAGGATCGGGTCGTGGACAGCAGCGTTCGGACGAAGCTCTATGATTTATCCAGAGAATTATCCAAAATTCAGTTGAAAGTAGGTGAGTGCGCTCAATGAATTTAAAGCCAGAAGAAATCAGTTCTGTGATTAAAGAGCAAATTAAGCGGTATGCGGCGCAGCTTGAGGTTGCGGACGTTGGAACCGTAATCCAGGTGGCGGACGGCATTGCCCGCATCCATGGCCTTTTAAACGCGATGCAGGGCGAGCTTCTTGAATTTCCGGGGGAAGTGTACGGCATGGTGCTGAACCTGGAGGAGGACAATGTCGGAGCCGTTCTGCTTGGCGACGCAAGGAGCATAAACGAAGGCGACACCGTAAAGACGACGGGCAGGGTTGTGGAGGTTCCGGTTGGGGACGCAATGCTCGGCCGCGTCGTCAATGCGCTAGGGCAGCCGATTGACGGGAAGGGGCCGATCGAGACGGACAAATTCCGTCAGATTGAGCGCGTCGCAAGCGGCGTCATTTCCAGGAAATCCGTGGACACCCCGCTGCAGACGGGCATTAAGGCAATCGACGCCATGATACCGATTGGGCGCGGGCAGCGTGAGCTTATCATTGGCGATAAGCAGACGGGCAAGACGGCGATTGCCATCGACACGATCATTAACCAGAAGGGCAAGGACGTAAAGTGCATCTATGTGGCGATTGGCCAGAAGGCATCGACGGTCGCCTCCATCGTAAAGACGCTGGAGGAGTTTGGCGCGATGTCATATACGACAATCGTGGCCTCGACGGCGAGCGAGCTTGCGCCATTGCAGTACATTGCGCCGTATTCCGGCTGCGCGATTGGCGAGGAATGGATGGAGGGCGGGCAGGACGTGCTGGTCGTTTACGACGACTTAAGCAAGCACGCGGCGGCATACCGTACTCTTTCCTTGCTGCTTAAGAGGCCGCCAGGGCGCGAGGCGTATCCCGGCGACGTGTTCTACCTCCATTCGAGGCTCTTAGAGCGTGCGGCGAAATTGAATGACAGCTTAGGCGGCGGCTCCTTAACGGCGCTCCCGATTATCGAGACGCAGGCGGGCGACGTTTCCGCTTATATCCCGACGAACGTGATTTCCATCACGGACGGTCAGATTTACCTGGAGACAGATATGTTCAACGCAGGGTTCCGCCCGGCCATTAACGCCGGACTTTCCGTTTCCCGCGTGGGCGGGGCGGCGCAGATTAAGGCGATTAAGAAGATTGCCGCGCCAATCCGCGTGGAGCTGGCGCAGTTCCGCGAGCTGGCCGCTTTCTCCCAGTTTGGGTCTGAGCTGGACGCGGACACGAAGGAGAAGCTGGCGCAGGGCGAGCGCATCCGTGAGATCTTAAAGCAGCCTCAGTATCAGCCGATGCCGGTGGAGAATCAGGTTGTGATTATATACGCGGCGACGAAAAAATACCTGATTGACATTCCGGTGGACGACATTCTGCGGTTTGAGGGCGAGCTGTTTGACTATATTGACACAAAGTACCCAGAGATTTTAGAGTCTATCCGCAAGACGAAAGAGCTGACGCAGGAGAACGAGAAGGCGCTTGTAAAGGCGATTGAGGAATGCAAGGCGTCCTTTCGGTAGGACAGAGAATGGTGGTGAGAACATATGGCCTCAATGAGGGACATTAAGCGAAGGAAAAGCAGCATACAGAGCACGCAGCAAATCACAAAAGCCATGAAGCTGGTTTCTACCGTAAAACTGCAGAAGGCGAAAAGCCGCGCGGAGGAGACGAACCCCTATTTTAACGCGATGTATCAGACGGTCGCGTCGATGCTAAGGCGTTCCGGCGCGATCCCGCACCCATACTTAAAGGCGGGCGCCTCGCAAAAGAAAGCAGTGGTCGTCATCACATCCAACCGCGGCCTTGCCGGGGGCTATAACTCCAATGTCGTGAAGCTGGTTACGGACGGCGCGTTCAAGAAAGAAGACGTGAAGATATACGCAATTGGCAGCAAGGGCAAGGAGGCGCTGGAGCGCAGGGGCTACGAGGTCGTTTTTGATGATCCGGAGGTGATTGAGTCTCCCGCATATGAAGACGCGGCGGCAGTCTGCGCGAAGGTGCTTAAGGCATTTCAGGACGAGGAGATTGGCGAGATTTACCTGGCCTACACCCATTTTAAGAATACGGTGAGCCATGAGCCAAGGCTGATGAAGCTGCTCCCGGTTGAGATTGACGTGTCGGAGGAAAAAGAAGACGATGCAGTCCTGATGAATTATGAGCCGAACGAGGAAGAGGCGCTTGACATGATTATCCCAAAATATGTCACGAGCCTGTTTTACGGGGCGCTTGCGGAAGCGGTCGCCAGCGAGAACGGCGCGAGGATGCAGGCGATGGACTCTGCGACAAGCAATGCGGAAGACATGATCAGTGATTTGTCGCTGAAATACAACAGGGCGCGTCAGGGCTCAATTACGCAGGAGCTGACAGAAATTATCGCGGGCGCGTCAGCAATCTCCTAGTGGATGCATGCGCGTTCGCGTAAAGTGGAAGGAAAGGAAGGAGTGATCGAAAAAAATGGCAGAAAAGAATATAGGTAAAATCACTCAGATTATCGGCGCCGTTTTGGACATTAAGTTTTCCCAGGGACGCCTGCCAGAGATCAACGACGCGATCCATGTCGTGATGAAGGATGGCAAGAAGCTGGTAGTGGAAGTGTCTCAGCATTTGGGGGACGATACGGTCAGGTGCATTGCCATGGGCTCTACGGACGGGCTTGTCCGCGGGATGGACGCAGAGGCCACGGGAAGGCCGATCAGCGTCCCGGTTGGGGAGAATACCTTAGGGCGGATGTTCAATGTCTTAGGGGATCCGATTGATGAAGTGGACGCGCCGAAAAACGTGGAATACTGGCCGATTCACAGGAAAGCGCCTACGTTTGAGGAGCAGTCAACGTCTCAGGAGATGCTTGAGACGGGAATTAAGGTCGTGGATTTGCTCTGCCCATACCAGAAGGGCGGTAAAATCGGGCTGTTTGGCGGCGCGGGCGTTGGCAAGACAGTCCTGATTCAGGAGCTGATCCACAACATCGCGACAGAGCATGGCGGCTATTCCGTATTTACAGGCGTTGGGGAGCGTACCCGTGAGGGGAACGACCTTTACTATGAGATGAAGGAATCCGGCGTTATTGACAAGACGACGATGGTGTTCGGGCAGATGAACGAGCCGCCCGGAGCCAGGATGCGCGTGGGGCTGTCTGGGCTTACGATGGCGGAGTATTTCCGTGACAAGGGCGGGAAGGACGTGCTGCTGTTCATTGACAACATTTTCCGCTTTACACAGGCCGGCTCTGAGGTGTCCGCGCTGCTTGGGCGCATGCCTTCGGCGGTAGGCTATCAGCCGACCCTGCAGACGGAGATGGGTACCTTGCAGGAGCGCATCACGTCAACGAAGAACGGCTCCATTACGTCCGTTCAGGCAGTGTATGTCCCGGCCGACGACCTTACGGATCCGGCTCCGGCGACGACGTTCGCCCATTTGGACGCGACGACGGTGTTGGAGCGTTCCATTGTTGAGCTAGGCATCTATCCGGCAGTCGATCCGCTTGGCTCCACGTCGCGTATCTTAGACCCACGCATCGTGGGACAGGAGCATTTTGAAGTGGCGCGCGGCGTGCAGGAGATTTTACAGAAATATAAGGAGCTTCAGGACATTATCGCTATCCTGGGCATGGATGAGCTGTCAGAAGACGACAAGCTTGTGGTGAGCCGCGCAAGGAAGGTGCAGAGGTTCCTTTCACAGCCATTCTTTGTCGCGACGCAGTTTACCGGGCTGGACGGGAAATATGTTCCGATTACGGAAACGGTCCGCGGCTTTCGGGAGATTCTTGACGGCAAGCTGGACGATGTGCCGGAGAGCCTTTTCCTGAATGCAGGAACGATTGATGAAGTGCGCGCCCGCGTGAAGTAAGGGGTGACGGCATGGCAGAGAATGAGAAGATGTTTCCGGTAAAGGTGATTACGCCGGATCGCGTGTTTTATTCCGGGGAGGCTGAGATGATTGAATTTTCGACAAGCTCCGGGCAGATTGGCGTATATAAGAAACATATTCCGCTGACGACGGTGCTTTCGCCGGGGGCGGTCATCATCCACGAAGCAGACGGCGAGAAAGTGGCCGCAGTGCATGCAGGCTTCGCGGAGGTGCTGCCCGATCAGGTGACGCTCTTGGCGGAGACTGCGGAGTGGGCGGAGGAGATCGACGTCGCGCGCGCAGAGGCCGCGAAGAAGCGGGCGGAGGAACGCCTGCAGGCAAGGACGGAAAAGGTAGACATCAAGCGCGCGGAATTTGCGCTGCGGAGAGCCTTAACCCGTATCGACGTAAAGGATATGAAATAGATCGCATCAGATGAAGCTGTCGCTTTCACGAAAAAAATCGTGAAGCGGCAGCTTTCTTTTTGACATAGTTCTGATTCCCCAACCGTTCTATGCTGTATTTGTGGTTTCTGAAAATAAAAAACAGCTGCATCTTCTTATGAAAATGCTGACTCATCTAAGGGAAGAGAAAAAAGTTATTCTGTTGCAAAGCTCACAGCATAACAAGGTTGCCCCATATGCAAAAATCACTGGCAAAACATATAGTAAAATGATATTGCCGCTACATACATGAAACAAAAGGGATTGGACGTAGTGAAGGTGCAGAAGTAATATTTAAAGTTGCTAATTATGATAA
>CANTEO010000057.1 GCA_947652855.1 uncultured Roseburia sp. | reverse complement strand
GGACAAACGGTTTTCAAGACCGCCTCGTTATGACCACTTCGATACTTCTCCATATTTTGACAAATGCACTCTGAATCAGCGCAAGGATTATTCTAGCACAGCCTTAGTGCATTTGTCAACAGCTTTTTATCTTTTTTCGCGTTCTTTTCCAGCCTGGCGTTTTACGCCAAAGCATATCGCGCAAATGGATTTTCAGCCTGCCCGTCAAAGAGCATTGAAAACAGCATTCCCGCCATCACTTTTTCAGTTCAAACCTCTGTACCATCTCGTCCAGCAACGTCGCCTGAGAAGTCAATTCCTGAGAAGTAGCGGACGTCTCCTGCGCCGCCGCGGAATTGTCCTGCACCCCTTGCGAAATCTCCTCCACCCCGATACGGATCTGCTCCACATTCTGCGCCTGCACCGCGGCATTGTCCGCCGTCTTTTGAATCATCTGATTCACGCGTCCCACCGCAGCCACAGATTCCGCCAAAGAAGACATGACGTCTTTGGCAATCGCATTTCCTTTTTCAATCTCCTCCAATGAAACCCCTATCAAGTCCCTCGTCATATTGGCCGCTTTTGAGCTTTCCAGGGCCAGCTTGCCAATTTCATCCGCAACAACGGCAAAGCCCTTCCCCGCCTCGCCCGCGCGGGCAGCCTCTATAGACGCATTTAAAGAAAGAAGGTTGGTCTGATCGGCAATTTCTTCAATTGTCTGAATAATCTTCACCACTTCCTGTGAGGTCTCGTGAATCTTGTCCACAGCCTGCATCATCATGTCCATTTTCCCCCGGCTGTGTTCCATCATCTGCGTAACCTTTTCCGTAGCGCCCGCAGAAGCTTTGGCGTCCTCACGGCTTTTTTGCACCTGTTCCGAAATAGAAGATGTGGTCGCCACAAGCTCTTGGACAGAAGCCGCCTGAGCGCTGGCTCCCTCCGCCAAAATCTGCGAAGCGTTTGACAGCTCGTTCGCCCCCACTAACACCTGATCCGAACTGTGATTGATTCCCGTCATCACTTCATTCATGGAATTCGAAATGTCAATCAGGGCTGTTTTCAGCTTTTGAAACTCTCCCACATAATCATGCTCTAAAGATATGCTTAGTTTCCCGCTCGCTATCCTCTGCAATACCTTGGCCGTCTCGTCTATGTATTCTATATAGTTTTTCAGCCTTGCCACTGTCTTTTCGATCGAGCGCCCCAGTTCGCCAATCTCATTATCCGAGGAAACCGCAACCTGGACGTTCAAATCTCCGGCCGCAAGCCGCTGCGCCGTATCGTTCAGCTCTAAAATTGGCCTTGTCAGGCCGGACGACGTTTTCTTGATTCGAATGGCGATTGCAAACAAGCCCGCTATAAATATGACGGCCAGCGCCAAAAGAAGCCAAAGAAGCAACGAATAGTATTCCGAAACCGGCAAATTGCTAATGACAACGTAACCTGTATCGCCCGCCGCCTGCACCACGCCGAATTTTGTGGCGCCGCCGGCTTTGTATTTCAAAAACGCCTCTTCCCCGGCCGCAACCGCGTCTTTTACATTTTCAGAAATGTCCACATCCGCAATATTTTTCTGAATCATTTCTTCATTTGGATGATATACAATCGTCCCCTCGCTAGACAGAAGCCATATATACCCTTCTTTGCCAATCTTATATTCTCCCATGATCTGCATGAGATGATCCAGGGAAATATCCATCCCTGCGGCTCCAAGCGCTTCTCCTTTCAAAGAATACACTGGCGCCGCCGCGCTAATGATCAGCTTTCCTGTACTGGAATCCACATACGGCTCTGTCAGTATCGTAGCTTTATTCTCAATGCAGGGATACCACCCGCGCCCCGTAATGTCCCAGTCATCGCCCGACGTAAAGCCGTCCGACTGCGTTAGGGAGCTGGAATCCAGATCAGAAGCCCATGCAGCCATGATCGTCTCCGTATCCGTGCCGGCCACGTTTACCAGATTTTCATACAGCGTGTCCATATGCTCCGCTTTTAAAATATCATCCTCCGGCTTTGTCTCTTCCAGCACCTTCCTTAACTCCGGGTTTACCGCCAATTGCTCAGCTCCCCTTGCATATTTCTCAAAATATCCCGCCAGTTGGTTCGCCGCCGCTTGAGAGTCCAGCGTCAGCTCCGTCTGCTTTGAAGTCATAACCGCCCAACGGACAACCAAAATGGCTACAATCGCGACAAGGACAAAAACAAGCAGCACGCTTCTTCCAATCTCAACCAAAATTTCATCCGCAATGCTTTTTCCAACCTTCTTTTTCTCCTGTCCGCCTCTTTTTTCCCCTTTTCTCCTCTTCATTGTAAAACCTCCTCTTTCAAACTTCCACTTCGAAACTCCACTTTTATTCTAGCCCTTTTCGCATGGCGGCACAAGGCGCTACGCGGGAATTTTTTTGCCAGATCTTTAGGATTGCCGCAATGCGGCGCGGGCGCAGAAAGCCTCCGCTATGACGATGTCCTCCGGCGTAGTGACTTTGATGTTTTCATAACTCCCTAAAATCAGCTTGACTTTCGCAAAACGCCCATACTCTACCGCCATGGCATCGTCAGTAATGCCAGTCGGCCTCTCTTTCATCAGCTTTTGATATGCCTTTAGGATCAAGTCATAGGAAAATGCCTGCGGCGTCTGAATCTGCCAGGCACGCGCACGCTCTATCGTTGACTGCGCGAAGCCTTCCTGGTCAGACAGCTTTATGGTGTCTTTCACAGGCACGCCAACCGCGCACGCCTGGTAACGCCTGACGGTGCTGACGGCATCATCCACAATCCCTTGCGTCAGGAAAGGGCGCGCGCCGTCATGAATTAAAACATAGCGGCATCCGCTCGCGGCTAAAAGCCCGGCATACACAGAATCATGCCGCTCAGCTCCGCCCGGAACAATACGCTTTACTTTGTCAAACCCATATTTCTCCACAATCTCTTCCTGACAGTAAGCCTCTTCATTGGACACTAATACAATCTCATCCACCCTGCTTTCCTGAAACACCCTTAATGAATGGGAAAGGAGCGGCTGACCGCCCAGGGAAAGATATTGCTTCTTTAAGCCTCCCCCCATTCGCTTGCCGCTCCCGCCCGCCAATACGATAGCAGTGATTTTTTCTTTTTCCATTACCGTTCTCCTAAGCTTAAGTTTGGAACCGCGTTCAAGTCAAGGCCGGAACGCACGCCTGCCCTGTAATTATAATACGCGGCCGCGCCGATCATGGCCGCATTGTCTGTGCATAAAATGGGAGCGGGGCTGTACAGCTTTGCATTCTGCCGCCTGCACACTTCCTGCAGCGCTTCCCTTAGCGCGCCGTTTGCGGCTACGCCGCCCGCTGCCGCAAATTTTTTCATGCCCGTCTCTTTTAGCGCCGTCTCCACATTGCCTGCCAACACATCAATGACCGCCTGCTGAAACGAGGCCGCCACATCCGCCTGTTTAATTTCCATCCCTTTCATCTGACAGCCGTTTAAATAATTTAAGACTGCCGATTTCATCCCGCTGAAGCTAAAATCATAGGCTCCATGCGCCACGTGCGCCCTTGGGAACGCAATCGCGCGCGGATCCCCCTGTCTGGCCGCTTGTTCTATTTTAGGCCCTCCGGGATAGCCTAGCCCTATAGCGCGCGCCACTTTGTCGAACGCTTCTCCTGCCGCGTCGTCCATCGTCCTTCCTAATATTTCATATGCCCCGTAATCTTCTACTTTTACCAGATGCGTATGCCCGCCAGATGCGATCAGGCACAAAAACGGCGGCGTCAGCGAAGGATGCGCAATATAATTGGCGCTGATATGGCCCTCAATATGATGCACGCCAACCAACGGAATGCCTTTTGCGTAGCTGATGGCTTTCGCCGCAGAAACGCCCACTAAGAGCGCCCCCACCAAGCCCGGCCCATAGGTGACGCCTATCACGTCAATCTCATGAAGCGTCATGCCCGCTTCGCTTAACGCCTCCCTGATTACAAAATTAATCTGCTCTATATGCTTTCTTGAAGCAATTTCCGGCACCACGCCTCCATAGATTGTATGCGTGTCAATCTGAGAAGAAATCACGTTAGAACGAACGTCCCGCCCGTCTGCCACCACTGCCGCAGCCGTTTCATCACAGGAAGTCTCTATCGCCAGGACCTTAATTTCTTTTTCTTTATTCATCTTCTTCCGAGGCTCCTTCTTCCAACTGAAACGCCAGTATTTTCCATCTGCCCTCCTCGTCTTTCCTCAACACGTAGCTCTGCTTACTTTTCGAAAAGCCGCCCTTGTCGCGCACAAAATAAGACGCTGTCGCGTACGCGCATTCCTTCCCGTCTAGCTTCGAATAAGTCACGTCATTGCTGCTGCACACGTCCGCGTTACTGATCATCCGATCCTCTTCCCGATAGCTCTCCACCTCCGATTTCAGCTTCGCATAATACTGATCTGCCGGATTCACGCTCAAAAGCTCCTGATCCATCAAGGCAAGGGACTGATCCGCCAGCTTCTGAAATTCATCTTCTGTATATTCCTCATTATAGAAGCAGCAAATGATCCGGTTATAAAATTTCAGCACTTCCCTTGGCGTCGCAGGATACGACTTGCCCGACAAATCCCTTAAAATGACCTTCTGCACTTCGGTCACTTCAACATCGTCTCTTGCCGCCTTATGCGTCACATAATAGTAGCTCCCTACTGCCAGGCAAATGCAGGCCATGCCAATGAGAATGACTCTAGTTTTTTTCATAGGCTATCCCTCCTCAAAATCCAACTCTGCGGATCTTCCATCGAAGCCCAGGCTTGCCGCCTCGAATATTTGCCTCACCTTGGGCAGATAAGCCTCCGCGCGTATCAGCGAAGGGCTGAAATGCGTAAGCCAAAGCTCTTTTGCCTCTGCTTTTCTCGCAATCTCCGCCGCTTCGTAAAACGTCATGTGCTTATATTGCTTCGCCTTCTTAAGCTTCTCCTCCTCCGCGTACATCCCCTCGCAAACCAGCAAGTCGGACGCATACGCAGCCCTTACGATGCTTTCCGTCGGCCTTGTGTCTGTGCAATAGGTAACTTTGATGCCTTTCCTCGGCGGGCCCAATACCATGTCGGGCGTATATGTCCTGCCGTCCTCTTCCACCGTCTGCCCATGCTGCAGCAAGCTCCAAAGCCGCTTTGGTATCCCATTCTCTTCCGCCCTGTCCACATAAAACCTGCCCGCTCTTGGGATTTCCACGCTATAGCCATAGCAAGCGATATTATGGTTCACCCGGAACGCATGGATGCGGCATCCCATTTGCTCAAACGTCTCCTCCGCCTCCGTCAGCTCCACAAGGCGAATTTCAAAAGGCAGCTCAGGCGCAATGACGCGAAGCGCGCCAACTACCCGCTCCAGCCCTCTTGGCCCAATCATCGTCAAAGGCTCTGTGCGCTCTGCATTCCCCATCGTAAGGAGCAGGCCGGGCAGGCCGCTGATATGGTCCGCATGGTAATGCGTAAAGCAGATTACGTCTATCGGCTTAAAGCTCCAGCCTTTTTCCCGGATCGCGACCTGCGTCCCCTCCCCGCAGTCGATCAAAAGGCTGCTTCCGTTATATCTCGCCATCAAAGCTGTCAGCCACCGGTTTGGCAGGGGAAGCATCCCCCCGGTGCCAAGCAAACATACATCTAACATTTTTTCTCCTGCTTCTGATTTTCTGCGTCCTCGATTCGATTCATAATATATGCGTCCTCTTTTGGCCCTTGATAGAAGCCCTTGCGGATTCCCTGCTTTTGGAATCCGTTTTTTTCGTAAAGGCGGATCGCCGCCTGATTGGACACACGCACTTCCAGGAAAAAACGGCTCGCTCCTTTTTTGCCTGCCTCCAAAAGCAGCTCTTTTAACAACGCGTCCGCTATCCCTCTTCTTTGAAACTTAAGGCCGACGGCGACATTTATGACCTCTCCTTCGTCTGCCGCCAAATAAGCCCCGCAATACCCCAGGATCCGGCCATCTTCCTCAGCCACGAGAAAGCAGGTGTTTTCCATAGGCAGCGCATCGGCAAAGCCCTGCCTGCTCCAAGGCTGCCCAAATACGGAAGCCGCAAGCTCCGCCACCTGCCCCAAATCCGCCTCCTCCATTCCCCTAATCCTTCGCATGGCTCTTTTCTTGCCTTTCCCGCTCTGCCTGGGAAAGCCGTAAGTATTCCGGCGTAAAGCTGTCTGCGTCAAGCGCCTTCCCTTCCTCCAGATACTGCAGCGCCAAAGCAGCCACCGCGCCGGCCCTCTGCCTGTTTAAATGCGGCGGGGCGAAGCTGTACGGCGCTTTGATATGCTCCTCAATGTACGATTTTGAGACAGGCACGCCGTCGCCCAAAAATACGGCCGGCTTTTCAATAAGATTGATTTCCTCTACGATCTCCCGTATGTCAACCGCGCACTGCCCCTTGACCGTCTGCATCCTGTTGCCTTCAAAACGGTAAAGCCCTGTGTAAACCTGATTCCTCCTGGCGTCCATTAACGGGCAGACAAGGTCTCTATGCCCGCATAAATTATATGCCAGCGCGTCCACAGTCGGAATCTGTATCACGGGCTTATCCAGGGCAAGCGCCAGGCCCTTGACCGTCGCGGCTCCAATCCGAAGCCCGGTAAACGAGCCAGGCCCCCCTGCCACGGCGATTGCGTCAACCGTCTTTATGTCCAGCTCTATCATTTTCACCATTTCGTCCAGCATAGGAAGAAGCGTCTGGGAATGGGTTTTCTTATATCCCGTTTTTTTCGCTCCAAAAGATACCCCCTGGGCGTCCCTTCCCGGCACAATATAATTGACCGTAAACTCCCCCAACAAATTCCAATCCTCGACAGCCGCCACGCTCGCCACCTGGCCGGAACTGTCAACCGCCAATATTTTCATCGCACCCTCCCGCCAGTGTCCCATCCGCTTCCTTCCCGCCTGCTTTAGCGACGGTGATCCTGCGGTAGTCAAATCCTTTTTCCAGGTCTTTTTGAATCGTGACCTCTGTTCTCTTTTCCGGCAAAAGCTCTTTGATTTGGCCCGCCCACTCAATCAGGGTAAGCCCATCCCCATAGAAGTAGTCTTCATATCCGATTTCCTCCATCTCCAAAGGATCCATCACGCGATATACGTCAAAATGGTAAAGCGGCATCCTCCCGCCCTCATAAATCTGCACAATCGTAAACGTGGGGCTGCTTACAGGCTCCGTTACGCCAAGGCCCTCTGCTATCCCTTTAGACAGCGCCGTTTTCCCGACGCCCAATTCTCCGATTAACGCATAAACTTCGGACGGACGGGCAGCTTTGCCCAACTGCCTGCCCAACTGCGCCGTTTCCTCTGCGGAATATGTCTCATAGATCTGTTTCATACGCATTCCTTCACTTCATCTTCCATTTATATTTTGGCAATTGCTCACCTACAATCTGCCGAAGCGCCTCATACTTCCCTTCGATCTGGCTTCGGGGAATGATATAAGCGTTTACCCTGCTGCTGTATATCCATACATACCGCCTGGACGACGCGACCTGATACACCTGCCCCCAGGGCAAATCCGCAGATTCCCCATCCTGAAAGGCGTGAATCCCTTCTGGATCCACCACATAGCGCAGTGAACGGCGCAGCGCCTCTGAAGCAAGCATCTGCCGCTTCGAACGCAAATACAGGCTGATTGGCAAATAAACCAAAAACACGGCTGAAAACACGGCATACAGCATCGTATACGACAGCTCGACCGAGCCATGGGTCTTTACCGCCGCAATCAGGCACACAAGCGCCATGACAATGGAGATGATTCCCTGGCCTTTGGCATAGGCATGGCGCATATTGAAACGGTATAGATCCGATTCCTTTAATGTAACGTCAAATTCTATCCTCATGATGTGCTACTCCCTGCGCGCCCTCTTTTCGTCAGGCTCCGCATTATTTTTTCTTATAAGAAAAGCGTATTCCTTTCCCTGCCCTCTTCATTTCCTTTTTCAGTTTTTGAAGCTGCTTTGCCGGCATCTTTTTCCTAACGGTGACCTTGCATTTTTTTGCTATTTTCTGAAATGCCCCTTTCCCTATCCCCGGGGCTTTTTTGCCTTTGAATATGACGCTGCGCAATTTAGGGCATTGATAAAACGATTTTTTCCCTATCTTCGACACATTCTCCCCAACCGTCACTTCCTCAAGCTTTTTAGCGTTTAAGAACGCCTGACTGCCAATTGCCGTGACGCGGAACGAATAGCCGTCTTTTTGTACCGTCGCCGGAATCTTCACCCGCGCTTTTTTTTGGCTTATAAGCTTTTCCGCAACCGCCGTGCCTTTTTTCGCATCAGACTTTGTAATCCGATACCGCACGCCGCCGCTTTGAATCAATGTCCCTTTTGCAGGAATGGAAGGCGTCAAATTTCCGCCGCCGCTTATATCCTCATCCTTCTTTGGAGGCTCCTTTTCCTCTGGGTTAACGATTGCTTTTGCCGTCATGGCCTTCTTGCCAGGCATCCCCTTCTCATCGGCCGGATACACTTCACAGACGACCGCTCCAGGGTACGCAAGCTTTATGGAAGGCTGATCGGCAACCTCTTTTACGCCGTTTTCATAGGAAAAGCAGTAAAGCGTCCTTCCCTCTGCATCGCCGTCCTCATCCTCAAAAGAATACGTGACCGCCGCCACATCCCCCACTTTATATTCCTTTTTGTCAAAAGCGGCTTCATGAGCCAACGGCGCATGGTTCTCTCCTCCTAAAAATGACACAAAAGGCTGCTCACACAATTGATCGTAGCTTATATCTCCAACTCCTATATGAAAATCAGAAAAAGCCACTTCTTTTCCCCTCTCATTTGTCACCCATGCGGCAAATGCAACTTGATATCCATCCTTTAGCATTGAAGCGGGAAGATCCCTGATATGCCGCCATTCTCCCCCCTCCTCTTTATAGTCCACAGACACCTGACTGCCTTTTTTATAAAATCCAAGATACGCATCCGTAAGGGAATTTTGCGCCGCGTCCCCTCCAGTCTCTGTCGCAGCGGCATTTGTTTCCTCTACAGTCACAAATCCATCATAGTGAGATTTTTTACCGACAGAAATATAGTTGTCATCATCCTGATACAAGAGAAAAGACGCCGTATCCCATTGACCCGCCTCGCGCTCCGGCATATTCTCTATTTTAATGACGGCGCGCAAATTATCTTTGCATTCCGCCGGAACCTGATATAAAAATAAGTTCTTAACGCTGTTAGAGGATTCATACAAATCGCCCGGCATCATAACCGCCGTAATTTTATCCTTCGCCAGCGTATATTCAGATGCAGCTTCCCTCACCACTGAAAGCTCCTTGCTGCGCTCCGCGACAGGAATGCTGATGACGACGGCAAGCCGGCTTGTGCTGACCCCCGCGCGCGCCTTTACCCATACTATGCCGTTTTCTTTCGCTGTCAGAACGCCGTTTTCATCTATGACAGCTGCATTCGTCTCCCCTCCGGTCAGAAAATCTTCCACTGACCATGCAATTTCTTTACCGGACTCTGTTTTAGCCGAAAACGCAAGCGTCTCTCCAGCCTTTGTCAGCACAGCGTCCTCCCTGCCCTCCAATTTAACGGTATCTTCCGGCTTTACTGCGCTTTTGTCCAATACTGTAAGCTCCACTGGCTTAGACAGAATCTTTTCGCCATTCCAGAGATAATATGCAGACACGGCCGCCTTCCCCGCCTTTTTTGCATAAACTCTGCCGTTTTCGTCAACTGTGAGTATTTCAGGGTTCGCGCTGACATATCCAATCCCCTGCACCGGCGCGCTCACTGGCTGATCCCTGTCGTATGCTGTTTTGATGTCGGAATCCTGATTCGTCAGATTCTCATCGGACATTCCGCTTAGCACCGCATACCGCTTGAGCCCGTCATCATAAGAATTCCCTTCCAGAACCACGTTCTTGCATTTTGTAAATTCATAGACATTATCTTGCGGCCGCTCCTGCGTCTTTCCGTCCGCCAATGTCTCCACCGTCAACGTGTCCCCCACCAAAAGGCTTGTTTGTGATGCAGAAAGCTCCAATGAAATATCAGGATTTTCTCGAAGGATCACATTATTTTTTATCGTGAGGCTTTCGACGCTCTCTGCCTTTACCACTGTGTCCGTATCCATATAAAACACATTGCCTTCGATTGTGATGTTTTTATGAATCGGATTGTCCTCTCCCGGAAGGCCGCCTCCCTTTGTCACCGGATGCACATATATGGCCGGGGCATACTCCCACGACGTCCTTCCAATGGTCTTTATATGAAATTCATTGTTTCGGATCGTCATGTCCCGAATTGGGCCGGATTCATACCATTCATTGGAGTCATTGGAAAGGAAAATGGTCGCCATAGACATCCCCTGAAACAAATTACCCTCTATTAAGACCGGATTCCTTGTGGTGCACAAAATGCCTCTCGCAGGGCTCCTTCCAAACGTACAGTCCCGGATCGTCACTTTTGGGGCATACGTCACATTCTCAGCGACAAATTTTGGCTCATTGCCAATTTTGTCAGACAGATGAATCGGCAGCTCCTCCTGAAACCGAACCACCATCGTCCTTAAGTCATTGCCATCCTCTCCAGGATTGGACACCACTTCCTCTACCGTATATAACGCCTCGCCGTCCTTAGACTCTAACGTGTCCCTTGTAAAAAACGCCGCCTGATCCCCCACGTGGTACTGCGGAAACCCTCCCTGCTGCGCATGAATGTATTTTAACTGAAGGGTGTGCGCGTCAATCCTCTTCTCCACCCTCGTAAATGTCCCATGAAGATTGATCGGATCGTCATGCGTATCGGAAAAATCACATCCCTCAATCACAAGGTCGCCCGCGGCGCCAGACGCATGAATCCCATCCGCAAAGCTGACCGTAATATGGCCGGAGCCCTCCCTCGGCTTTAAGCTGCAGTCATAATAATAGACATCCCGGCTCATCTGAATCAGCCAGCCAAACCCATGCATAAAATGAACATTGACATTTCTGGCTGTCACATTTTCACTTTCCCACGTGAACGCCCCCGCCGTCTCTCGATGAGCGTTCGCCGCCAATTCAATCACCGTGCCCATCTTCTGCATGGAAGGACGCGAAGACGCATAGCGGATGCGGATATGCGTCTCATCCAGCTCTTCTATCCCGGCAACGCCGTTAAACGGGCCGTCATATTCAAAATAGCTTCTCGACATCTCGCCCTCCGGCTGATATGCGACCACCGCATACGTTGGAGAATGATGCCCTGCCTGCGTCCAGTAATATTCCTTTGTATAAGGGCTTTTTTCACTATGCCACAGCAATGTGTTTCCTGAGATTTCATGCGGAAAGCATTCCGGGATCAAAAAATCCGTATATTCTTTCCCATCCTCTTCTCCCATTCCCGTCACCGTCATCTCCGTCACGGTAGGAACGCCAAAATCCCAGGAAAAATCCTTCAACGTCACATTTTGGGAATCGACGACGGCAAGCGCCATCATATTGCCATGCATCATAAATAAAGACCCATCCCCATCCAATGTGAAATTCTCCTGACCCTCAATCAACAGGCCAACCGTCTTTATTGGATTCTCGATGCTGTTCGTATTGGAGGTATGATACTCTCTTTGTTGGGCATAATCTTTATATATATGATATTCCCCCTTTGGAAAATGGACGGTAACGCTCTTCGCCCCACCCTCCGTCGCTTCTTTCGCCGCCAAAAACGCCTGCCAAACAGCCAGGGCGCTGTCTCTTTCCCCTGTTGGGTCCGCCCCATACTCCACAGCTTCAATCACTACTTCATCCGTTTCCTGCGCCGACGCCTCCATGCCGCAGCAAGCAAAAACCTGCACTGCCAGGCACAGGGCCGCAACAACAGAAATCATTTTACCTCTCCTTTTTTTCATGAATAATCCCCCATTCCTATTTCCTTTTTCCTCTTTTGATTATACCATCTCAAACTGCACAAGTAAATAATATCCTGCAATCCACGCCTTCCTGATTTGGCTGATGCCGTCCTCTAACCTCCATCAGCAAAACATTTTCACAATTTAGACATTTTCCGACAAATCACAGACATTTTTCGACCCGCTTTCCACATAGTTTCACATTTAAAAAGTCAAGATTTTTTCACAAATTTCTTTGAAAATCTGCATCTTTATAGCAAAGTCACAAAACGCCCGTTCTAAATTTTTCACATCATTCACACTGGTTTTTCCTCTTTTTTGGTGGATAACGTGGACAACTTCGTGCATAACTTTATTTTTTGCGGTTTTCCGCCATTTTAAATGTGGATAACTTTCCACATCCTTCCACAGCCTCATGTTATAAACGCTTCGTAACCATTTCAGCCTTCTTCTATTTTGTGCATATTGCTAAATCAGTCAAATGCATATCTGCAAAGAAAAAACCACCTTCTAATCATTTAGAAGGTGGCCGAACTATGTAATTCTCTTAGAAAATTCGCCTTACGGCTATAATGGTCTTGTAATTTGCCGGAGACGTATATTTGATGCCGCTTTCCGGCGTGCTTGCGTGTACAATCGTGTTATTTCCAACATAAATCCCGACATGGCCGCTGTAGCAGACGATGTCTCCCGGCTGCATATCAGAAGCGCTCACGCCATACCCAACTCCGGCCAATGCGCCGGAGGAATGCGGCAACGAGATGCCAAATGCAGCGTAAACGGACATTACGAACCCGGAGCAGTCCGCTCCGTTTGTCAAGCTTGTCCCACCGTAAACATACGGGTTGCCCACAAACTGGCATGCGTAATTTGCGACTGCGCTCCCGCCAGAGCCGGACGGAGCGGATGTCCTGCCTGATGAGGACGACCCGGAAGAGCCTGTTTTGCTCTTAGAGCTTTTCTGCGCCGCAGCCCTCTCAGCCGCAGCCGCAGCTTCCGCGGCAGCCTTCCTCTCGGCTTCTTCCCTCGCCAGGCGAGCCTCTTCTTCTTCCTTGGATTCCGCCGTCACGAATTCAATTGATTTGGACACATAGTCATTCGACACATAACCTTCGCCTTCCTCCATGGAAACCTTGGTCCAGCCGTTCACAGACTCGTCCGTGATCGTCAGCGCATCCTGATCGGGAACCATCCCCAGCACGTCGGCTTCGGTCGTCGGCTCCGTGCGCACGAACAACGTCTCGGTCTGCACGGTCGCTACGCGCCGGCTCACCTGCTTGGCAAGCTCTTCATTGCCGCAGACGACAAACTCGCTCTTTACATATCCGGTCACGTTGCCGGACGTGATCTTATACCAGTCGCCTTCCGTCGCCTCAACAGTCGCGGCGGAGTTGTTATAAAGCTTTCCTACTACCTCTCCCTCTTCCGTCGCGGCATCTCGGACATTGACATAGTTGTCCACCTGCGCGATCGCGATATCCTCATATTCCGATTTCTGCCCTTCCGCCTCCACTGCGGCCGCAAACACGCAGTCTGCGACTTTCTGTGAAATGCCCGCAGACGGAGCGGCAAATAAAGCCTCCTGTTCCTCAACCGCAATGGACGTGATCGCAGGCGCGCCCGCGACCGGCAAATCTGCAAGCACGTTGACAGGAGCGGCTCCAAGGGCAAGCGTCGCTGCCATGCAGCACGCCGTAACACGCAAAATTTTTCGATTTCTATTCATGAAACAATTCCCTCCAAGATATTACATCTTTTGTTTTAATATTACAAATTTATTAAATTTTTTCCGTAACTATTATAGCAAATGGAAGATTTTGCGTCAACCCTAAACTTTATTTTATTTTTGCCGCATCTTATAGTATAATGAAAAAGAACTTATTTTTCAGAATCAGGAGGCATTGAATGGATAACAGGAAACTTTATTATGAAAAGCTGGCTGCGACGGTGATCGCGGGCCTTGCCAAACGGCAGATGGATGGATATTATTTCCCGACAGCGAAAGAGGCGAAAGAAAAGGCGCTTTCCATGGTGACGGAAAACGCCCTTGTCAGTTTCGGCGGATCTATGACGCTTGTGCAGACCGGGCTTCTAGACGAGCTTAAGTCGACGCCGTCCATCCGCCTGATCGACCGCGGCAAAGCCTCCACGGAGGAAGAGATTGACCGCGCCTACCGCCAAAGCTTTCTCGCGGACGCCTATTTCATGAGCAGCAACGCGATTACCTCTGACGGCGTCCTTGTGAACATTGACGGAAGGGGAAACCGCGTTGCAGCGCTGATTTACGGGCCGAAGGAAGTGATCATCCTGGCCGGAATGAATAAAATCACGCCGTCTGTGGAAGAAGCCGTAAGCCGCGTCCGCAATGCAGCCACGCCGCCCAACTGCATCCGCCTAAGCAAGCAGACGCCCTGCGCAGCGACCGGAGCGTGCAGCGACTGCTTATCTTCCGACTGCATCTGCAATCAGATTGTCATCACGCGAAGAAGCGGCGTAAAAGGCCGCATTAAGGTGCTGTTGATCGGAGAAAGCTATGGATTTTAACCCAACAGGCGCCGTTCTATGTCCATAACGGCGTTTGCGCCGTCGCAAGCCGCCGTTATGACCTGTCGAAACGCTTTCGCCCGGACGTCTCCTGCCGCGTACACGCCATCTGCGCTTGTCCGGCAGGATTCCCCTGCAATAATATAGCCGTCCCCGTCCATCTCTACCTGCCCGCTTAAAAGCTCCGTCCGAGGCAGCGTCCCGACTGCGGCGAACACGCCGTCCACTGCCAGCGTCTCCGTTTCTCCCTTCTTCTTATGAAAGACGCGAACCCCGGAAACGACGCCGTCCCCGAGGATTTCTTCCACCTTCGCCTCCAGGACAAGCTCAATGTTCCCCGTCTCTTTCACCCGATGGGCAAGCAGCTTTGCGCCGCGAAAGGCGTCCCTTCGATGGATCAGGTAAACCTTTTTACAGATTCTCGCCAATAAAAGCGCATCTTCTAAGGCCACGTCGCCGCCGCCGACCACGGCCACCGTCTTATCCTTAAAAAACGCGCCGTCACAGGCTGCGCAATAGGATACGCCTTTACCGGCAAATTCCGTTTCTCCCGGCACGCCAAGCGGCCTATGGACAGATCCCGCCGCATAAATAAGCGTCCTCGCCTCATATTCCTGTTTTGCCGTGACTGCCTTTTTGACCGCTCCCTGACATTCCACGCGAAGCGCTTCCTCAGTCACCGGCTCAATTCCAAATTTTTTGATATGCTCCATAAATTTCTGGCTTAGCTCAAATCCGGAAATTCCCGGAAGGCCCAGATAATTGTCTACCTCATAGGTATTTAAAATCTGCCCGCCGCCCATTGGCTGGCTTTCAAGCAGCAGCACGTCAAGCTGCGCCCGGGCCGCATAGACTGCAGCGGAAAGGCCAGCCGGCCCGCTTCCGATAATCATTACGTCATGCATTGTCGTCTCCTTATTTATTTCAGTTTGATTCCCGTCTCCGTAATTTCTATCTTCCGTTCTTTATACAGGCGGCCTACTGCGCGCTTAAACGCGTTTTTGCTCATCTGCGCCTCTTTTTTAATCACTTCGGGAGAAGCTTTGTCATTGAATGGCAGCGCGCCGCCATAGCGTTCTATGATCTGTAAGATCTTCTGAGCGTCCGCGTCCATCTGAATATAGGCTTTTTCCCTCAATGTTAAATCCAGCTTTCCGTCCGCTTTGACATTCGACACTTTCGCCTCTATCACATCTCCGATTTTATATTGGCTGCAATCCTCAAATGACGGGATCATGGCTGAATACTTGTCGTCCACCGCCACAAACGTGCCAAAGTTTCCGCTGAACTCATAAATCCGGCCTTTTACGGTGTCCCCCGCTTCATAGGGCGAGTCCTTCCTTAGGCGTTCATACAGATATCTCATGCTCGCGCAAAGCCGTTTGCTCTTGTCTACATATAATGTAACCAAAACCTCCTCGCCCGGCTCCGCCTTCCTTGTCATCTCCTTAAACGGAAGGAACAGATCCTTCTCTAAGCCCCAGTCTAAAAACGCGCCGATTTGCCCCAATTCAAGAATCTTTAACGCGGCGACTTCCCCCAATGTAAGAGCCGGCTCATTTGTCGTCGCAATTAGCCGGTCCATGGAATCCTTATACAAAAATACGGTTACCGTATCGCCGATCTTGGCGCCTTCCGGAACCTGCCTTTTGGGCAGCAGCACCTTTTCAGCGTCCCCCTCCCTTTCTGCAAGGTATACGCCAAAATCCACCTGCTTTGCAATCATCAGCTGCTGTTTCTCTCCTAATTTCATCATTTATCCTCCCCAAATTCCACGGCCGCGTATGGCTCCCCCGCTTCATTTTCCAAAGAAACCACGACGCGCCCGCTCTCTTGTTTTACCTTTGGGCAAATGAGGTCAGCCAAAACCGCCGCCTTTTTATATTCTGCCCGAAGCTTGCCAACCTTAAAACCGCTTGGCAGATATTCCTCTGCCAGCATCACGTATTTGCCATTGTTCATATGACGGTTTGTGTCAATAAAAAACTTTCCGACCCGGATCGGATCTTTCGCCTCCATCTCCTTCGGAATCTGAATTTTCCTTGCCTTCACGCTATCCTCTGCGCCATCCGCGGGGCAGCCTGGCTTTCCCTGCCCTGCCTGATACCGCGGCTCTAATACATAACGTTCCCTGATCTCCTCCGGCACGCGCGCTGGAACAAGGCTTTGCGTATCTAAATACGTCCATAGGGAATCGGCCCAGGCAACCACGTTCCCATGGGCGTCCTCGACCTTGAAATTACGTGAGCCAAGGAAACGCTTAAAATCATACGGCCAGGTAGAGACCGTAAGCCTCTCCCCCATCTTGGGATAACGGCTGAAAACAACATTCCAGGAAGAAAGGACCCAGGCCCGATCCGCCTTCCGCAAAAAATCCACGCCTACGCCGATTTCCTCCGAATGAAAGATGCAGCAGTCCTGCATTAAGTCCAAAACCGCAGGCGCTGTGATATGGCCGTCTTCCCCGATCTCACTGTACCTTACCACGACATCGAAGCGGAACATCTCTCTCTCCTTTCCTCTATGACAGCAAAATTTCCTATAAGACAAAAAGCACCACCAAAAGTGATGCTTTTCTGCAAGCTGGCCCACAAGGATTCGAACCTTGAAATGACGGAGTCAGAGTCCGTTGCC
>CANTEO010000056.1 GCA_947652855.1 uncultured Roseburia sp. | reverse complement strand
TATTTTTCCCTATGCCAGACAGCAAAAGAAGAGCGAGCTTCCAGCAAATAAAACTGCCAAGATCTCACTCTTCTTTTTCTCCTATGATGCCTTTCTTAATGCTCCAGCATCTTCTCAATAAACACCCCGTACCCCTTCGTCGCATCGGAGATGAAAACATGGGTCACGGCCCCGATGACCTTGTCCCCCTGCAGAATCGGGCTGCCGCTCATCCCCTGCACAATCCCTCCCGTCTGGGACAAAAGCGCGTCATCCGTAACATGGAACAAAATCCCCTTATTCTCCTCTTTATCGCTATAGTCTACCTCATCTATCTCAATCTGATAGCGCCGCAGCGTGCCGTCCAAAGACGAAAGGATATACGCCCCGCCTTTTTCAATGTCCTGCTTGTACCCGACTTCCAGATAAGTTTCCTCTGTCCCTTCCGGGAACTTTGACAGAGTTCCATAAATCCCCGTTTTCGTGTTCTGCGCGATGGAGCCTAAGCAATTCTCATCCTTATAATTAATCACTCCGGTCAATTCCCCTGGCGACCCATTCTCTCCCTTGACGATCCCTACGATGTCCGTATGATAGACCTTTCCGTCCGCAAGCTCTATCATGCTCCCTGTGTCCGCGTCGCTGACCGGATGACCAAGCGCGCCAAATTCCAGGCTATTCTTTACATACGTCAGCGTCCCGACCCCCGCCATGTCGTCCCTGACCCAAACGCCAAGCTTATAAGAGCCGTCCTCCAGGGCCACAGGCTGAATCTTTACGTCAATCAAATCCCCCTCCCGCAAAACCGTAAGTACAACCGCGTTTCCCAACGAAGCGTTGACTTGATCCACCAGATCCTCTTTATCGGAAATCTCAGCTCCGTTCGCCGATACGATATAATCCCCGCCCTTCACAATCTGATCCGCAGGCTCATAATTGAGGCCATCCCTCGCAGTGACCTTCCCCGTCCCAATCACAAGCACGCCCTTTGTCTTCGCGTAAATCCCAATCGGCATCCCTGACGGCGCGACATAGCTTTTTTCCACTACATGGACGGTGACCTCTTTAACCGGAATCAGGTTCAAAAATTTGCAGGAAAGACGGTAATCCTGGGATATTTCCGTACCCGACAGCCTCCCCGACACGTGATTTAACGCCGGGACGCTCTCCTCTTCTTTCCGCTCCACTGCCACTGGCAGCGAAAACCGGATTTCACCCTCATCCCCTTTTATCCTGTAAATTTCATTCGGTATGGAATCGTATAACAGATTCGCCGAAAAAAACATCCAAACAAACACAGACAGCGCAAACCATTTTTTTCTGTGCTTTTGAAATTTATGGTAAATCATGGCTCTTTGACTCCTTCCTGAATAAATGAAAAAAAGAAGGATGCGTTTTCTTTGCATCCTTCTTAGTATGTGCCGATTATTTTGGTTCACCCAATGTTTTTTTTGTATTTGCTGCCAATTCCTTCATTTCTTTCGCGCTTTTTAACACCGTGTCTGTAATCTTCACCCCTCCAAGCATCCTGGCAAGCTCCTTCACGCTCTCCGCTTCTTCCAAAGCCCGTATTGTGGAAATCGTCGCCTCTCCTGACACTGACTTCTCAATCAGGTAATGGCCGTCCGCCATCGCCGCAATTTGAGGCAGGTGCGTAATGCAGATGATCTGATGGCTTTGTCCCAGGCCGTTCATCTTCTCCGACACCATCTGCGCCGTCCGCCCGCTGATCCCTGTGTCAATTTCGTCAAAAATCAACGTCCCCACCGCGTCCGTATCCGCCAGGACGGACTTGATCGCCAGCATGACGCGCGAAAGCTCCCCGCCAGACGCAATCTTCTCCAAGGACTGCATCGGCTCTCCCGGATTTGTGGAAATCAGAAACTGCGCGTCGTCATAGCCGTTGGCCGTGTAATGATCCATTTTTCGGATCTCCATCGCAAACGAAACCTCCAGAAAGTTCAAATCCTTCAATTCCTTCTGTATGGATTCCGACAGCTCCCTGGCCGCCTCTTTCCGAATCTTTGAGACGCGGGCGGCATGCATTTCCACATCCGCCTCGCATTCCGAAAATTCTTTTTGAAGGCGTTCCAAATATGCGTCATAATCAGACAGCATCCCAAGCCGCTCTTTTTTTTCGCTTAAGGAATCCAGCACTTCCTCAATCGTCCTGCCATATTTCGCCTTTAAGCGGTTGATCTCATCCAGCCGCCGCTCCGTCATGGCAAACGTCTCCTCGTCAAAAGAGGCGTCCGTAATATATTCTGCGATCTCCCGGTTAAAGTCATTCAAAAGGCTGTCAATTTCCATCAACTGGCTCTCAAATCCCGCCAACGCGTCCTCATACTCTGACACAGCAGACAGTTCCTTCACCGCGCGGCCAATCTGCTCCGTCGCAGAGTCAAGCCCCTCGCCCGTCTTTGCATATGCGCCGGAAATGGCCTCTAAAATCTTCTGCCCATTGGAAAGCCGCTTGTATTCCCGCTCCAGCTCCTCATCTTCCCCACAAGTTAAGCCTGCCTTCTCAATCTCCTCCACCTCATACGACAGAAAGGAGATCTCCCGCTCACGGTCAGAGGTGTCAAGGCTCGCCTCCTGCAATTTGGATTTCACTTTCTTGTATGCCTCATACGCTGCCTTTAACGCTTCTTTTTCTTTTTTCAAGCGGCTTTTCGCATAGCTGTCCAATATATTGATATGGTTCTTTTTTACCAGAAGCGACTGATGCTGATGCTGCCCATGAATGTCAATCAAAAGGCCCGCCACTTCCTTCGCCCTTGCGGCAGGCACGGTCTCTGCATTGATCTTTGAGATGTTCCTTCCATTGACAATCTTTCTGCTAAGCGTCAAAAAGCCGTCCTCCAAAAAAATGTCCATCTCCTCCAGCTTTTTCTCAATAGCCCTATCCTCCACGGAAAACGTCAGCTCCACAAGCCCATACGGCGCATTTTTGCGAATCATTTCCTTTGGGGCCTTCTCTCCAAGCGCAAGGCCGATGGAACCGATGATAATGGACTTTCCGGCCCCTGTCTCTCCCGTCATGATGTTTAAGCCCGGTGAGAACGCCACTTCCGCTTCTTCAATTAAAGCCAGGTTTTTCACATATAAAGTGTGTAACATTGCCTCTCCTTTATGCATCTCCTATCATTTTGCGCAGCCGCTCCATTAACGTCGCCGTATCCTCCACCGTCCGCACGGCGCACATAATCGTATCGTCCCCGGCGATGCTGCCCACAATCTCATGGCACTCCATCGCGTCGAGCGCGGCCGCGACTGCCATCGCCATGCCGGAAACCGTCTTCACGACCAAAATGTTCTGCGCCATGTCCATGGACACAAAGCCATTCTTTAAAATATGGATATATTTCTCAGTCATGCCCTTTGCGTTCTCCGCAGCAGCAGCGTATTTCTGACGGCCGTTATCCATCGCCACCTTCATCAGCTTCAGCTCCCGGATATCCCGGGAAATCGTCGCCTGCGTCACTTGATAGCCTTCCCTTTTCAGAAAGTTGGTCAGCTCCTCCTGCGTCTCAATGTCATTTTTTCCAATCAATTCCAAAATTTTAATCTGTCTTTTTGATTTCATAGAACAGCCCCACGCATTTTTTTGCTTAAAATCTCCAAAAAGCTCAGCTTGCTTAGCTTTATGATCCTCGTTTTCCGCTCTGAAGCGCAAATTGTAATGGATTCCCCCGGAAACAGGCCCGTCGCGGACACGCCGTCAAAGCTGACCTCCACCCTCTCCTTTTTTTGCGGCTGCCTTCGCCTAAGCTCTATGGAAATCTCCTCCTCTGCGCTGACGACAATGCTTTTGGCGTTCAAGTCATGCGCATTGATTGGAGTGATTAAGATCATGCGCGCCTTTGGATCGACAATTGGCCCTCCCGCAGACATACTGTAGCCGGTTGAGCCGGTCGGAGTGGCGACAATCATGCCGTCAGCGCGGAACGTGTTCAAATATTCCCCATTCACCGACACCATAAGCTCCACAAGCTGCAGCGCGCCCGTCCGGAAAATGACGATGTCGTTCAGCGCCTTTTGCGAAAGATGCTGATCCGTCCGTCCGCTTAGCATCATCCGCTCCTCGACCATATAGTTCCCTCTCATCAATTCATCAATGGCTTCGTATACGCTCTCTTCCTCCAATTCGCAAAGATAGCCCAAATGGCCCAGGTTCACGCCAATGAGCGGGACGCCCTGCTCCGACGCGGCCCCTGCGGCGCGGATCAGCGTCCCGTCCCCGCCAAGCACAAAGATGCACTCCGTGGAGCCTGGGATCTCCTGACGCTCTTTCATGACCTGACAGAAGCCGCCCCTGCGCTCAATATAGGATTTCATCTGATTCGTCAGGCGATAGCCCTTGTCCTTATAGGAATTGGCAATGATGCAAAATCGTTTCATTCCCGCTTCACCAATGCACAATGCGCCGCTTCTGCCGTCCGCTCAATGTCCACGGCCTCCCCTATGCGCCCTTCCCCATTTTTTTTCAAATGCGCCAAATACTCAATATTCCCTTCCGGCCCTTTTATCGGGGAAAAATCCAGGCCGCAGACGCAAAATCCCAATTCCACGGAACAGCTTAAGACCGCGTGAAGCACTTCAATATGTACTTCCTTTTCCCTGACGACGCCTTTTTTCCCGACTTTCTGCCGCCCCGCCTCAAATTGAGGCTTAATCAGGCAGGCCATCTCCCCGCCTTCCCGCAGCAGCTCCCTTGCCGGGCCAAGCACTTTTGAAAGAGAGATAAACGAGACGTCCACCGACGCAAAATCCAGGATGTCGGCAATGTCCTTTGGCGTCACATACCGGATATTCGTCTTCTCCATGCAGACCACCCGGCTATCCTGCCTAAGCTTCCAGGCAAATTGGCCGTATCCTACGTCCACGGCATAGACCTTCTTCGCCCCATAGCAAAGCATACAGTCCGTAAAGCCTCCGGTGGAAGCCCCGATGTCCATGCAGACCTTATCCTGCAACGAAATGCCAAACTGCGTAATCGCCTTTTCCAGCTTAAGGCCGCCGCGGCTGACATACTTCAATGTCTGTCCATGCAGCTCAATGCCGCAGTCTATCGGAAAAAAGCTGCCCGCCTTGTCTTCCCTCTGGCCGTTCACAAAGACATTGCCCTCCATCACCATCACTTTCGCCTTTTCCCTCGAAGGCGCAAGCCCGCGGCTCACCAACAACACATCCAAACGTTCTTTCATCCATTCCGCCCTCATCTATGCCGTAACGGCTCTCCGCCCAGTGGGTGGCCGTTCGTTCCGTCACTCTTTTTCTTTCAGATTCATTGCCAAAATGCGTTCCAATACAGAAGCCTCATCCAGCTTCAGCTCCTTGCGCAGGATGTTCACATTCCCATGCTCGACATAATCGTCAGGAATCGCGATATTCAGCGCCTCGCACCCCGTATGCCGTCCATGATGGCCCGCCGCCCCTTTCAAAAAGCGCAGCACATGCTCGCCAAAGCCGCCGTTGATGACATTCTCCTCCATCGTGACAAGGAGGGAATGGCTCTTAGCCAGCCTCGTCAGCAGCTCTTCATCCAGCGGCTTCGCGAACCTGGCATTCACAAGCGTGCAGCGATAGCCCTTTTCATGCAGCCCCTCCCGCACCTTTTCCGCCGTCTTTACCATGCTGCCAAGGGCCACCAGGGCAATCTGGCTTTCCTCATAGAGAACCTCGCTCTTTGCATACTCAATTTTGGTCCGAAACTCTTCTAAGCCGTCATACGCCTCACCCCGAGGGTAGCGGATGGCGACCGGGGACGGGAAATTCACGGCAAATTTCACCATGTCGGAAAGCTCCCACTTATTTTTGGGCGCCATGACGGTCATATTTGGGATGCTGGAAAGGTATGACACGTCAAATATGCCCTGATGCGTCTCCCCGTCGCTCCCTACCAGGCCCGCCCGGTCAACCGCAAACACAACCGGGAGGTTTTGAATGCAGACGTCGTGGAGGATCTGATCGTACGCCCGCTGCAAAAACGAAGAGTACACCGCCACAATCGGCTTAAGGCCCGCCGCCGCCAAGCCTGCGGCGAACGTGACCGCATGCTCCTCCGCAATGCCCACATCAAAAAACCTCTCCGGGAACATATTTCGAAAACGCTTAAGGCCCGTGCCGTCCGCCATCGCCGCGGTCAGCGCCACTACTTTCTCATCCCGGTCGCCCAGCTTGCGCATGACCGTCGAAAAAATGTCTGTGTAATTCGCCTTCACCTGCTTTTCTTTAGGAAGGCCCGTCTCAATCTCAAACGGGCCGATCCCATGAAACCTGGCCGGATGGCGTTCCGCGGGGAGGTATCCCTTGCCCTTCTTCGTCATCACATGGACAAGCACCGGCCCCTGAAACCTTGACGCCTCCCGAAATGACTTCAGCATCCCCGTCACGTCATGCCCGTCAATCGGGCCAAGATACATAATCCCCATATTCTCAAACAGCATTCCCGGCACAAGGAGCTGCTTGATCCCGCTTTTCGTCTTGCGGATGCGGCTTACGATCCGTTCCCCATACACCGGGATTTTGCTTAAGGAATTCGCTACCCCCGTCTTGATCTCCTGATAGGACTCCGCCGTGCGCAAGTTGCTCAGATGCCCGGACAGGCCCCCGACGTTTTCCGAGATCGACATATTGTTGTCATTTAAGACAATGATAAAATTCGACCGGATCCTGGAAGCGTTATTTAACGCCTCATACGCCATCCCTCCCGTCAAGGCCCCGTCGCCAATGACGGAGATGACCTTATAGCTCTCTCCCTTTATCTGCCTCGCCAATGCATAGCCTAAGCCTGCTGAAATGGACGTGGAGCTGTGCCCTGTGTCAAAGCAGTCGCAGTCGCTTTCCTTCCTCTTAGGGAAGCCGCTCATCCCCCCAAAGCTTCGAAGCTCATCAAAGCCTGCTTTTCGCCCGGTCAGGATTTTATGCGTATATGACTGATGCCCCACATCCCACACTATCTTATCGACAGGCAGCTCAAAGGCAAGATGCAGCGCCATTGTCAGCTCCACGACCCCCAAATTCGAGGCCAAGTGGCCGCCCGAGACGGAGAGCTTCTGTATCAGGAAATCCCGGATCTCCTCCGCTAAGATCGGCAGCTCCTCCGGCTCCAATTTCTTTATGTCATTTTCCTGCTTTATCTTCTCCAATACCATCAAAGGCACCTCTATTTTTCCCGATGTACAATATATCGTAATAATTCGTTTAAAAATGGGTTATCCCCTGGAAGGGAGGCAAGCTTTTCCATCGCGTCAGAAAACAGGCGGATCACGTCCTCCTTCGCTTTTTCCATTCCATAAAGCTGAACGTATGTCCTCTTCTCATTCTTCGCGTCGCTGCCAATTGGCTTTCCAAGCTTCTCAAACGTGCTTGTCTGATCCAGTATGTCATCCTGAATCTGAAAGGCAAGGCCGACCTCTCCGGCCAGCTCCTCCACCAGGCGCTGCTCCTTTACGGACGCGCCAGCCAATATCGCGCCGACCTGCATCGCGGACTCCATCAGCGCGCCCGTCTTTTTCCGATAGATGAAATCCAGCTTCTCCCCGGATATGGAAGGCGCCCCTTCAGACTCCACATCTGCGGTCTGCCCGCCGACCATCCCATAGATGCCCGCTTTGTTCGCAAACACCGAAAACGCCTGGATCACCCTGTCCGTCTCCCCGTCTTTCGCCATGCAAAACGCCTGCGCCGCCGTCTCATAGGCATAATTCAAAAGGGCGTCGCCGGCCAATATCGCCATGGCCTCGCCATATGCAATATGCGTCGTCTTCTTGCCCCTGCGGTATTCGTCATTGTCCATCGCCGGAAGGTCGTCATGCACCAAAGAGTAGGTATGCACCATCTCAATCGCCGCCAAAAACGGCTCTATGATTGTTGATTCCCCTGAAAACAGGTGGTATGTCTCCCGCATCAGCATCGGCCGCAGCCGTTTCCCTCCTGCCAGCAGGCTGTAGTTCATCGCCTCAAGCACCGTTTTTTGATGCCCCTCCTCCTTGGGCAGATACCGTTTTAGAACAAGCTCAATCTCCCCAATTCTCTCTTCCAACTCTTTTGGCATATCCATATCGCCCACCTCCGCATCATCCGTCTGTTCGTCCCTCGCAGCTGTTCGGCGGCAAGGGCTACGCCCCCACCCCTCCGTTCGGCGGCAAAATCTCAAGCTCTCCTGCGTCGTTTAACGCCAGCATCTTTTTTTCCACCTGATCAATCTTAAGGCTGCATTGCTTCAGCTTCTTCATCCCGTCTTCAAACAAAAGAAACGACTCCTCAAGCGCAACGTCCTTATCTTCCATCTTTTCTAAAATTCCTTCAATCTCTTCAAATAAATCCTCTAATGAAGGCCCCTTTTTTTCTTTCATACGATCCCTTCCGTCATCTGCCATTCACCGATCGGCCGTCATCATTCAAAACGGTTACGCCGAACGCCCTTCGCCTCCGCGTCAATTGTCCCGTCCTGTAAATGAATCTGCAGCAGATCGCCTTTCTTTACTTTTGATATGCCGCTTATGCGCCTCCCGCCTTCGTCCGCCACAAAGGCAAGGCCCTGGCTTAGCTTTTTCGCGGGGGAAACGCCGTCAAAGCGTCCCGCCAAAATGCCAAGGCGATGCTTCGCCTCTGTCAAGCGCCTTTGCATTGCCTGCGTCAGGCGCTCCTCCAATAAAAGCGCCGTCTGCCTCTTTTCATTCAGCTGTCCCTGGGGGCTCCTCCCGCGCAGCATATGCTCCAAATAGCCCGCTCTTTGGCATGCAAGCTCCCTTTTCCGCTCCATGGCGCGCCAAAGCCCCAGGCGCAGCTGCTCCATGCCGTTCAGCAGCTCAAAAATGTCACAGACGGCAAGCTCAGCGCCCGCCGACGGCGTAGGGGCGCGTAAATCCGCGACAAAATCCGCAATCGTCGTGTCCGTCTCATGCCCCACGGCTGAGATCACCGGCGTCTCGCATTCAAAAATCGCCCGCGCCACGCACTCCTCATTGAACGCCCAAAGATCCTCAATGGAGCCGCCGCCCCTGCCGACAATCATCGCGTCCAATCCCATTGCGTCCAACGTCTGAATCCCGCGCACAATGCTCTCTTTCGCGCCTTCCCCCTGCACTAAGGCGGGATACAGAATAAGCTGCACATAGGGATTCCTCCTTTCCGCAATGCTTCGGATATCCTGCACCGCGGCTCCCGTAGGGGCTGTCACAACGCCAAGCGTCTGGATATATTTCGGGATCGGCTTCTTATACTCTTCCGCAAACATCCCCATTTCCAAAAGCTCCTGCTTTAAGGCTTCAAATTTCAGGTAGAGGCTGCCCTCCCCGTCCTTTTGAATCTCCTTGGCATAGAGCTGGTACTTCCCGTCCCTCTCATATACCTCAATGGAGCCTGTCACAAGCACTTTGTCCCCTTCACGCATATAAAAAGAAAGGCCCCTGCGGTTCGTGGCGAACATCACCGCAGAAATCGCCGCCTTTTCATCCTTGACTGTAAAATAAATATGGCCGGAGGAATGGTATTTGCAATTGGAGACTTCCCCTTTGACGCAGATGTCATGAAGCAGGAAATCCGCATAAAACAGATTCTTGATATACGCATTCACCCGGCTGACAGAATATGCGGCCCGTTTCATGCGATCTTCGCCAAAATTCCATTCACGAAGGAAAATGAATCGTCCGTCCCGTATACCTTCGCAAGCTCCACCGCCTCATTGATCGCCACGCCCGTTGGGATCGCGTCATCGAATTTCATCTCATACACCGCAAGGCGGATTAAGGCCAAGTCCACCTTCCCCATCCGGGTCGTCTTCCAGCCCTTTGCGACTGCATTGACCATCTCGTCAATTTCCGGCACCTTCTCTACGACCGCCTGAATCTTGTCCCGAATGTAAATGGCGTCCGCGTCCAATGCCTTTGCATCCTCCTCCGGGTATTTCATCTGTTCCTTAAGCTCTTCCCCCGGATAAAACTCCATGCGGAACAGCACCTTAAATATCTGCTCTCTGATTTCTCTCCTCGTCATCTGCCGTTTCCCTTCAACAAAAAATGTGCGTCCCGCCCAAATGGCTTTGCTATCTTCCATGCGCGTGCAGGGCGCCCCATACGATAACAAAGGATGCCCCCAGGCACCCCTTACCCGGCGACAGTTCAGGCAAGCCGCCCTGTCACCTGCAAAACGAATGGCTGCGTCACCTGCCTTTTCCCATGTCAACGCTGGCAATCCTGATATTGACCCCGGACACCTCCAGGCCCGTCATGTTCTCGATCGCCGTCTTCACTTTCTCCTGAACCTTCAAAGACACCTCAGGAATCGCGAAGCCATAGGCGATATTCAACGCAACGTCCACCTTCACGACCCCGTTCGCCACGTCCACGCGGATCCCTTTTGAAAGGTTCTTCATGCCAAGCTTGCTGACAAGCTCATTTGTGATATTGCCCGCCATGGAGCTTACGCCGTCCACTTCGGTCGCCGCCAGGCCGGCGATAATCGCAACGACCTCATCCGCAATCTTCACTTCGCCCAATTTATCTTCTTTAATCTTAAATCCTTTACGGTCCTCCACCATTTGAATGCCTCCTAAGTGATTATAATGGTTTTATTATATCAGACTGCGCTTGTTTTGGAAACCAGAAAATGCAAAATTAGTATATCCATTTTTCCCGCAATCTTTCATGACGCTCCCGGAAAGCCAAGAAGGCAGGGAATGCTCCTTACCGCACGCCCTGCCAAGCTCTTTTGCATTATTTTTTGATTAAAAGGGATTTCCCCGTCATTTCTTTTGGCTGCTCCATGCCCATCATCTCAATCAGGGTCGGAACAATGTCCGCCAGGCATCCGCCTTCCTTCAACGTATATGCCGGGTCGTAGTTCACAAGGATAAACGGCACAGGATTGACGGTATGCGCCGTAAAGCTGCCGCCTGTCTCATAGTCAATGAGCTGCTCCACGTTCCCGTGATCGGCGCAGATAAACATCTGCCCGTCCGCCTTAAGCAGCGCGTCCACTGCGCGCTCCACGCAGCGATCCACTGTCTCAACCGCTTTGACAGCCGCGTCCATGACCCCTGTATGCCCTACCATGTCCGGGTTTGCGAAATTAATGATAATGACGTCGTATTTTCCAGAGCCGATCGCCTCAACCAATTTGTCGCAAACCTCCGGCGCGCTCATCTGCGGCTGTAAGTCATACGTCGCGACCTTCGGGGAATTGACAAGGATCCTCTCCTCCCCGGGATTCGGCTCCTCTACGCCGCCGTTAAAGAAAAACGTCACGTGCGCGTATTTCTCTGTCTCCGCAATCCTGGCCTGTGTCTTGCCGTGAGCCGCCAGATACTGCCCAAAGGTATTCTCAAGCTCCACCTTCTGAAACGCAATCTCTTTGTTCGGGATCGTCACGTCATATTCCGTGAAGCAAACATACGTCACGTCCCGCCTCGCCCCGCGGTCAAACCCGTCAAATTCCTCCGCGCAGAACGTCCTTGTGATCTCCCTTGCGCGGTCCGGACGGAAATTAAAAAAGATAATGCTGTCCTTATCCTTGACCGTGGCGACAGGAGCGCCGTTTTCCTCAATGACGGTAGGCAGGACAAATTCGTCCGTCTTCTCCTGTGCATAGGAATCGCTAACCGCCTTCACCGCGCTCTCGGCTTTTTCGCCCTCGCCATAGGCAAGCGCACGGTAAGCCGACTCCACGCGATCCCACCGGTTGTCCCTGTCCATGACATAATAGCGCCCGCAAATCGAAGCGACCTTCCCCACTCCGATTTCCTTCATCTTGGCCTCTAAGTCCTCAATGAAGCCTTTTCCGGAAGTCGGGGACGTGTCCCTCCCATCCAGGAAGCAATGCACGTACACACGGTCAACGCCTTCTCGTTTCGCCAACTCCAGCAGGCCGTACAGATGCGTGATATGGCTGTGAACCCCGCCGTCTGAAAGCAGTCCATACAAATGCAGGTCAGAGTTGTTTTTCTTTACATTTTCAATCGCCTTTAAAAGGACAGGATTTTTGAAAAATGCCCCATCCTCAATTTCTTTCGTAATTCTAGTCAGTTCCTGATATACAATCCTTC
This sequence comes from uncultured Roseburia sp., assembly GCA_947652855.1. GTDB lineage: Bacteria > Bacillota > Clostridia > Lachnospirales > Lachnospiraceae > Roseburia_B. Next base: position 5,220 of record CANTEO010000056.1, on the reverse strand, counting down.
CGGCCCCCATGTTCAAATGGCCAACCTCAGAATTGCCCATCTGACCGTCTGGCAGGCCAACGGCAAGCCCGCTCGCATATCCTTCCACAAAAGGATACGTCTTCATTAACTTGTCAATGGTAGGAGTATTTGCCTGCGCTTTTGCATTGCCTTCGGTTTTGTCGTTCAGGCCAAAACCATCTAATATCATCAACACGGTTGGTTTTTTACTCATTCGAATCCTCCCTGTCCATTCTGCCGTAACAGCTTAGATGCCTTCCCTGTTACGTTTCTTCAATATTCCAGCATAAGCTGCATGAAATTGCTTTCATGCAGCTTATATGCCAAATGCCCACCGTCTTCCATCCTGTCATTTTACTGCACGATGTCCACAGTGACTTTCTTTTCTTCCTTTGAGGCTGCCGCTTTCACAACGGAGCGGATCGCCTTGGCGATGCGCCCCTGTTTGCCAATTACTTTTCCCATATCGGACTGCGCCACGCGCAGCTCAAGCAGGATGCCCTTACTGTTCTCTGTCTCCGTAACAACAACTTCCTCTGGAAAATCCACCAGCGATTTTGCAATAATCTCCACTAACTCTTTCATCGACAACACCTCACTTGCCCTATGTTACAAAGACTTATTTTTCAATCCCGGACGCTTTGAAAATCCTGGCTACGGTATCTGTCGGCTGCGCGCCGTTTGAAAGCCATTTCTTTGCCAGCTCTTCATTCACGCGGTATTCCGTGGGATCCTTCGTCGGATCATAGGTGCCGATTTCCTCAATGAACCTTCCATCCCTTGGGGATCTGGAATCAGCCACAACGATTCTATAGAAAGGAGCTTTCTTTTTTCCCATCCTCTTTAACCTGATCTTAACTGCCATTTGCATTCACCTCCTGATTTTTTCTCTTTATAATCAAAGCTATTTGCTTTAATTGCGATTCCTTTAAAATGGAAGGCGGAACTTCCCATGCTTGCGTTTTGCGCCCGTCATGCCCGGAAATTGCTTCATCATCTTCCTGGCCTGCTCAAACTGCTTCACCAGACGGTTCACCTCTGAAATGTCCACGCCCGCGCCGTCCGCGATCCTGCGCTTACGGCTTGGGTTCAACAGGGACGGGTTCCTGCGCTCCGCGGGAGTCATGGAATAAATGATGGATTCTGTGCGCTTCATCCCTTTTTCCGCCTCCGACTCGTCAATGTCCGGCATCTTCATGCCGCCCATGCCAGGCAGCATGCTAAGGATGCTGGTAAGGCCGCCCATCTTCTTCATCTGGCTCACGGAGCTTAAGTAATCCTCGAAGTCGAATTCCGCCTTCTTCATCTTCTGCTCAAGCTTTTTCGCCTCTTCCTCGTCGATGACCTCCTGCGCCTTCTCAATCATCGTCAGCACATCCCCCATGCCAAGGATGCGGCTCGCCATCCGGTCCGGATAAAACTGCTCCAAATCAGAAAGCTTCTCTCCCATGCCGACATACAGGATGGGCTTTCCGGTCACCGCGCGGATGGAGAGCGCGGCACCTCCCCTGGTGTCTCCGTCCAGCTTTGTCAATATGACGCCGTCCACGCCGATTTTCCCATCAAACATACTTGCGACATTCACCGCGTCCTGCCCGGTCATGGCGTCCACCACCAGAATCGTCTGGTCAATGTCAATGCTGCTTTTGATGGAGGCCAATTCCTCCATCATCCCTTCGTCGATATGGAGCCGCCCCGCCGTGTCGATCAATACGGCATTTAAGCCGTTCTTCTTCGCGTGCAGGACAGACGCCTTCGCAATATCCACAGGATTCTTCTTATCTCCCATGGAAAACACTTCCACGCCCTGCTTCTCACCGTTGATCTTAAGCTGCTCAATGGCGGCCGGACGGTACACGTCACAGGCGCAAAGCAGGGGCTTCTTTCCTTTTTGCTTTAATTTCCCGGCGATTTTCGCAACCGTCGTCGTCTTCCCGGCGCCCTGCAGCCCCGCCATCAGGATGACGGTGACCTCATTGTTCGGCCGAAGCTGAATCTCCGTCGTCTCCGAGCCCATCAGGGAAACCATTTCCTCATTCACGATTTTAATGACCATTTGGCCGGGATTCAGCCCGTTCATCACATCCTGCCCGATGGCCCGCTCCTGCACGGATTTTACAAACTGCTTCACCACGCGGAAATTGACGTCCGCCTCAAGCAATGCCAGCTTGACTTCCTTCAATGCGGATTTTACGTCATCTTCGGTTAATCTTCCTTTGCTTCTTAAGTTTTTAAAGATATTCTGCAGTTTTTCGGATAGACTGTCGAATGCCATGTTATAGCTCCTCTAATATTTCATTGGAAATCCTGTCAATTTCCGCCTTGATCGCCTCGATGCGCCCCTCGTCGGAATGGGCCAGGCCCTGAATCCTCCCCACCCGTTCCTTGATATAGAGAAATTTCTCCACCAGGTGCAGCTTGCTTTCGTATCCCTCCAAAGCCTTCACGGAACGCCGCACCAAATCGTGCACGCCCTGACGGCTGATGCCTTCCTCCTCCGCAATCTCTGAAAGGGAAAGGTCGTTGAAATAATACTCCTCAAATGCCTTCCTTTGGCGGGAATTCAACAATTCCCCGTAAAAATCATAGAGATACGCGCGTTCTAATTTCGACTCCATGCTCACCACCTAACGTAGGATAGCACAAAGCGAAAAAGGTGTCAAGTGTTTTTTCTTTACAAACAGACGTTTCCTTCCCAACATACAAATCGCCGCCCCAAATGATCTGAGGCGGCGTTTTGAAATCCACTTATTTGACCTTCACTTTTTTGGACTGGAAACTGCTGGTGGCAGTCCCGCTCTTATATTTCTTATAAGCCTTAACGGTAAAATAATACGTCGTTTTCGACTTCAGCTTGGTTTTCGTGTAGCTTGTCCCTTTTACGCTCTTTAGCTTTTTCCACGCGCCTTTCGCCTTTGTCTTATAATAAACCGTATAGCCGGCGGCTCCCTTTACCTTCCTCCATGTCAGCTTAGCTTTTTTCTTTCCCGCCTTCACCTTAAAGCTCACCGCATTTGGCGCCGTCCCCGTGTCTAAGGCAGCATAGGACTTACTGTAAGTCGGCTGCTGTCCCGACGGCTGAACGAACGCCCTGACCGCGAAACGGTATGCCGTGCCTGGACTTAAGCCCTTCACTGTATAAGAGGCCGCGCTTTGGCCCACCGTCGCTTTCTCCGTCCATGCTTTTTTTGAAGCGTTATATTGGTAAACCGCATATCCCGACGCATTGGAAACCTTGTCCCAAGTAAGCTTTACGCTTTTCGCGGCGGATTCCGCCTTTAGGCCGGACACATCAGCGACGCTCAAAGAAACGTCTCCTGCGCCTCCATCCCCGCCTGGCTTCTGACCGCCTCCTGCATTTCCGTCATCCTTTGTGAACGCTTCAATTTCCGCATAAATCTCTTCTGCCGTTTTTGGGCCGAGCGTGATGCTGCGCACCTTATTTTTCCCGTCAATTAATACGATATAGGGAAACTCCCCTCCGACCTGATGGTCAAGCGCAAGATAAGACAGGGAAAGATTGAAATTCAAGCTGGCTTCATCATGGCAAAATATGATTTTCCCACTTGAAAAAGTTTGGGCAAATGCTTTCGTGTCCGCCAAAGACGCGCCGTACACCTCTACATAAACCACCCGGATATCGGAACGGCCAACCCATGCGCTCTTGTCTATCTCGCTTAAGGTGCCTTTTGTCTTGCCACAGGTCGTATATCCAAAAACCAGGACTGTAGCCTGCCCAGGATTTGCTTTCGTGGAAATGTCCGTGTTCTCAATCGTCTTTAAGCCGTATGCAAAGTTTGGAATGCCGGAATCCGAATCTGAGGGAGGCGTGCCGCTCCCGCCTTCATCAATATTTTCAAATTTTTTGATTTCACTTAAAATCGCATCCGCCGTATTCTCCCCCGTCAGTATATTCTGCACTTTGTTGTTCTTATCAATCAAGACAATGACCGGCAGCGTCAGACGGCTGCCCATTCCAAAAAGATTGGAATAGCCGTATACCGCGAGATTGATTCCCTCCGACTCATCGTAACAAAACGTCATGTTCGGGCATTGATAGCCGTTCTCATATACTTGAACTTCCTCTTTTGTGTGAAATTTGGTATCTGCGAAAACGACCCGGATATCAGAACGCTTAACCCATTCCGAAGATGAGACGCTGTCCAGCGTCCCCCGTGTCTTACTGCATCCCACATAGCCAAAAACCAAAACCGTAGTCTCTCCCGGGTTGGCCTTCGTGGAGACGGCCTCGTCATGCGTGGATGTAAATGTATACGTGAGATTGTTTTTTGGCTCTTGTGCCTGCGCTTTCGTCCCTGGCAAAATTCCTGCAAATGCGAACAGCAGCAACAGGAATACTGAGATCCTATGCGTCATGCGCATTTGGCAATACTTCTTTTCTTTCATTCGCTATCCTCCGCCTGTCTTTTATTTTTCTTCATTGTTTCCTGTCCAGTCCACGTCATACTCCTTTTCCAACGTGAAGCCGGTCATTTTCCCTTCCTGCGAGAAGAGCAGGTCATATTTATAATCTGTCCCATATTGCAGCCACATATTCTCATCCCCAGTAAAATCAGGATACATCTCCCCTGCTTTCTCCCTGGTAAATTCAGCTACAGGAACGCCGTCCAAGACAATGCTTTCCAATTCCTTCTCTTCTGCATTCGGCATGCTGAACTCCAAACGGGCGATGACGGCGTCCTTCATCTTCACCGCCTCCTCCGTCGCGACGGAAATATGGGCAAACACAGAATCAGAAATCCACACCGTCCCGCCAGAATAATACGTGCTCGCCTCCAAATCCTGCTCCGGCTCAATTTCATACTGCGTGATTTCCGACAAATCCTCTGTGCTGTCCGAAACGGTGACTTTAAAGCCCGCGTCCAACAGAGCCTGCACCTTTGTCTCCCCCACGCGGATCTCCGTGCCGTTCAACGCTACCGGGATCAGCTTCTGCTTTGCCGCCTCTTCCTCCTTCTTTCCGCATCCTGCCGCGGCAAGCAGCATCAAAAGCGTCAAAAGAAGCCCGATTTTCCATGTTTTCTTCATACTCTTTCCTCCTCTTCTCGTTTCAGTCCTATGTACTGTGTCAACGCGCCCCGCAGCTTCGTCCGGCGGCGCTGGCAATGCCCCCTCTCTCCGTTCGGCGGCGCTGGCAATGCCCCCTCTCTCCGTTCGGCGGCGCTGGCAATGCCCCCTCTCTCCGTTCGGCGGCGCTGG
>CANTEO010000055.1 GCA_947652855.1 uncultured Roseburia sp. | reverse complement strand
TGCCCATGCCACCAGAGAGGCGAAACGGACTTCCGCAAGGCTTTTGGATAAGGTAGTGGGCGGTAATTAAAAAAGTTTCCCTTGTTTTTGTCTGATAAGGGCAAAAACAAGGGAAAACAGTTGGTTTGATGATGTAATGTGTTTGACAGATTGCATAAAATAGGGATTTTGGTATGGATTATTAGTTTAATAAAAATTATCACTCGATAATATATCATTATCTTGAATTACCTGTCTTTGTAGTGTGGGCATACTGGTTACCTCCTTCATCATCTTCTTATTTTATTAGTATACTCTAAAAAGTCACCTTTCTCAACACCCTTCATATCCACGATAATACTAAAATGGAGAGTCTTCATACCCTCCGCTTCCGCTCCATCACCTTACAAAATACCACCGCCGCCAGCGTGCTCACCGCCGTCGCAACAATTCCCGGCCCTACAACCGCCGCCGGATTCACGCTCCCATACTGGCTCCGATAAGCGATCATATTGACGGAAATCAACTGCAGCGAAGATATGTTCACGATCAAAAAAATGCACATCTCGTTACTTGCCGTCCCTTTCTCCCTTCCTATGCCCGGAAACATCCCCTCTCTCCTGCCTTCCTCCAATTTCGCCAGCTCCTCCATCGCTTTCAGTCCGGCCGGCGTCGCCGCCCATCCAAGGCCAAACATATTGGCTATCATATTTGTCGCGATATACTGATTCGCCGGATGGCCTTTTGGGATATTTGGAAAAAGAAACCGGAGAAACGGAGACATTTTTTTGGTCGCGGCCTCAATAATCCCCGCATTCTCCGCAATCCGCATCACGCCGACCCAAAGCGACATCACGCCCATCATTGTAATGCATAACGCCACCGCTTCTTTAGCGGATCCAATCGCCGCCTCTGTCACCTCGGGCAGCGTCCCGTTAAAAGCGGCGAAGATAACCCCAACCACGATCATAAAGCCCCATAATAAATTCATTTTACAGTCCTGTCAGCTGTTTTTTCCATTTTATGCAAAGCCCCCCTCCCCTATTCACAAGCGTTTCTATGCCTTGCGGGCTTACCTAAGCAGATTCTCACATAAAACAGAACGCGTTTCTCCACAAAAACATCTCATATTCGGTCGCTTTTCCACATATATTTCACTAAATTAACAGATCGGACGGGAATTGATTTGAAAAATCTATTGAAAAGACGAATCCTGCCAGGCATTCTTTGCCTGACCGTTCTATGCCTCTCCCTTTCTTCCTGCGGCGCGCCCAAAGAAGCGGCCTCTTCCTCTTCCATGCAAAATGAGCAGCGCTCCTTTGATGAATATACAAACGGCTTATTTCAAAAAGAAATGCAAAACAACACCATCAATCTGCGCTACACGCTCTCCAACCCTGCGGGCTTCGGAATAAAAAGCCATAAAATTTCCCTTGGCAGCCTGTCAAAGGAATCAGAAAAAGCCTCTATGGCCTCTATGGAAAATATTTTGGCTTCGCTGTCCGAATTTGACTATGGAGAGCTGACGACTAAGCAGCAGCTCACCTATGACATTTTAAAGCAGCATTGCGAGACGGAACGGGGGGCCTCCTCCCTTTATTATTACAAAGAGCCGCTGCGCCCTACTACGGGAATGCAGTCCGAGCTGCCTGTGCTTCTTGCAGAATATGAATTTCATAACCCCTGTGACGTAACGGATTACCTGTCGCTTCTGACCTGCGTTGAAGAATATTTCCATCAGATCTGCGTCTTTGAGCAGGAAAAAGCAAAAGAAGGGCTGTTTATGCCAAGCTTTGCCGCAGAGACAGTCATTGCGTCCTGCAATGCCTTTACCGAAAACCCGGATCAAAATTTTCTGATTGACACGTTTCAGGAACGCATTGAGAAAGTCTCAGAATTATCCGATGAAAAAAAAGAGCTTTACAACAAGCAGAACCGATCCCTGGTGGAAAACGCCGTCATTCCGGCTTATGAAATGCTGTCAAGAACTTTGACCGAATTAAAAGACACAGGAATAAATGACGGCGGCCTGTGCCACCTTCCACAGGGAAAAGACTATTATGAATACTTGGTGAAGAACAATACGGGATCGGAAAAAAAGATCAAAGACCTGCAAAAGCTTGTAGAGCGTCAACGCAATCTGGATATGGCGGGCCTGCATGAGCTCCTAACGGATCATCCGGCTCTTATCAGCTCCGGAGAGCCTGAGCTTAGCGTAAAAGACCCAAAAAAAATGCTAGACCACTTGACCGAAGCCATGCAGGAGCATTTTTTTCCGGCGGCAAACACCTCTTATGAGGTCAACTATATCCATCCTTCGTTAGAAGACACATTGGCTCCCGCCTTTTACCTGACGGCTCCGATTGACGATATCAGCCATAATGTCATATATTTAAACAAAAGCAGCCAATACTCCGGCATTCAGCTTTTCACGACTCTTGCGCATGAAGGGTTTCCCGGACATCTTTACCAAACGACCGGAACCTATCAGGCGGGGCTTGCTCCTATACGCGCCCTGTTAAACCATCCAGGCTATGTGGAAGGTTGGGCGACTTATGTGGAAATGCTCTCCTATCAATATGCAGGGATCCAGGAAGATCTCGCGGAACTGCTGATGAGAAACCAGTCCGCCCTGCTTAGCCTCTATGCGTCAATTGACCTTGGCGTGCATTACGACGGCTGGAAAATGCATGAAATTTATAATTTTTTGAAAAAATATGGCTTCACTGATAAAAAGATGATCCAAAGAATTTATGAGCTTGTGACAGAAGAGCCGTCCCACTATTTAAAGTATTACGTGGGATATCTGGAATTTTTAGAACTGAAGGAATATGCCAAAAAGATATTTGGAGAAACCTATTCTGACCGCGCCTTTCATCAGGCAGTCCTGCGCATTGGGCCGGCCCCCTTCGCCATTGTCAAAGAATATTTGCCGGACTTCTATACGCCAGAATCTTAGCATACATATTTTTAAGCAGCATTCAGATCAGGCCGGCCTGATCTGAATGTTTACTGACCCTTCCCCAATATTGCCTGGTAGACATCCCGCCTGCTGATTCCCCTGTCTTTTGCCACGGACCTCATTGCCTCTTTCCGATCCATTCCCTTTGACTCATATGACGCCATATGCTCTTCTATAGAAATGTCACTCCAACGCTCCTGCTCCTCTTGCAACGCCGCTTCTTTGCTTTTCCCTTCAATAATCAGGACGAACTCTCCCCTTGGCTCGTTTTGCCCATAAAAAGCGGCCGCTTCAGAAAGCGTCGTCTTAAAAGCCTCCTCAAACTTCTTCGTCAGTTCCCTGCAAACTGTAACGGAACGTTCCCCAAGCGCCAGATACAGCTCCTTTAATGTCGAAAGCAAATGATGCGGAGACTCATATACGATTAAAGTTCTCTGATCGTTCTTCATTTCCTTAAGGATTTCCGCACGCGCTTTTTTCTCCTTTGGCAAAAACGCCTCAAATGAAAAGCGCCGCGTCGCCTGCCCTGAAAGCGTCAGCGCAGTGACGCACGCGCACGCGCCGGGAAGAGATGTGACCGCAATCCCGGCCTCTTGGCAAATGCGCACCAAATCTTCTCCCGGATCCGAAATTCCGGGCGTTCCGGCATCTGTGACAAGCGCAATCGCCTTCCCTTCCTTCATCTTTTCCACAAGCTGATACGCCTTTTCGATCTTATTATGCTCATGATAACTCGTCAAAGGCGTTTTGATCTCAAAGTGATTGAGCAGACGGAGCGTATTGCGGGTATCTTCCGCCGCAATCAAGTCCGCCTCCTTCAATATCCTTAACACGCGCAGGGTAATATCCTCCAAATTTCCAATCGGCGTTGCGCACAAATAAAGTTTTCCAGCCATTTCCCTCACCTAAAGCCATTCTTCGTAATGAATCGGCATATGTTCTGCCCTAATACCCATATAGCTCATCAATTTCTCTGGTATACACACCCTGCCTCTCATAGACAATCAAAGGCTTTTCCACCGTAAGCCTGGAATTTCCGCCTCGAATCCCCTCAATCAGCGCCATATTCGGCTCTTTGTCCACAAACGGGTATACCAGGCGCATCCTCTTTGGCTCTATGCCATAGCCTGTCATTTTCGACAATATCTCCGCCAGGCGGAACGGCCTGTGAACCATATAGAACCGTCCCTTTGGCCGTAAAAGCGCCACGCTTTGAGACAGCACGTCATCTAATGTGCAAAGAATCTCATGCCTTGCAATGGCCTTCGCCTTGTTTTCAGAAGACAGGCCATGCTCCCAAATCATATAAGGCGGATTTGTGGTAATGACATCAAAAGAAGATGCCCCAAACATCCGAGAGGCATCTTTGATGTCGCCGACCATAATTTGAATTTTGTCCTCCAGGCGGTTTAAGCGCACGCTCCTGCCTGCCATATCCGCGCTTTCCTCCTGAATTTCAAGGCCTATGAACTCTTTTCCCTGTGTCTTTGCCTCCAGCAAGATTGGAAGGATGCCTGTGCCAGTCCCAAGATCCAAAACTCTCTCCCCTGGCTTAACCTTTGCAAATCCGCTTAGCAGCACGGCATCCATGCCAAAACAGAACGTCTCAGGGTTCTGGATGATGACATAGCCATTCCGATGCAGCTCATCCAACCGCTCGCCTGCCTTTACTTTATTTTCCATCGTCAAACTTGGATTTTCCTCCGCCGTCTTCTAATTGTGAAAGCTCCTTTAACTCTGCCGCTGACAGCTTTACGTCCTTTTTTCGCCTGGATCGAAACTTAAGCTCCTTCACTTTATATTCCCTCGCCTCTTTCTCATCCTCAAGCTCCACGACGACCTTTACCAACTGCCTTAGCACATTTACGCTCTGCACGACCCCTTTTAGGCCCTCTGGAGTCGTCACATGATCTCCCATATTTGGGAGGCGGCTGTTCAAATATTCATACGTCTCCTGCTCGTTCTTCAAGCAGCACATCAGCCTGCCGCAGACGCCGGAAATTTTCGATGGGTTCAAAGAAAGGTTCTGCTCCTTCGCCATCTTAATTGACACTGGAATAAATTCGGTCAAATACGTATGGCAGCACAGGCCCCTTCCGCAGATTCCCATGCCGCCTAAGATCTTCGTCTCATCCCGCACGCCGATCTGCCGAAGCTCAATTCTGGTACGGAACACGGCGGCTAGGTCTTTGACTAATTCACGGAAGTCAATGCGGCCATCCGCCGTAAAATAAAACAACAGCTTATTATTGTCAAACGTATACTCAGCATCCACCAGCTTCATCTCCAGCTTATGCTTCGCAATCTTCTCTAAGCAGATTTGAAACGCCTCTTTTTCTTTCGCTTTGTTTTTTTGCAGGATCTTCTCATCTGCCACAGTCGCTTCCCGAATCACAGATTTCAATGGCAGAACGACCGAATCCTCCTCCACTTCCCTCGGCCCAATAATCACAGTCCCAATTTCCACGCCCCGCGCAGTCTCCACAATCACATGGCTGCCCGTCTCAAGCGCAAAGCCCGCCGGATCAAAATAATAGATCTTCCCGGCATTTCGGAACCGGACCCCAACGATTTTTGTCATCTTAGTTCTCCTTTATAGTCAAGAGCAGCAGCTCTATCACAAGCTCAAAATTTACATTTGCCGTAAGGCGCGCCTTCGCTTTTTCCAAGGAAGACAGTATTTCCTCTATTCCACGGTAGGAGATATGGCTGGCTTCTTTTTTGATGCTGTAGATCTCTTCCCGAAACACCAGTTTATTCACATCCGCAGTAGCCTTATACAAAAGCACGTCGCGATACCAAATCATCATCAAGTCAAAATAATCATTGATTTCCAATTTATATTCGCCAATCTTCTTAAGCTCCCGCGACAGCTCATAAAGGTCAAGCTCCCGGATGCGTCGGACAAGCTTCAGCACGGTGTCCTTCATCTCATTAAATCGCTCCGACCCCGCCAGCTTCACTGCTTTTCCTACATTCCCCTGGGCGAATGCCACGCAAACCTCAGCCTGATAGTCTGGAACCTGCTTTTCCTCCATCAAATACCGGCTGATCTTCTGATCTTGGACTGCCTTTAAATCCAAGCGCATGCACCTTGATAGAACCGTAGGGAGAAAATGGCTGACATTATCTGTCAAAAGCAGGATCACGGCATACGAAGGAGGCTCCTCAATCGTCTTTAGCATTGCGTTTTGCGCCTGCGCGTTCATTTTCTCCGCCTCATCCACAATATAGATTTTATATGGCCCGCTATATGGCTTTATGACGATATCATCATTTAACTGCGTCCGAATGTCGGAGACTGCTATCGTATTCGGCTTGTCGTGCGTGACATAAATGATATCCGGATGATTTTTCCCATCCGCCTGTTTGCAGGAATGGCACGTCCCGCAAGGCTCTTCCCCTTCCTGCTCACATTGCAGCAAAGCCGCGAACGCTTCTGCTAAAAGCGTCTTTCCCGACTGATCCGGCCCATTTAAAATATATGCATGGCCGACCTGATCCTGCCTGGCCGCTTTTTTAAAATATGCAATGATGTCCTCATGTCCTATAATTTTTGAAAAATCTCTCATATCTTCCTCTGTCCTATTTTATTATGTGAAAATATCAAGAAGCAATCCACGAATCTCCCCGATCTTTTCCAAAATCGTCAGATGATCCTTCTCGTCCTTCACCAGCTCGCTTGCCAGCTCATCCAGATTTTCGTCCACCAGGCGCACAATCCCATATACCCTATGCCTTCCCCTGCGATCCAAAAAATTCTCTCTGGAAAACTTATGGGAGCGGTTCACCACCTCATTCAAAAAATCTTTGACAAGGCCGCGGTATTTTTTCATGTCCCTGATATCCATGTGCTGCGCAATCCGCTCCCCCTGATTCGTAATTTCATTCAACAGGGTATTGAGCCTTTGCTGAAGCTCTGCTTCACTGATCGCGCTTGTCAGCGTAAATTTAAAGCTCCCATCCCCCTCTGGCGCTTTTGTGGCCGTGTCCACTGCCGCAGCCGGAGTCATTTCATTTACTTTTATGTCCATCCGATATCCTCTCCTGTTCAAGCTGTAACATTACGTCACAACATAGATCCTCTCATGTATCATATCGGCAATTCCTTGCAAATTCAGTCCCATTTTTTTAAAATTGCGAATATTTTCCACAAAAGCCCCGTCTATTTCCTCACCTGGCAAAAGAATCGGAATCCCGGGAGGATAAAGGCAGACCATTCCGCCAGAAACGCGGCCAATGGAGTCCTCAAACGAGACGGCACGCCTCGGCTGATCCATCGCATAGGAAAGCTTCATCCGCTGCCTCCCTGAATCAGAAAAAGAAATGACGCAATCTGCTGTTTTTCGAATCCGCCCCGTTTCTCCGTCAATCTGCCTTAGGGCCTTGGAAAAACGCGCAAAGCCTTCTTTGGAATCCATCACGCTTGTCATGCCAAGCGCATAAAAGCCGGAACTCATCTCTAGCTGAATCCGATGCGCCTTCCTTAACAGCTCTGCCAGCCTCTTCCCCGTCAATTCTGTGCCTTTCGCTGAAATCACGATTTTCGATGGATCCAGGCCAAAAGCCTCTTCCGAAGAAAAATCCTCCCGACGCATGACATGAAGCCTGCTTAATGCTTCCGCTTCCCTGTAAAATTCATTTAAGCGTTTTGCATATTCCTCAAAAGCCTCCGCCCCATTTTCCCTTAAGAAGCGAATGCATTTCTCCATCCCTGCCATCAATACATAGGATGGGGAGCTTGTTTCGTAAATATTCAAAAACCGTTCCACCAAATCTGCCGTCACATAAGAAGAATTCAAATGAAGCAGCGCCGTCTGCGTCAAAGAAGGAAGCGTCTTATGCATGCTCATCACCACAAGATCCGCGCCCAGACGCACGGAAGAGCTTGGAAAGCTGGCGTGAATTCCAAAGTGCGCGCCATGCGCCTCATCCACAATCAAAGGCGCCTGGTATTTGTGAGCAATCCTTGCAATGGACGCGATATCGCTCACCACTCCTTCATAGGTAGGAGACGTCAAAAACACCGCTTTTATATTCGGATTGCACCGTAATGATTCTTCCACCTCTATCGGGTCAACGGATCCCAAAATTCCAAATTCCGTTTTTTTAGGATACACATAAACGATTTCCAGATTCCTCAAATATACGGCATGATACGCAGATTTGTGTGAGTTCCTCGCCATTAAAACCGTCCCGCCAGACGGGAGCGCCGCAGACAATGCAGTCAAAATCCCGCAAGTGCTGCCATTCACCAAATAATAGCTTCTCTCTGACCCATAAAGCGACGCCGCCCTCTGCTGCGCCTCCTTCAATACGCCGCCCGAAGCGTGCAGGTCGTCAAACCCCTCAATTTCCGTCATGTCAATCGCATAAGGATTTGACATGCAGCATACATTACGCTTATGGCCTGGCATATGGAACGGATATATACCGCTTCTTGCATACGATTCCAGCTTTTCGTCCAAAAATTCCGGCATCCTTCCCTCCATGTCGCCGCTTTATAAAAATCGGCCAAGCTCCGGCATCCAATCTCCAAAAAAAACCGTGTCTTCCACTATCGCCTTCCAAATTGGGCCGAAAAATTGTAAAAAGCGATCCATCGTCACTGTCCACGAGGGCTCTTTACTGTGAATGGAGCGAAGGAACGCCTTCCACTTTCTTTTCATATACGCATACTCCCGATATCCGGCAAGTATCTCAAAACGCCCCTGCTCCAAAGGCAGCCCCTGTTCCTTGCACAATTCCTCCATGCAGTCCCTGACCTTCCTTCCGTCAATGCTCCTGCTGCTTAGCATATGGTAAATCTCATGGTAAAGCCCAACATTTTGAAGGAGCTCCAGCTTTGTGACTATCTCCAAAAAGCTTTGCGCCAAAGCGCTTTCCGTAGAATGCCTTTCGTATGGAACCGCCACGCCTTCCTCTATCACAGAAAGGACAAAATCTCTCACAGAGCTTCTTTTTTCATTCCATAAGGGCGTCACATAGATGGAGATCGGCACTTCCATGTTTTCTAACTCCGCTCTTAAATGCATCTGCAAATTTTGGTTATAAAGGCTGTCCTGCACATAAAATGTAAATCCGCATTCATCTGCCCCACGAAAAACCTTTTGGCAAAATCCTTCCGACAGCTCCTGCAGCATACGTTTATTGGCCTGTTTCTCCTGCGCCGTCCCAAAAACAATATAATCGTACTGAAGCTTTAGGAATAGCCTCCTCTGATACTGCCGCGCTCCCAAAACGCTGCCATTTTTCAGCCAAAGCCTGTCGCCGTATTCCGATGCGCTGACCCTCCGAACGGCATCCTCTAGCGCCGCCCCGCCTAGCAAATTAGAAAACGGCATTCCAAGCTCCCCTGATTTTTGTAAAAGAACGCCATAGCTAAGCTGTCTTTTTCGCATTACAGCCACACCCCAATGATATTCTGCACTTTCTTAAGCACCTTCCGTTCCTTTGCTATGCTTAACAATTCCGCAAAATTTTTCGCTCCGTCCGCAATATAAGATAAGATCGCCCGCTTAAACACGTCCCTGTCCAACTTCTCCTGATACTTTAAGCAGTCGCAAAGCATCCTTTCCTTCGTATAAATGTTCATAGAGCCGGAGGCAAACGGAATTTCCATCACCCCAAGCTTTAACGCCTCAGGCTCAGTATAGTAAGGCAGAATCACCGGATACTCCATCTTAAACCTCGATTTGGATGTGTTCTTATCCACCGCCAAATGCCATGCAAACGGCTTTTGAGCAATATAATGATGATAATAAAGCGCGCTGTCAAGGCATAGCACGCTGTCTGAAAAAAGCCCCAAAATCAATTCTTCCTCAGAACGTTCTTTATATCCAAAAGAGTAATACCCGTTCTTCACGCGCTCTAACGTACCGTCCTCCACCCAAGATAAAATTCTTCTGTAATCTACCCCAAGGCCGGTAATCTGGCTCGTTTTGAGGATTCCTCCGTTCTCTTCCATTTTTTCCTTTATCTGAGACAGTAGAAAATCCGTTTTTTCCCTGCGCGTCATTTTTTCCATAAAATTAACCGCTCCATATGATTTTCCAAGGCATTTTATCAATTATAAAGCTTTCTTCATTGTCTGTCAATTTCAGGGCGTCAATTCAGGCAGGCTGTCTCGCCTTTCGTATAGGTTCCTTCCCTCACAGTCAATGACGACAATGGCAGGAAAACGCTCCACCTCAATTTTTAAGACCGCCTCCGCTCCCAAATCCTCATAACAGACAATCTTAGATTCACGGATGCATTTTGACAGAAGCGCGCCGGCGCCGCCGACCGCCGCAAAATAAACCGCCTTGTTCCTCACAATCGCGTCTATGACTTCCTTACTTCTTTTTCCTTTCCCTATCATCGCACGGCCGCCCAGATCAAGCAGCGTAGGCGCGTATTTGTCCATTCGGCTCGCCGTCGTCGGCCCTGCCGACCCGATCACATTCCCTTCCCTTGCCGGGGAAGGCCCCATATAATAAATCGTAGCGTCCCGAATTGGAATCGGAAGGCCCTCCCCGCGATTTAGAGCCTCAATCATGCGCTGGTGCGCGGCGTCCCTCGCAACGTATATGCTTCCAGAAATAAAAACATAGTCGCCGTATGTCAAGCTGACAGCCATTTCTTCTGTAATAGGCGTTTTAATATGTCGATCCATATTTCTCTCCATGCATTCATAAATCATACAACCGTTTCCATGCCTTCACTGTTCCTAAATAATCCTAGCGATATGCCGGTTGACATGACAACAGATATTGACCGCCACCGGAAGTCCCGCAATATGCGTTGGGAAGGTATTCACATTTACGGCAAACGCCGTGACGCTTCCCCCAAGGCCACCCGGGCCGATCCCAAGCTGATTGATTTTCTCGAGCATCTCAGCCTCCAGGTCACGCACATAGGGAATATGGGAACGCTCCCCCGCATCCCTGGTTAGGGCCTGCTTCGCCAGGATCGCGGCTTTCTCAAAATCGCCCCCAATCCCTACGCCGACCACCATCGGAGGGCAGGCGTTCGGCCCCGCGTCTGACACTGCGGTCAAAATTGCCTGCTTTACGCCCTCAATTCCGTCCGCCGGCTTTAACATAAATATGCGGCTCATATTTTCGCTCCCAAACCCCTTTGGCGCGAATGTAACCTTCACTTTGTCTCCCGGAACAATGGAGCAGTGAATGACCGCCGGGGTGTTATCCTTCGTATTTTCCCTAAGGATCGGATCTTTTACGACCGATTTCCGAAGATATCCTTCTTCATATCCCTGGCGCACGCCTTCATTTACGGCGTCCTCCAAGTATCCTCCCACGAAATGCACGTCCTGCCCAATCTCCAAAAAAATCACGGCCATTCCGGTGTCCTGACAGATCGGTATCATTTCTTCTCCCGCAACGGAAAGGTTGTCAAGAAGCTGGCTTAAAATCTTTTTCCCGATCTCGGATTTCTCTGACGCGGCCGAATGCCTTAACGCCTGCTCCATATCCTCCGAAAGAAAATGATTCGCCTGTATGCACATCTCCTTTATGTGTTTTATCATCAGGCTTACGTCAATCTCACGAACCATCGTCATTCCCCTCTTCTTCCTCTTCCTGCACATGGTCGATCTCTTCCATCAGGCTTTGATCCTCCCTGACCTTTGCAATGCTCGCCACTGTCACGTCTTCATTCATGTCAATCAGCTTCACTCCTGACGTGACGCGCCCAACAATTGAAATATCCCCCACCTTCATGCGGATGATAATGCCTCCCGTGGTGATCATCATAATCTCATTTTCTTCATTCACTGCCTTTATGCCAATTAAATTTCCGGTCCGCTCCGTGATCTTATAGCATTTCACGCCCTTGCCGCCACGGTTCTGCGCAGTGAACTCTTCCATTCGGGTGCGTTTCCCAAGCCCCTTCTCCGAAGCGATCAGAAGGTATTCTCCCTGAGAGTCCATCTGCATCCCGATCACTTCATCCCCATCCATCAGGCTCATTCCAATTACGCCCATGGAATTGCGTCCTGTACTCCTTACGTCCGTCTCATGAAAACGGATGCACTGCCCATATCTGGTGACTAAAATAATATCCTTCTGATTGTCTGTTTTCTTTACCTCAATCAGCTCGTCGTCTTCCCTCAAATGAATTGCGGAAAGCCCCGTCTTACGGATATTCGCATATTCGCGGATCTGAGTTTTCTTGACAATTCCCTTTTTAGTCGCCATAAAGAGATAATTTCCCTCCAGGTACTCGCTAATTGGGATCACGGCTGTGATTTTTTCTCCAGCCATAAGCTGCATCAGATTAATGATGGCAGTCCCCCTTGCCGTCCTGGACGCCTCAGGTATCTCGTAAGCCTTCATACGGTAAACTTTCCCGGTATTCGTAAAAAACATCAAGTAATGATGCGTCGTCGTCATCAAAAGCTCCTCGATATAGTCGTCCTCTATCGTCTCCATGCCTTTGATTCCCTTGCCGCCCCGGTGCTGGCTCCTGAAATTGTCCACGCTCATGCGCTTAATGTATCCAAGCTTCGTCATGCAGATAATCGTATTCGTTTTCGGAATCATGTCCTCCATGGATATGTCAAACTCGTCAAACCCAATCGACGTCCTCCTGTCGTCCCCATATTTTTGGGAAATCAGAAGAATCTCTTCCCGAATCACGCCTAGGAGCTTCTTTTCATCTGACAAAATTGCCTTAAGCTTTGCAATTTTCTCCATCAGCTCCGCATATTCCGCCTCCAGCTTCTCACGCTCTAAGCCTGTAAGCGCGCGCAGCCTCATATCTACAATCGCCTGCGCCTGCGCCTCGCTAAGAGAGAAGCGCTCAATCAGGCGTTCCTTCGCCTCCGCCGTATTCTTGCTGCTTCGGATGATAGAAATCACTTCGTCAATATGATCTAAGGCAATCAGCAGCCCCTCTAAAATATGGGCGCGCTCCTCCGCCTTGTTCAGATCATATCTTGTCCTTCTGGTGACGACTTCTTTTTGATGCAGCAGATAATAATTTAACATCTGATGCAGATTCAAAACCTTTGGCTCATTGTCTACAAGCGCAATCATATTCACGCCAAATGTGTCCTGAAGCTGCGTATGCTTATAGAGCTGATTTAAAATAACCTTTGCGCTGACGTCCCTGCGCAGCTCAATGCAGACGCGGATGCCCTGACGGTTTGACTCGTCACGCAAATCCACAATCCCGTCAATTTTCTTATCCCGCACCAAATCTGAGATTTTTTCAATCAGCCTGGCCTTATTTACCATAAACGGCAGCTCCGTCACGACGATGCGGCTCTTTCCATTCGCCATGGCTTCTATTTCCGTCACGGCGCGCACCCGGATTTTTCCCCTTCCGGTACGGTACGCCTGCTTGATCCCTGCAGTGCCAAGAATTGTGCCGCCGGTAGGGAAGTCCGGCCCGTGAATGATCGACAGAATCTCGTCCAGATCCGTTTCCCGATCCTCCAAAATCTGATTGTCAATGATCTTAACGACGGAGTCCACCACTTCCCGCAAATTATGCGGCGGAATGTTCGTCGCCATGCCAACGGCGATTCCGGACGTGCCGTTTACAAGCAGATTCGGATATCTGGAAGGCAAAACGACCGGCTCTTTTTCCGTCTCGTCAAAGTTTGGGACAAAATCCACAGTATCCTTCCCAATATCCGCAAGCATCTCCATGGAAATTTTGCTAAGCCTTGCCTCCGTGTAACGCATCGCGGCGGCCCCGTCCCCGTCAATAGAGCCAAAATTCCCATGCCCGTCTACAAGAGGGTATCGGGTAGACCATTTCTGCGCCATATTGACCAATGATCCGTAAATAGAGCTGTCGCCATGCGGATGATATTTACCCATGGTATCGCCGACAATACGCGCGCATTTCCTGTGCGGCTTGTCAGGCCCGTTATTCAGCTCAATCATAGAATACAGGACTCTGCGCTGCACTGGCTTTAGCCCGTCCTTCACATCCGGCAGCGCCCTGGACGCAATGACGCTCATCGCATAGTCAATATAGGATGTCTCCATCGTTTTCTTTAAGTCAACATCATGAATCTGGTCAAAAATCTTATCATCCATCTAAATTAAAATCCTCTCTATACGTCCAGGTTCTGAACATACTTTGCATTTGCCTCAATGAACTCCCGCCTTGGCTCCACTTTGTCCCCCATCAAAGTCGTAAACGTCACGTCAATCTCAGAGACAGCCTCATCGTCAATCGTCACCCTGCGCAGAATCCTTTTCTCTGGATCCATTGTCGTCTCCCAAAGCTGCTCAGCATCCATCTCGCCAAGCCCTTTATAACGCTGGATTTTATTATTATTGTCCCGCCCGATCTCCATCAAAATCCGGTTCAGCTCCTCGTCGCTGTACACATACCAGACTTTCTTATTCCTCTCAATCTTATAAAGCGGCGGCTGTGCTAGATAGACAAAGCCTTGCTTAATCAGCTCCGGCATAAACCGGTAGATAAACGTTAACAGCAATGTGCTGATATGCGCGCCGTCCACATCCGCGTCCGTCATAAGGATGATCTTATGGTATCTTAGCTTTTCTATGTCAAAATCCTCATGAATCCCTGTGCCAAATGCCGTAATCATCGCTTTTATCTCTGCATTGCCATAGATTTTATCGAGCCTTGCCTTTTCCACATTCAGGATTTTCCCGCGAAGCGGGAGGATCGCCTGCGTCACGCGGCTCCTGGCCTCTTTCGCGGAGCCTCCCGCGGAATCTCCCTCCACGATAAAGATTTCACAGTTCTTCGGATCTTTGTCTGAGCAGTCCGCCAGCTTTCCGGGTAAAGAAGTCCTGTCTAAAGCCGTTTTCCTCCTGGTTAAGTCCCTGGCCTTCCTGGCCGCCTCCCTGGCTCTTTGCGCCATAATGGATTTGTCGCAAATCATCTTGGCGACAGACGGGTTCTGCTCCAGAAAATAAGTGACCTGCTCGCTTACGACAGAATCCACGGCCCCCCTGGCCTCGCTGTTTCCTAGCTTCTGCTTCGTCTGCCCCTCAAACTGAGGCTCCTCTATTTTCACGCTGATGATCGCCGTCAAGCCTTCCCGGATATCCTCGCCGCTTAGCCCTGCGTCTGTCTCCTTTAAGATTTTATTGATCTTCGCATACTGGTTAAACGTCTTTGTTAAGGCATTGCGGAACCCGGCCAGGTGCGTGCCGCCTTCCGGCGTAATGATGTTGTTCACAAAACTAAAGGTCGCGTCATTGAACGAGTCATTGTGCTGCAGCGCCACCTCAACGTATACGCCGTCCCTTTGGCCCTCGCAATAGATAATCTCCTGGTACAGCGGCTCCTTGCTTTTATTTAAATAGCCGACAAATTCCTTAATGCCTCCCTCATAATGAAAAATCTTTTCTGCCGCCGGATCCTGTCTTTCATCCTTTAATTCAATCTTCAAATTTTTTGTCAAAAATGCCGTTTCCCTAAGCCGCTGCTTTAACGTCTCATAGTCAAAAACCGTCTCTTCAAAGATTTCATCGTCCGGCAGGAACACAACCTTCGTCCCGGTCCGCTCCATCGGGCATTCCCCAACTGCCTTTAAGGGATACATCGTTATCCCACGTTCAAAACGCTGCTTATATATTTTGCCTCCGCTGCAAATTTCCACCTCCAGCCATTTCGAAAGCGCGTTTACGACCGACGCGCCTACGCCATGCAGGCCGCCGGACACCTTGTATCCCCCGCCGCCAAATTTCCCTCCGGCATGAAGGATCGTGAACACGACTTCCACCCCAGTCAAGCCCGATTTATGGTTAATGCCGACTGGAATGCCCCGGCCGTCATCCGTGACAGTGACAGAGCCGTCTTTGTTGACAGACACCTTAATCATCGTGCAAAATCCAGCCAAAGCCTCGTCCACAGAATTGTCCACAATCTCATATACCAAGTGATGGAGGCCCCTCGCCGAAGTGCTTCCAATATACATCCCGGGGCGTTTTCTTACCGCTTCCAGCCCTTCTAAAATCTGTATTTGATCTGCTCCGTATTCAGTTTCCATAATTTCCTCCTGTCCATCCTAGCATTAAAGATTGTTTCGCCTATTTTCGGAAAACCTTTCCGTCAATCACTTCAAACACACGATTAATGTGAAAGCGGTTGCGTATAAATTCATCTAATCCGGTACATGTTATGATTGTTTGCGTATCACATATGTGATTGAGCAAGTCATTCTGCCGATTGCTGTCTAACTCAGACAGAACATCGTCCAAAAGTAAGATCGGCGCATCTTTCATAATTTTCTTAACTAATTGAATCTCTGAAAGCTTCAGCGACAGCGCAGAAGTCCTTTGCTGTCCCTGAGACCCAAATTTCCTAAGCTCTACCCCATGAATGGAAAACGATAAGTCATCCCTGTGCGGGCCGATAGAAGTCTGGCTCATCTTTATATCTCTTTCCTTTGACCTCGTCAATTCCTGAAGAAAGGAATCCTCAGAGACGCTTTGCTCATACGACAGCTCCAAATCTTCCGCTCCGCCTGAGATTGCCTTGTGAATGCCTGGCACAATCTCGTTTAGCTGACTGACGAATTCTCTGCGGCGCCGGATGACCCTGCCTCCGTATTCTGCCAGCTGTTGATCCCATGTTGAAAGCGTATCCTCTAAATCCGGCCGGAACGCAATATCCTTTAGCAGCTTATTTCTCTGAGAAAGTATTCGGTTATAAGAGGAAAGGTCATTCAAATAAATTCGGTCCAATTGACAAAGCTCTGCATCTATGAAGCGCCTTCGCTCTGACGGCCCGTTTTTTATGATATTCAGATCTTCCGGAGAAAACGCCACAAGATTCAAGATTCCAAACAGATCGCTCGCTTTTTTAATTGGCATTCGATTGACGGCGATGCCCTTTGCTTTGTGTTTTTTCAAATGCAGGTCAATTTGATATTGCTTGCCTTTTTTTTCTATCAACACGCGGATATGAGACTCCTCATGCCCGAATTTCACCATTTCCTTGTCTTTGCTGCCTTTATGGGACTTTGTCGTGCCGCTTAAATAAATTGCCTCCAGGATGTTCGTCTTCCCTTGAGCGTTTTTCCCAAATAATATATTCGTTCCCTTCTCAAAGTCAAGCGTAAGCGTGTCATAATTGCGAAAATTGCTTAGTTCCAGGGATGTTAGGAACATTTTACGACCTGAAAGGATGTATCTTTATACGATACCGTATCGCCGGGATAGAGCTTTCTTCCTCTTCTGGTTTCTGTCGCGCCGTTTACTTGAACGGACTCCTCTAAAATAATCATTTTGGCGTCTAATCCTGAGCCTACGATTCCGGCCTTTTTCAGCGCTTGGCCCAAACGGATAAATTCCTCTCCCTGTCGAATAGTAATTTCCATGATTGTTACCTCTTTTTATAAAATTAATTTGCTGCGACGTTAAAGTTCACTGGAAGAATCAGATAGATGTAGCTTTCGTTTTCATCTTTGATAAAGCAGGGCGCTTTTGGGTTCACCATATAAAGCGTGACTTCCTCTTCATCAATAGCGCGTAAGGCGTCTATAAAAAATTTGGGGTTGAATCCGATTAAGATTTCTTTCCCTTCTTTTTCAATGTCAATGACTTCATTCATGGATCCGATGAAAGAATTCATTTTCAATTCCATGGAATTGTCCGTAATGTTCATAATAATCGGCTTTTTATCTCCTTCTTTGATTAGGA
>CANTEO010000054.1 GCA_947652855.1 uncultured Roseburia sp. | reverse complement strand
CATCATTCGCCTTTCCATGACTCATATCGACAACCCGTACTTCTTCTGGAATTTCCCCTTCCAACAGACTCTTATAGTTGTCCGTCAGCATACGAAATCCTAAAATATCATTAAATACCTTTTCTAATCGCATGTCGGGATAGAATTTATTGTATTTCCGTATACATGAATCCTCACTTTTAATACGATAATCCAAGTCCACAAGATCAAGAATATCGGCTTCTTGATAAAATCTTATCATTTCACAGAGTTCTTTAAACATCTCTACCCTGTCAAATTTCCGCAGGCTATTGACAAGACTTCTTCCCATTTTGCTTTTGTAAGACAATTCTCGAAGAATTTGAACAGATAAGCTATTTTTCTTTAATTCACTTAACAAACGATATCCTCCAAATGATTTTAGTATTTATCATTGCAAATACATATACTGTTTTTATTCCATCACAGACATATTACCTTCAACTTTCTTATGCTAATCATAACATCAGATATCATATCCTTCCAGAAGAACAACCTTCTTCTAGTTAAATATTCCTCCATGATAATGCTGCTTTCTTTCAATACCGCAAGCTTTTTAATCCACTTAAAAAAATCCTCCCCGCCAGAAACATTATTGGACTGATTAAGCTTAGTTCCCTTAAACTGCAAAGACCATTTCTCCTATTCTTGGATTCCCCTTTCAATAGCTGATGCCAATGCTCTTAACCGATTAATTGTCTTTTCTACACCTCTTAACATGTATCTCATATTTTCAGGAGAATCTTTTCCATCAGCCTTTTGCAAAATACCAATTTCCTCTCTGGCAAGCGTTTCAAAAACATTGATTAACTCGTCTAAGGATGGAGACTCATTTGAACTTCTTAATAGCAAAAATAAGTCTCGCGGAGAAAGACCGTCTAACAGCTCCTGTTCACCCAAAAATTTCGAAACAACTTCTGATATTATAGCAAGTTCTCTTTTTTTCGTGGAAATGATATCTTCCAATTGAGATAATCCATCAGGTACTTGAAATGTAAGTGCAATTTCCTGTAAATTCAAGCCAATTTCCTTAGACGCCCTTGCAATTTCTGTTAGTTGATTTTCAGTAACAAGTGAAAATCCTTTTTTTCTGGCATGAGTTCGAATAGTATCACCACTAAATCCTGGGCCGACAATTGCCACATAATCTGCATTGTTCTTTTCTTTATGTGTTTCTAATGCAACGTCGCTTATATCATTATGTGATACCCGGCCCCCAGATTTGGATTTTCCATCTATAATTGCAACGACATACTTATCTTCCTCATCCTTCCATTTTACAACAACATCTGTATCACCGGATCCACCGATTCTCTCAGCTTTAAACCCCATAAAACAAAATATATCTGCAATGGCTTCTTCGAAGGCAACCCCTGAACCTTTTCCTTCTGCACTGGGATCCATTGATGTGTTATGTAATCGGTTGCAGACTTCTTCAAGCTTACTGGGAGAGTGACTAACCACCACTTTCATTTCATCAGATGTATTCTTTTGTTCAGATACTTCTCCATCTGCTTCTGCCAAAGGCAGCTCAGCAATAAAACACTTTCCTATATGTGTTGCTTTCAAATGGAGATACTGAGGTTCTTCTAATAAACCTGCTTCCCGCAAAAAACCTGCAATCCAACGTGCCTTTTCTGAATTCAAACCATATAACTTTGCCTGAGCATATATATCATTACGAACAATATCACATTCAGCGGCTTTAACCATCTCTCCAACAAACTGCATATTTGCATGAAGAATCCTGATAAAATCTAAATCACTTCCTGTTTCCAGCCATGCTTTTGCTGCTGGAGTTGCTACATAAATATTTCGCCCTACTTCTTCTATAAGGCCAGATGCTTTTAGGAATGGCAGCATTGATTCAACACTACTTAATTTCAGATTAAATTTATTTGCTATAAATGCGAATAAATCCGTTTTAGTAATTTTATCAGAAGCACTTTGAATAATAATCCGCAAATTTTCTATACGGTTCGAACTTGGAACCCATATATTATATGTACATCTTTTCTTATGCAATTCAGGTGTAGCAGCTAAATGTTGAAGCAATATCGCAATTTCTTCTGGAGGATCATCAATTTCCATATCGTTCGACTCAAGATCCATAAGTTCCAGTACTTCCGGCTTAATCAAACACCACTCCTTTAATGCCTCTCTCCCGGAATCAGTCACTTCCCATTTATGATTACCAATCGCTTGAATTAAACCCAGTACCTCCAGCCAATCCATTCGTCTACGTATATTGTTCATATTTTTCCAATGCAATCCATAATGATTGCAAAGTTGCTTATATGTTTCTTCCACTGTTGTCGGTTCAGTCTCCAGAATACTCAGTACTTCACCAAACAGCCGATATCTATCTTGTATCTGATCAGCCAATTTCCTCCGAGTTGGCTCTGCTAAAAACTTCATGCCAGCCTCCGACAACATCAACCGTCCTGCTTGATTTCTTACAAATCCTACCCCCTTTAGAAAAGCAGCATATGTGCGCCATGATTGAGGTTGTATTATTTCATAAATATCTGGAACTGAATCTAAATCATATGCCTGCCCTAAATCCACTAATTCAACTAGTTTTTTTACCAGCGTATACCATATTTGTTTTCCACCTCTAATATCAGGAATAGACCAACCTTTTTTTCTCCACTCATTTTTTTGTTTCTGAATATCAATAATAACGGTCTTTGACCCATTGTATATATTTTTCTTATTTTCCATGATATCTTTCTTTGCATACATTCTATGACATTTCGCAACATACTGATATATATTAAGCGCTTTTTTCAATTCAGCTTTTCACATATCTTTTTCTCGTCAAACACTAAGGGTTAAAACCACGCCATCTTTCAATGGCATATTTTCCTTCATTCGTCTGGAAATTTCTCTGACCACGGCAAAAGGGCGTCAGTTTTGCCTCACTCCACCACCATCAAAAAAGAAAAACCATTCTCTCCCTCGCTTCTCCAAAAAAGAGAAAAAGAGGATCTTGAAAGTACAGTCTGTCAAGATCCTCGTTATGATTCATTTCTATTGAGTTCTGGGTTCCGTCTCAGCGAAAAATAAATTTTGCGATGAAGAAAAAATTATTTTGCAAAATCACCAGCTTCCAGTATATTACTTGCTGCTAATTGCCGCCTGCGCCGCCGCCAATTTTGCAATTGGCACCCGGAACGGCGAGCAAGACACATAATCCAACCCAATCCTATGGCAGAACTCCACCGAAGACGGATCGCCGCCATGCTCCCCGCAGATGCCCACATGAAGCTTCTCATTGACCGGCTTGCCAAGCTTAATCGCCATCTCCATCAGCTTTCCAACGCCCGTCTGATCCAGCTTAGCGAACGGATCGTACTCTAAAATCTTTGCGTCATAATACGCGCCCAGATATTTTCCTGCGTCGTCCCTGGAGAAGCCAAACGTCATTTGCGTTAAGTCATTCGTGCCAAAGCAGAAGAAATCCGCCTCTTTTGCAATCTCATCCGCGGTAAGGGCCGCGCGTGGAATCTCAATCATCGTCCCAACCTCATAGTCCAGGGCAATTCCAGCCGAAGCAATCTCCGCGTCCGCTGTTTTCACAACGGTTTTCTTCACATACGCAAGCTCCTTCCTCTCACAGCTCAATGGAATCATGATCTCCGGCTTCATCTTCCATTCAGGATGCGCCTTCTGCACATTGAGCGCAGCGCGGATGACTGCCTTCGTCTGCATTCTTGCAATTTCCGGATACGTCACAGCAAGGCGGCATCCCCTATGCCCCATCATCGGGTTAAACTCATGCAGCGACGAAATCAACGACTTGATCTCCTCCACAGACTTGCCCTGCGCGTCCGCAAGCTTCTTAATGTCCTCCTCCTCTGTCGGGACAAACTCATGCAATGGCGGATCCAAGAACCGGATCGTCACCGGGTTGCCCTCCAAAGCTTCATACAGCTTTTCAAAATCGCTCTGCTGGTAAGGCAGGATCTTCTCAAGCGCGGCCTCGCGCTCTTCGGCCGTGTCGGAGCAGATCATCTCACGGAACGCCGCAATCCTGTCCTCATCAAAAAACATATGCTCCGTGCGGCAAAGGCCGATGCCCTCCGCCCCAAGCTCACGCGCCTTCCTCGCGTCCGCCGGGGTGTCCGCGTTCGTGCGCACCTTCAGCCTGCGGAACTTATCCGCCCATGCCATAATCCTTCCAAACTCTCCCGCAATCGTGGCGTCCACCGTCGGGATAATCCCATCGTAAATATTTCCCGTCGTGCCGTCAATCGAAATCGCGTCGCCCTCATGGTACTCTTTCCCGGCAAGCGTAAAGCGCTTATTCTCTTCGTCCATATTAATGTCGCCGCAGCCGGAGACGCAGCAGGTCCCCATGCCGCGCGCCACGACCGCCGCATGGCTCGTCATGCCGCCGCGCACCGTCAAGACGCCCTGCGCCGCCTTCATCCCGGTAATATCCTCCGGGGAAGTCTCAAGCCGCACCAGCACGACCTTTTCCCCTCTCTCGTTCCAGCTTTCGGCATCCTCCGCTGAAAAGACAATCTTGCCGCATGCCGCTCCCGGGGACGCGCCGAGGCCCTTGCCGACCGGAGACGCCTCCTTTAATTTCACAGAGTCAAACTGCGGGTGCAGAAGCGTGTCCAGATTCCTGGGGTCAATCATCGCAACCGCCTCTTCCTCCGTGCGCATCCCCTCATCCACCAGGTCGCACGCAATCTTTAAGGCAGCCTGCGCCGTCCGCTTGCCGCTGCGCGTCTGCAGCATATAAAGCTTCTTATTCTCCACTGTGAATTCCATATCCTGCATATCCCTGTAATGGCTCTCCAGCTTCTGGCAAACCTCTTTAAACTGCGCGAACGCCTCTGGAAACTCCTCCTCCATCCGCGCAATCGGCATCGGCGTGCGGACGCCGGCCACCACGTCCTCGCCCTGGGCATTGATCAAAAACTCACCCATCAGCTTCTTCTCTCCCGTCGCCGGATCTCTCGTGAACGCAACGCCAGTGCCGCAGTCGTCGCCCATATTTCCAAACGCCATGCTCTGCACATTGACTGCCGTTCCCCAGGAATAGGGGATGTCATTGTCGCGGCGGTACACATTCGCGCGCGGGTTGTCCCAAGAGCGGAACACCGCCTTGACCGCGCCCATCAGCTGCTCCTTCGGATCGTCCGGGAAATCCTGCCCAATCTTCGCTTTGTACTCTGCCTTAAACTGCCCCGCCAGCTCCTTTAAGTCCTCCGCCGTGAGATCCACGTCAAACGTAACGCCTTTCTCCTGCTTCATTTTATCAATCAGCTCTTCAAAATACTTCTTCCCAACCTCCATCACGACGTCGGAGTACATCTGAATGAACCTTCGATAGCAATCCCATGCCCAACGCGCATTGCCCGATTTTTCCGCAATCACGCCGACCACTTCCTCATTCAGGCCCAAATTTAAGATGGTGTCCATCATGCCCGGCATGGAGGCTCTTGCGCCGGAACGAACCGAGACAAGGAGCGGGTTTTCCTTATCGCCAAATTTCTTGCCCGTAATCTCCTCCATCTTCACAATATATTCATTAATCTGCCCCTGAATCTCAGGATTGATTTCACGCCCGTCCTCATAATACTGCGTGCAGGCCTCCGTCGTAATCGTAAATCCCTGCGGCACAGGCAGCCCAAGGCTCGTCATCTCCGCCAGGTTCGCCCCCTTGCCCCCTAGCAGCTCCCTCATGCTTGCGTTGCCTTCGCTGAAAAGATACACCCATTTGTTTGCCATGTTTTCTCCTCCTAAAATAATAATATGCCTCCATTTGCACATAGTCTAATTTTACCATATTTTTCTGTGAAATCAATCATTTTTACAGCATTTTCAATAATATTCAAAAAATTTCAGAAAAAAATAAGGCGCGGCGCGCCCCTTCTAACTTGCGCCCTACGCCTTATCTTCCCATTCTGCGAAACGCCATTTTCTCATCCTGCGGCTCAATGCCTAATCCATCTCGCCCTCTTCCTCCAGGCTGTATTCCTCCGCATAAAATGAATGGTCTTCTTTATGATACGTTACTGTGGAAATCAGGTTCCCAACCACGTCCGAATGCCCGCCGTCGCCCCAAACATATTGATAGGCAAGCAGCTTCTCCCCCTCTTTCTCAATGTCAAAAATACCGTCAACGCTCCAGGACGCGTCTAAATCCTCTATGCCCTTAACAAATGGATCGGCTTTTTCCGCTGCGATTTCATCCGCATTCAGCCACAGCAGATATAGGTCATGCGTCCCCTCGCCGCCGCCCCCATGCGTGTCAAACAACAGCAGCAGCTCATCCTTCTGATCCCCGTCAACATCGAAAAGCTCCATCTTCACAAAAGACGCGTCATACGTCTGGTCAATGAGAAAGGAACGTTCCCTGCCCGCCAGGGACACTTCAAACTTTTCTATGTATTGGCTCCCTTCCAGCGTCACATAGTCAATTTTCACCCGGTCGTCCTGCCCGTCCCCATCAATGTCCGCTCTTATCTCCCCTTCGTTTCGCAAAGTCTCGCTCCATTCTTCCCCGCCAACCGCATTCAGGGCAGAATCTTTTGATTCCTCCCCTTCCTTTGACTGGCATCCCAAGAGGGAGACGGACAGCATAAAAACCGTTACAGCCACGCTCCAATTTGACGTTCTTTTTTTCATTTGTCAGTTTCCTCCTTCAAGCTTGCAAAGCCGCTCCAATGATGCCCATTTATTATCTATGAAAACAGAAGCGCTGTCAACAAATCAAAATATTTGATTTCCCATCCAGCAAAATCCATAAAAGCGCTTTACGAAAACTCAAAAATATGCGAAAATAAATCCAGTAGCAGAATGTGTCGTTCTCTGCGGCTATATAACGTTTAATCGAAAGGAGTCTTAAAATGATTTACACGAAGGAAGTCGAAAATATGTGCCCTGTCGCAAAAGGCGCAAAACATGAGCCAGCCCCCATTCCAGAAGAAGGCAAATGGGTCCATTCCAAAAAAATTGAAGACATTTCAGGATTCACGCACGGCATCGGCTGGTGCGCCCCGCAGCAGGGAGCCTGCAAGCTGTCGCTGAACGTAAAGAACGGCGTGATTGAAGAGGCTCTTGTGGAGACGATCGGATGCTCCGGCATGACCCACTCCGCAGCCATGGCGGCAGAAATCTTACAGGGCAAGACCATCCTTGAGGCGTTAAACACAGACCTTGTCTGCGACGCCATCAACACGGCGATGCGGGAGCTGTTCCTGCAGATCGTTTACGGACGCACCCAGAGCGCATTCTCAGACGACGGGCTTGCCGTAGGCGCAGGGCTTGAGGACTTAGGCAAGGGCCTCCGCTCTCAGGTTGGCACAATGTACGCGACGAAGGAAAAGGGCGTGCGCTACTTAGAGATGGCGGAAGGGTATGTGACAGGCATCGCCCTTGACGCTGACAACGAAGTCATCGGCTACAAGTTCGTTTCTCTTGGAAAAATGACTGACTTCATCAAAAAAGGCGATGATCCGAACACCGCTTGGGAGAAAGCGCAGGGACAGTACGGCCGTGTGGCGGACGCTGCTAAGATTATCGACCCACGTGCAGAATAAGGAAAGGAGAAACGAAGACAATGGCTTTATTTGAATCATATGAAAGAAGAATCGACCAAATCAACGCTGTATTAAGCAGCTACGGCATCAGCTCCGTGGAAGAGGCTGAGAAGATCACAAAAGACGCCGGGCTTGACGTATACGAGCAGGTGAAGAAAATCCAGCCCATCTGCTTTGAGAACGCTTGCTGGGCATACACCGTAGGCGCGGCAATCGCCATCAAAAAAGGCGCGACAAAGGCTGCGGACGCCGCCGCTGCAATCGGAGAAGGCTTGCAGGCATTCTGCATCCCGGGATCCGTGGCAGACCACAGAAAAGTAGGCTTAGGCCATGGCAACCTTGGCAAGATGCTCTTAGAGGAAGAGACGGAGTGCTTCTGCTTCTTAGCAGGGCATGAATCCTTCGCCGCCGCGGAAGGCGCAATCGGCATCGCGGAGAAAGCCAACAAAGTGCGCCAGAAGCCGTTGCGCGTCATCTTAAACGGCCTTGGAAAAGACGCGGCGCAGATCATCTCCCGCATCAACGGCTTCACCTTCGTTGAGACGAAATTCGACTACCAGGAAAACAAAGTCAACGTGGTTTATGAAAAAGCATACTCCGACGGGCTTCGCGCGACGGTAAAATGCTACGGCGCAGACGACGTGCAGGAAGGCGTGGCAATCATGCACATGGAAAACGTAGGCGTCTCCATCACAGGAAACTCCACGAACCCAACGCGTTTCCAGCATCCGGTTGCAGGTACATATAAGAAAGAATGCAACGAGCAAGGCAAGAAATATTTCTCCGTCGCGTCCGGCGGCGGCACGGGGCGTACGCTTCACCCAGACAACATGGCTGCAGGCCCGGCTTCTTACGGCATGACGGACACCATGGGACGTATGCATTCCGACGCGCAGTTTGCAGGATCCTCATCCGTTCCGGCTCACGTTGAGATGATGGGCCTTATTGGAATGGGCAACAACCCAATGGTAGGCGCGACGGTCGCTGTCGCAGTTTCCATTGAAGAGGCGCATAAAGCCGGAAAATTTTAATCAATTGACACATTCCTAAAGGATTGGTGGCGTAGAAAATGTATGCAGCCCATACAGAACTCTACGCCACCTCTTTCTGTTCTTCCAAACGCGTTATGTGAAAAATCCAAAATGCATAGAAATCCTGCAAATGGAATACACTGCTAAAAAGATAATGAAAACGATATGCCCACCAGGCGTCTTAAGATTTCATTTGGCATTTGAAAATACTTCGTAAAAGAAAGGAGCTTTTTCATGAAACGAAATTATGTTCTTAGCCTTCTTGCGCTCACTGCCCTGCTGCTTAGCGGCTGCTCTGCACAGCAAAAATACGCTGCAAATACTGACATAGATGTTGTGCAGGAAACCTCATCCGACGAAAAAAATGCAGGGAAGGATACAGAAGTGACAGATACGGCTCCCACAGCATCCACAAACCCTGCAAACAACAGCGAAGCCGCCAATCTAACGTCAGATCTGGCAGAAGAAGCTGCCTTAAGCCACGCGGGACTGTCAAAAGAGCAAGTTTCCTTCATCCAAAGCAAGCTTGACTATGAAGACGGGCGGCAAATCTATGAAGTGGAATTTTATGACAAGGACAATACAGAATATGACTACGAAATCGACGCCGCCACAGGGGAGGTCTTAAGCTACAGCCATGAAGCCAAAAGCAATGCCTCAACAGATACAGGAAATGGCAGCGCTGTCAGCGCAGATGAAGCGAAGGCATTGGCGCTCTCCAAAGTCCCAGGAGCCACGGAAAATGACATCGTAGAATTTGAGACCGACTTCGATCATGGAAGGACGGAATACGAAGGCAAAATTTTTTATGACGGCGTGGAATACGAATTTGAAATCAATGGAGACAACGGCGAAATCACCAGTTGGGAAGTGAAACGCTAAACAGAGAGCGCCATTTCATTCCCCGAGCTTCATGCATCAAGGCTCATTTTTAAGGGGCGTTACGCTGCATTCCTTCCGAATGCAGCGTAACGCCCCTTGCAAATGGATTTCCATGGCTGTCACGTCATTGCGTCACCGCTCCTCTTTCGCAGCCACTTCATTTTTATTTTTATAAATGGAATTTGCCGAAACAACGCCCCGAACCATGGACAGCGGATAGATATTTGTATGCCTTCCAACGACCGTTCCCGGATTTAAGACGGAATTGCAGCCAACCTCCACATAATCGCCTAGCATCGCGCCAAACTTCTTTAAGCCCGTCTCAATCTGCCCCTCATCGCCTTTCACGACAACCAGCGTCTTATCCGATTTTACGTTAGAAGTGATGGAGCCTGCCCCCATATGGGATTTGTAGCCCAACACCGAGTCGCCCACATAATTATAATGCGGCACTTGCACCGAATTAAACAGAATGACGTTCTTAAGCTCCGTGGAATTGCCCACGACAGAGCCTTTGCCTACAATCGCGCTGCCCCGTATAAATGCGCAATGACGGATTTCGGCATCCTCGTCAATAATAAGCGGGCCATTTAAGCAAGCAGTTGGCGCGACCTTCGAGCTTTTCGCTACCCAAATGTCCTCCCCTCTCTTCTCAAAGACATCCTCATTCAATTCCTTGCCCTTCCTGCGGATAAAATCGCCGATTGCCTTTAGCGCCTCCCAGGGATACGTAACCTCGCGCAGCAGATCAGCCGCAATCGTTTCCTTCAAATCAAATAAATTGTCTACCTTACATTGTTCCATAGGAATCTCCTTTCCAAGCTATGCCCTGCCCCTTATAGATAAAACTTCGCTGACTGGTCAAAGCAGCCCCGCAGAAGGCGCTGATTGTTCAAATGCAGCACGCCGCTGGTGCGGCTTTCTATAAACTTCGTCAGCTTCTGCATATATTCCTCCGACGTGATGCTCCCTTCGGCCACATACGTCAATCCCTTTTCCCAACTCGCTGTCAGCTCCGGGTTCAGCAACGATTTGATCGACGCGTTCACGACATCATAGATCATCTCGCCCATCAACGTCGGCGTGATGACCTGCGTTTTCTTATTCAGCAGCAAATATTTATTGTTCGCAAGCTTCTTTAAGATTTCCGCCCTGGTCGCGCTCGTCCCAATGCCGCTCCCTTTGATCTGCGCCCGCAGCTCCTCATCCTCAATCAGCTGCCCCGCATTTTCCATCGCCAGGATCATAGAGCCGGAATTGTAGCGCTTTGGCGGCGACGTTTCCCCTTCCTTTATCTCATAGCCCTTCAACGGAAGCTCCATGCCCTTTTTCAACAAAGAAATCTGAGCCAACAGCGCCGCGTCCTTCGCTCCTTCATCTGGCTCCTCCGTTTTTTTCTTCCGAAACGAATATTCCATCACCTTCAGATATCCCGGCTCCTCAAGCGCCCTGCATCCGGCAAAAAACTGCTCCACATACGGCTCCTCCTTCCCGGATAAAACCGTGACGGACGCCGTTAGGCTAATCTTCCGGTAAACGGCAGGCGCAAAGAAAATGGCGAGGAAACGGCGGACAACCGCCTCATACACAAAAACAGAACGTTCCTTCAAGGAATGTAAGGCGGCAATCCCCTGCCCGGTTGGGATAATCGCATAATGATCCGTAATCTGCTTATCATTGACATATCTGGTTTTCGCAATCTTTTGATAAGAGCCGCTCTCCAAAATTTCCTCCGCGAAAGGCCGCATTCCCGGAATGCCCGTCAGTCCCTTGAGATTCTTCACAATCTCCTTTGCAACCGCAGTGGACAGCACCCTTGCGTCCGTCCTGGGATATGTGACGAGCTTCTTCTCATACAGCTCCTGCACAACCGCCAGCGTCTCATCCGGGCTGATTTTAAAAAACTTCGCGCAGTCATTCTGCAGCTCCGCCAGATTATACAACAGCGGCGGGCTCTTCTTCTCTTTCTTCTTCTCTATTTTCTCCACGAAAAGCGGCAAGCCCGAAAGGGACGCGATGAGCTCCCGCGCCGTCTCTTCCTTCAAAAACCCATTCTCCTTATAGAGCTTAGGCGACTGAGCATACCTGGAATTCGGGTTTACCCGCCATTCTGCGTCCAAAACGGATTCCGAAAGCTGCACCTTCGCAAGAACCCGGTAAAACGGCGTCTTCACAAAATCCCGGATCTCACGCTCCCTGCGCACCACCATGCCAAGCACGCACGTCATCACGCGCCCTACGGAAATCACCGCATACTTCTCATGCAGGTAAGCTGCAATCACATTTCCGTATTTTAAGGTGAGCAGCCTGGAAAAATTAATCCCCATCAGATAGTCTTCCTTCGCGCGGAGGTAGGCGCTTTTTGCAATGTTGTCATATTCGCTGAGATCCTTCGCCTCACGGATGCCGCGCAGAATCTCATCCTCCGTCTGTGAGTCAATCCAGACGCGTTTCCTCACCTTTCCCTTTACGCCGGCCATCTGCTCCACCAGACGGTAAATATATTCTCCTTCCCGCCCTGAGTCCGTGCAGACATAAATCGTGTCAATGTCCTCCCGGCGCAAAAGCCGCTCCACAATCTGGTACTGATCCTTCGCGCCTGGAATCACCTCATACTTAAACTCATCAGGGATGAACGGCAGGGCCGCAAGGCTCCATTTCTTATATTTCATGTCATACGCCTCCGGGTAGCTCATCGTGACAAGGTGACCCACGCACCACGTCACGACTGCGCCCTCCCCCTCCCGGTAGCCATGATAGCTTCGCATCTGCATTTTCAGCGCCTTCGCGAACTCCTGCGCCACGCTTGGCTTCTCCGCAATAAACAAGGATTTTGCCATAAAAACCTATCCCTCATCACAGCCCGGCCCTTGGCCTTACTGCAACGTCCCTTTCTGATGATCGTTATTTTGCCGCAATCTGCCCCTGCGCCTTCAAAAGCTCCGCGCACAGGACCGCGCCGCCCGCAGCCCCGCGCACAGTGTTATGGGACAGGCCCACAAATTTCCAGTCGTATACTGTATCCTCCCGCAGCCTCCCTACGGAAACGCCCATGCCGCGCTCATAATCCACGTCCAACGAAACCTGCGGCCTGCTGTCCTCCTCCAAATACTGAATGAACTGCTTCGGCGCGCTTGGGAGCGCAAGCTGCTGCGGAACGCCGTTAAACTTCCGCAGCGCCTCAATCAATTGCTCTTTTGTGGCTTTTTTTCTCATCTTAACGAATACCGCCGCCGTATGCCCGTTCAAAACCGGCACGCGGATGCACTGGCAAGTGATGACAGGGCTTTCCGCCGGGACAATGACGCCGTCCTTAATCTCTCCCCAAATGCGCAGCGGCTCCTTCTCGCTCTTTTCTTCCTCCCCGCCAATGTAGGGGATCACATTGCCCTCCATCTCAGGCCAGTCCGCAAACGTCTTTCCTGCGCCGGAAATCGCCTGATAGGTCGTCGCCACCACCTCGTATGGCTCAAATTCCTTCCAAGCGGACAGCACAGGCGCATAGCTTTGGATAGAGCAGTTCGGCTTCACCGCAATGAACCCCCGCTTTGTCCCAAGCCGCTCCTTCTGGAACCGGATCACTTCCATATGCTCCGGGTTGATCTCCGGTATCACCATCGGCACGTCCGGCGTCCAACGGTGCGCGCTGTTATTGGAAACCACCGGAGTCTCGGCCTTTGCGTACGCCTCCTCAATCCTTTTGATTTCCTCCTTTGTCATATCCACCGCAGAAAACACAAAATCAACAGAAGACGCCACTTCCTCCACTTCATTCACATTTTTCACCACAATTTGCTTCACGGACGCAGGCATCGGCGTATCCATCTTCCACCTGCCCCCCACAGCTTCTTCATATGTCTTCCCCGCGCTGCGCGGGCTTGCCGCAATCGTCGTCACCTCAAACCACGGATGATTTTCTAAAAGGGAGACAAACCTCTGCCCAACCATTCCTGTTCCGCCTAAAATTCCAACCTTCAATTTCTCGCTCATCGTTTCTCTCCTCAGTCTTCCTAATGTTCTCACGCAAGCCGGCTCCATTCGCCTCTGGCAGAAAAACCGCTCCCCTTTGGCCTCACGGACGCCGGCTGAATATTACTTCTATTACAGGTGCTCCCAGAGGAATCCTGTAATCAGATTGACGGCGCAAGCCACGCGCCTATTCTCGGAACTTGCCATGCAACGCTCCGATAAGCTATATTATAACGGATTGACAGAAAATGCAATCCGCATTCTATCAAAAATATCAAAATGGATGTTTCTTTTCTTATGCATCTTTACAAAGCTGCAGAATGCGGCCGCGTCAAAAGCCGCTTTCCTTGCCGCCAAGCTTTCCTGCCGCCCGATCCAGATATTCCCTTTCCGCCAAAATCACGCTATCCATCGCCTTTTTTCCAGGCGCCCCGACTGTCAGCCGCTTATTGACGCAAGCCTCCATGGAAATCGCCTCATACACATCCGCTTCAAACACATCGGAAAACTGCTTCAGCTCCTGAAGCTGCATCTGCTCAATGGAGATTCCCTTCTCAATGCAAAAAAGAACCACCTGACCGATTATCCCATGGGCGTCACGGAACGGCACGCCGCGGTTCACCAGATAATCCGCCGCATCCGTCGCATTCGTAAATCCATGGCTGGCGCTCTTTTTCATCGCTTCCTTTTGAAACTTCATTGTAGCAAGCATCCCTTCAAACAAAGCCAGGCAGCCTTTTAGCGTGTCAATTGCGTCAAATGTCAGCTCCTTATCCTCCTGCATATCTTTATTATAGGCAAGCGGAATGCCCTTCATCGTCGTAAGCAAAGAAATTAGCGCGCCATACACCCTGCCCGTCTTTCCCCGCACCAGCTCCGCAATATCCGGGTTTTTCTTTTGAGGCATAATGCTGCTGCCCGTGCTGTATGCGTCGTCAATCTCCACAAACTGATACTCATTGGAGTTCCAGAGAATGACTTCCTCCGAAAAACGGCTTAGATGCATCATCGACGTCGCCGCCGCAGACAAAAATTCAATCAGGTAATCCCTGTCCGAAACGCCGTCCATGCTGTTTAACGTCGGCCCATAAAAGCCCATCAGCTCTGCCGTATGCTCCCTGTCCAAAGGATACGTCGTCCCGGCTAAGGCCCCGGAGCCAAGCGGGCAGTAATTCATTCGCTCATAAAGATCCGACAGCCTCTGCCTGTCACGCTTAAACATCTCAAAATATGCGCCCAAATGATGCGCCAGCGTGATCGGCTGCGCCTTCTGTAAATGCGTAAAGCCTGGCATCACCGTCTCCGTATGCTCCTCCATAAGCCTTAAAATCGTCTGTAAAAGCCTCTCCAAAAGCCCATCCGTCTCTTGTAACTCCTCCCGGACATAAAGGCGCATATCCAAAGCCACCTGATCGTTCCTGCTTCTCCCGGTGTGCAGCTTCTTCCCAACATCCCCAAGCCTTTCAATCAGGCTCGCCTCCACAAAGCTGTGGATGTCCTCATATTCCTCCGTAATCAAAAGCGTTCCAGAGCATACATCGGATAAAACTGCGTCCAGCCCCTCTAGTAACAGATCCCGCTCCCGCTCCGACAAAATTCCCTGCTTCGCCAGCATGGCGACATGAGCCTTGCTGCCCGCAATGTCATATTTGCATAATTTTTGGTCAAACGAAATCGACGCGTTAAATTGCTGCACAAGCCTGTCCGTCTCCTTCGTAAATCGGCCTCCCCATAACTGAGCCATATCACACTCCCCTTTCTCGTGTTTCATCCTCCAGGCCGCGCTGCGAAAAGATGCATCCGCAATACGTCTGCCGATACAGATGATATTCCTTTGACAGCTCTATAGAACGCTTATAGCCGTCCCGCTTTTTAAAATCCGAATTCAGATAGGCCAAGCCATATTCCCCGGCAAGGCCCTCCCCAATCTCATTCAGCTTCGCCGCATTCTTAAGAGGGCTAATCGTAAGCGTCGTTGTAAAATAATCCGCCCCCAGGCTGCGCGCCATTTTAGCCGTTTCCAAAAGCCTTAGCCGATAACAGAGAAAACAGCGCCCTCCCCCCTCTTCCTCCTGCTCATATCCCTTCACCGCCTGATAAAACCGCTCCGGCTCAAAATCACCCTTTAAAAACGTTACCGGATGCTTTGCCGGAAACTCTTGAATAAAACGCATCTGCTCCGCAACGCGTTTCTCATACTCCTCCTGCGGATGAAGGTTTGGATTATAGTAAAAAACCGTAATCGCAAAAAAAGCGGAAAGATACTCAATGACATAGGAGCTGCAAGGCGCACAGCAGCTATGCAGCAGCAAGGACGGAACGCCCTTCTCTGTCTTTAGCCTGCCCAAAGTCAGCTCCAATTCTTTTTGATAATTTCGCACCATAGTCCCCTCCAAACTTTTATTTTACATGAAGTGTCAAAAAATAGCAACTCACATACACTATCTTATACAAAATACAGGAAAAGGAAGGCAGGAAATCATATGGAGCCTCTGATTGTATGCAATCACGTCAATTATACTTACCACACACTGCAAGGGGAAACCCCTGCCTTGTGCGACATTCATTTTCAAGTAGAGGAAGGGGAATTTGTCAGTATCGTCGGCCCATCCGGCTGCGGGAAATCCACCCTGCTCTCTTTATTATGCGGCCTTCTCAAACCGGAATCCGGAGAAATCACCTTCAAAGGAGAGCCTGTCTCCGAAAAAAACCGATGCCGCATTGGATATATGCTGCAGCACGACCATCTATTTGAATGGAGGAGTGTCCGAAAAAATATTTTGCTTGGGCTGGAGATTCAAAAGAAACTGTCAGAAGAAACGCTATTGGAGGCCGACCATCTGCTCAAGCTTTACGGCCTTTATCCCTTTAAAGAGAAAAGCCCTTCGCAACTTTCCGGCGGTATGCGCCAACGGGCGGCATTGATCCGCACTCTGCTGCTGCACCCGGATTTACTGCTGTTGGATGAGCCTTTTTCCGCACTGGACTATCAGACGCGCCTGCAAGTAGGCGACGACATCGGGAGCATCATCCGAAAAAGCGGAAAAACCGCCATTTTAGTCACACATGACCTATCCGAAGCCGTCAGCTTAGGCGACCGCATCCTTGTCCTCACCCCTCTCCCGGCCAGCGTGCAGAGCATCATGACGACTGATTTTCCAAAAGAGCTCTCCCCGTTTGAACGGCGCGGCGCCGATGCGTTCAAAGGATATTTCAATCAAATCTGGAAGGAGCTGAACCCAAATGAATAAAACGATATCAGCAGCGCAGGCCGCCTACATACGCTCTCATAAATACCATAAAATCAGGATACAGCTCTACCGCGTCGGCATTCTGCTCCTGTTTTTGGCCTTATGGGAAACAAGCGCCAGGATGGGCTGGATTGACGATTTTATTTTCAGCAGCCCCTCAAAGCTCCTAAGCTGCTTCTATTATATGACGACAGAAAATGCATTATTCCATCACATTGGCGTCACCCTGTTTGAAACGCTCGTCAGCTTCTTTCTCGTCATGGCCTGCTCCCTGCTCATCACAATCCTTCTCTGGTATAACAAAAGCCTGACAGAAACGCTGGATCCTTATCTGGTCGTACTAAACAGCCTGCCAAAATCCGCCCTCGCCCCGCTTTTAATCGTCTGGCTTGGCGCAAACTATAAAACCATTATCCTAACAGGAATGTCCGTCGCGATCTTCGGCACAATATTAAACCTCTATATCGGCTTTCAGGAAGTAGATCCGGAAAAATTAAAGCTAATCCAAACTTTAGGCGGACATAGGAGGCATGAGCTGTTCAAAGTGATCCTTCCGGCAAACCGCGCAAACTTTATCGGCCTGATGAAATCCAACATCGGGCTTTGCCTGGTAGGCGTCATTATCGGAGAATTCATCGCGTCAAAAAGCGGCCTTGGGTATTTAATCATTTATGGAAGCCAGGTTTTCAAGCTCGATTGGGTCATCCTATCCATCCTAATCCTTTGCGTGATCGCCATCGGATTATATGGCATCATATGCCTAATCGAAAAAAAACGCCAACGATAATGGCGCAAAAAAATGCCAACGATCTGCCATGCATTCATAGCACTCATAAATGAAAAAAAATCAGATCTGCTTAATTTGCAGATCTGATATAAAATCAAATATTAAAAGCAGGGGCAGAAGGACTTGAACCCTCGACATTTGGTTTTGGAGACCAACGTTCTACCAACTGAACTATACCCCTGTATCTACTCTACACCCTCAAAACCCCACATGGAAAATCCCACACACGCCCTGCGCACTCCATCGGG
>CANTEO010000053.1 GCA_947652855.1 uncultured Roseburia sp. | reverse complement strand
GCATCAGAAAACGAGGT
Organism: uncultured Roseburia sp.; assembly: GCA_947652855.1. Classification (GTDB taxonomy): domain Bacteria; phylum Bacillota; class Clostridia; order Lachnospirales; family Lachnospiraceae; genus Roseburia_B. The sequence goes on along the minus strand of CANTEO010000053.1, from coordinate 17,751 downwards.
GCCAGTTTTTTACAGCATCCATATACCCAAAGTTAAGAAAGAACCTTGTATTCTCCAAATGCTTTTTTGCGGCCTTCCGTAAGACGCGGTCTTTCTTCCCGCCTTAAGACGTCATATGAGCCAAAACTGTTGTATTAACGAATCTTATAGATCACTTCGTTATCGCCGGACTGAAACCGAATCAGCAGCTCGTCTGTAGCGGCCGCTATGGCTTCCGGTATCTCAAATACCAGTTCGCCGTCCTTCGGCGCGCCGGGGTCAATGCTCTTATTCGCCAAGTCATTGTCATAATTCAGCAGCTGAGTTTGAGAAAACTCCTCTTCTCCATGCACAAGCTGCGCCATAACGTCATCGTTATATACTAAGGACGGCAAAAAAGTATCCGCCTCCGCCCCTTTGTTATTCAATGTAACAAAAACCTGCGCAAATTTGTTTCCCCCTTCACTTGGGGTAAACTCCCACATATCGGATGTAATGTTATCCACGATCTGAAAATTCGTAACTGTAATCTCCCAATCATTCAATGGCGTCATTTCACCGACTGCATGGACCACCGCCGGAGCCTCTTCTGTTTCGCTCTCTTCCTCTTCGGTCTGGAGTACGCCGCCCGCCTCTTCCGTTTCCTCCTGATTCACGGCTGCCTGGCCCTCATCCACAGAGGCAGCCGGCTTTTCGCCGCAAGAAGCGGCCGACAAGCAAAATAGCAAGCCCAATAAAACAAATGATTTCCTTTTCATTACTTTCCTCCTTTTCTTTTGTATCATTATTATACACTCATTGACAGGCAAGGGCAAGCGCTCTTCTCCTCAAAATGCCCCTTTTTCGCCCTCACAGCAAAAATTGCCGCACCACATAGTTATTCAAATCCATGCCCCGCTCCGTCAAATAGAGCCGCACCGGGGTCTCCACCAAAAGTTCCTGCTCTGTCAGCCTGTCTATGGCCTCCTGGTACACAAAATTCACCGAATAGCCAAACGCCTGATAAAACCTGCCTTTCTCAATCCCCTCCGTCATGCGGAGCCCAAGGAACATAAATTCCTCCATCTGCGCCTGCCGGCTTAACCCGTCTGCCTGCTCATGGAGGCTCGTGCAGCGGATCTGCCTTCCCAAATGCCCGTCATACATCGTCCGCCCTTCTATATAATAAGACGCCTCAATATATTCCTTTAAGCCGCGAAGGTTGCTGTATCGCGTCTCCTCAAGCAGGGAGGACGCGCCAAGGCCGACGCCTAAGTATTCCCTTCTCTGCCAATAGCCGATGTTATGCCTTCCCTCATAGCCTTTTTTCGCATAATTGGAAATCTCATAGCGCGCATACCCGCTTTTTTCCAGCACGTCCTGCGTCATCTTGCCAATTTGAAACGCCGTGTCCTCGCTCGGAAGCTCCTCCGGCTCGATTCCTGCCCGAAGCTTCACCATGTCAAATTTATAGCGGTCATAAAACGGCGTCCCCTCTTCTATCATCAAGGAATAGCAGGAAATATGCTCCGGGCCAAGGGACACGGCCCGCTTTAGCGTCTCAAAAAACTTCTCCGGCGTATGGCCCGGCAGGGAATCCATCAAGTCCACGTTGATGTTGGAAAAGCCGCATTCCCGCGCCAGCTCATAATTGCGCAAAAAAATCTCATATGTATGGATTCGCCCAAGAAGCTTCAGCTCTTCATTGTCCGCAGACTGTAAGCCAATGCTTAAGCGGTTGACGCCAAGCTGCCTGTAGCATTCCAGCTTGCTCCGCGTCAATGTGCCGGGATTGCATTCGATCGTGATTTCCGCGTCCTTTCTCACCGGAAACTGACGGTACACCTCCTCCATCAGGCTCTCAATATAAGACTCCTGCATCCAGGACGGCGTCCCGCCGCCGATATAAATGGTGGAAAGCTCCCTGCCTTTCTGCGCCTTTCCATAATAGGCGATCTCCCGGTTCAGCCCTTCCATATATGCGGACTGCGATTTTTCATCCGCAGGCGCAGACAAAAAATCGCAGTAATTGCACTTCTTCATGCAAAATGGGATATGGATATAAAGTTCCATCTCTTTCATTTCTCAATCCTCATCTAATTTCAGCACGCTCATGAACGCCTCCTGCGGAATCTCCACGCTCCCGACCTGACGCATCCGCTTCTTGCCTTCTTTCTGCTTCTCAAGCAGCTTCCTCTTTCGGGTGATGTCGCCGCCATAGCATTTTGCAAGCACGTCCTTGCGCATCGCCTTGACCGTCTCCCTGGCAATCACTTTTCCGCCTACGGCCGCCTGGATCGGTATCTCAAACAGATGCCTTGGGATTTCCCCCTTTAAGCGTTCGCACATTTTCCTCCCGCGCTCATATGCGCTGTCCTTAAACACAATGAAGGACAGCGCGTCCACCGTCTCCTTATTGATTAAGATATCCAGCTTCACAAGCTCGGAGCGCACATACCCTTTCATCTCATAGTCAAACGAGGCGTATCCTCTGGAACGGGACTTCAACGCGTCAAAAAAATCATAGATGATTTCATTCAGCGGCAAATCGTATTTGATTAACGCGCGCGTCTCTTCCATATACTCCATGCTGATGTACACGCCGCGGCGCTCCTGACATAACTTCATGATGGCGCCGACATACTCGCTCGTCACCATGATTTCCGCCGACACCATTGGCTCCTCCATATAGTCGATTTCCGAAGGATCCGGAAGGTTGGACGGGTTCGTTAGGTCAACCACTTCCCCGTTCGTCTTATGCACTTTATACACGACGCCCGGCGCTGTCGTCACCAAATCCAGGTTGAACTCCCGCTCCAGCCGCTCCTCAATGATCTCCAGATGCAAAAGGCCAAGGAATCCGCAGCGGAACCCAAATCCAAGCGCAATGGACGTCTCCGGCTCGTACTGCAGGGACGCGTCGTTGATCTGCAGCTTTTCCAACGCGTCCCTTAAGTCCGTGTACTTTGCGCTGTCCGCCGGATACAGCCCGCAATATACCATCGGGTTGACTTTTTTATAGCCCGGCAGCGGCTCTTTGCAGGGACGCGCGGCATTCGTGATCGTGTCGCCGACCTGCGTGTCCCTCACGTTTTTGATGCCCGCGGCGATATAACCGACCATCCCGGCGCTAAGCTCCTCACAGGGGATGAACTGACCCGCCCCAAAGTACCCGACCTCAATCACGTCGTCCTCCGCATTTGTCGCCATCATGCGGATATGGTCGCCCACCTTCACTGTCCCTTCCATCACGCGGCAGAACACGATCACCCCTTTATAGGAATCGTATACCGCGTCAAAGATGAGGGCCTGAAACGGAGCCGACGCGTCGCCGGACGGAGCCGGAATTTTCGCGACGATCCCCTCCAGCACCTGATCAATGTTTAAGCCCATCTTCGCGGAAATCTGGGGCGCGTCCGTCGCCTCAATCCCAATGACGTTCTCAATTTCCTCTACGACAAGCTCCGGCTGCGCGCTCGGCAGGTCGATCTTGTTGATGACGGGCATCACGTCCAGGTCATGATCCAACGCCAGGTACACATTCGCCAGCGTCTGCGCCTCAACGCCCTGCGCCGCGTCCACGACCAAGATCGCCCCGTCGCACGCCGCAAGGCTTCTGGACACCTCATAGTTGAAGTCCACATGGCCCGGCGTGTCGATTAAATTGAGAATGTACTCTTCCCCGTCCTTTGCTTTATAAATAATGCGGACTGCCTGAGATTTGATCGTGATCCCGCGCTCCCGCTCCAATTCCATGTTATCAAGCACCTGCGCCTGCATCTCACGGCTCGTCAACAGCCCCGTCTGCTCAATAATGCGGTCTGCCAGCGTGGATTTGCCGTGGTCGATATGGGCGATGATGCAAAAATTCCGAATTTTGCTCTGATCAATTGCCATTCCGTTCCTCCAATTCGTAATAACAGTTTGTAATGTGTACGCCATACGCTGTCTATTATACGGATAATTGGGAATTTTCGCAAGCAAATTCTTCGATTCCAGCCATCGGCCAGCCCGCCTTCCGCTTTCACCCCATTTGCAAAATAACCCTTACGGCGCAATCACCTTCGCCAAAAGATCCGCAAGCGGCTCCATCGCGTTCTTCACCTCCTGCACCGTATTGGTCTGCGCGCCCGCCTCCACCAATAGCGTCTTGGGGCAGTAATGCATATTGTAACGGTAGCCTTTTAAATAGATCGTCCTGGAAAATCCAGGATAATACTGCTTCGCCGCAAGCTGCATCTGCAAAGAAAACGCCAGGTTATCCTGTATGTATGGGTTTGGAAGGTAACTGATGTCCCCGTTGGCCGTCGTGCGGCTAAGCCCGTTAAAGAACATAATGCTGGCCGTCTGCTTACCCTGCACGTCCGTCACAAGATGCGTCCCTTCCGCCACGCCGTCCCGATGCAGGTCAATCACAACCTCTATGCTCGGGTTTTCTTTTAAAATCTGCTCCACGGCCGGCCCCGCCTTCGCATATGCGTCGTCCCTGCCGTTTATGTCATATTCGCCCGTATGGTGCAGGACAGAAAAGCCATAGCCCTCCAAACGCTGCTTCAAATACTCTCCAACGCCTACAATGGACGTAGACGCGTCCCCCGGCGCAGAATCGGCAAACCGCTCCTGAGAATGCGTATGGTAAATCAAAATCTGAGGCGTGCCGGCGTCATGCGTCAGCTTCATGCTCCTGCTAAGCAAATCCTTGGCGTTAAGCTGACTGCTGTTAATCGTCGTCGTCCGGTCCACCACATAAAAATTCTGAATCAGATAGTCAAAGTCATTTAATTTTTCCATCGAATAGCTGGCCACCGGCTTCTCATTCGGCGCAAACTCCGCCGGCTGATTTTCCGCTTTCTGCTCTCCCGCTTCTTTCTCCTCCGCAGCCGGATCGGGGACATCCTCCTGCCCCGCATCCTCCTGCCCATCGGATGTGACGACTTCCCCGGTCGCGTCGTCCACATAGTTTTCGTCCGCGGCCTCTCTTGCAATGATCGTTTCATAGGAAATCTCACTTTCCGACTGCGTGGCGTACTCATTTTGCCCCGAAACATACCCATAAACCGGAACCGCGCGAAACACCAGGTCAAGCAGCCGCTCCACGCCGCTTTTTTCCTGCTTTTCATAAAACAGCGACGGCGAGGCGTTTTTTAGCATCAAAAGATACGCCTCATTCTTTGCCTGACGAAGCGCCAAATCAAGCAGGGAATCCCGACGCGTCAGGCTCCCAAACAAAATGCAGACGCATAACGCCGCGGCCAGCGCAGGCGCAAACACCGTCTTCTTCTTTTTTTTAAGGACGCCCATATGACGTCTTTTTCGAATTCTTTTCCTCACGCCAACTCACTCCCGCCAATACTATATATATGCCGGGACAAGCAACTTATGTCGGAAAAAAGGCCATATTGATGCCTTCTGAAATTGTAAAGCTTAAGCGCTTGACAGACTCGTCAATGTCCTTTGGCGTTACGAACATAGCGTTTAAATTGGGAGCCAGAAGCTCACGGATCAGCTCGTATTTTTCGGCCTCCTCCAAACGGCTGATGGACTTTCCCAAATCCTCCAGCCTTCTTGTCTGCTCCATAGCCGAGACCAAGCTGTTCATGGTGTCGCTGACAATCGTGACCGCATCCACCACCGTCGGGATCCCGATCGCGATCACGGGAACGCCCATGCTTTCCTCATTTAAGGCGTGCCTGTGGTTGCCGACGCCGGAGCCGGGGGAAATTCCTGTGTCTGTAATCTGTATCGTCCGGCTTAACCGCTTTGCGCTGCGCGCCGCCAAAGCGTCAATAGCGATAATATAGTCCGGCTTCGTCTCATCCAAAACGCCCTTGATAATTTCTAACGTCTCCATCCCCGTCTGCGCCATCACGCCCGGCACAATCCCGCTGATCTGATGGTTGCGCGTTAGGCCAAAGGCATATTTCCCAAACTTTCGGATGATGTGCCTTGTAATCATCATATTGTCCACCACCCTTGGCCCTAAGGCGTCCGGCGTGACCTCCCGGTTCCCAAGGCCGACGACAAGCGCCGAAAGCTCCTGCTTCTCAATGGGCATCAGCTCCTTTAAGATTTTGGCAAGCTGCTCTGAGATTTCTCTATGGTAATCCTCATCGGAATCCGCCATGTCAGGCGCCTCCAGCGTAATATAATTGCCCTTGGGCTTCCCCATCGCCTTCGCCCCGTTCTCCGTCTCAATGGAAACCTTCGTCACCTTCATATTATCCCCGACGCGGTCTTCCTTGACCGTTACCCCTTTGACCTCCACATTGTCATCCTTGAACTTCTCTCTTGCTTCTAAAGCCAGATCCGTCCGAACCTGATACATCCTGGCACCACCTTTGTAAAGTTATCTTTTGTCACGGTTCCGGGCCTTTCAGCCGCCCATAGCGGCCGTTGGGGCGGCATTGCAGGCTTTGCCGCGCGAAAGCCGTCCCCTGCCGCCTCATCCGATTCTCATGGAGCGCGCCGCCAATGCGTATGCCTGATCCGTGAACCGTAACAATCTTTTCGTATTTTTTGTAAAAACACAAAAAATATGTATTGACAGAACAAGAATCCTGACATAAAATAATATTTGTATGTGTGCATCGGGACGTCCGTGTCCGGCTCCGATGCCAGTCAAAAACAAAAATTTTTCATTTTCACATATTGGAGGTGTCCAGATTGGCTAACATTAAATCTGCTAAGAAAAGAATTCTTGTCACAGCGACGAAAACTGCGCGGAATAAATCCATCAAGTCCGCAGTGAAGACGTCCATCAAGAAAGTGGAGGCTGCCGTTGCGGCGAAGAATAAAGAGGAGGCGCAGGCTGCGCTGGTTTCCGCAACATCCGCAATTTGCAAGGCAGCGCAAAAAGGCATTTACCATAAGAACAATGCCGCAAGGAAAGTGTCCCGCTTAACGAGGCTCGTCAACGGGATCGCATAAGTTTTGCATCCGAACAGGGGAATGGATTTGAACCGTCATCAAATCCATTCCCCTTTTTTTATCTTATAGGAAAGACCTTGCCACGTTAAAGCGTGAAAGCATCTTTCCTATAAGACCAAAAATAATATGCGCACTCGCACAAGCGGTAAAATATTGCCGCAAACTGAACTTTTTCAAAAGTTATTACCATTTCTAAGTGAAAGGGCAAACATAAGACGTCTTATCAAGGTGAATCATATGACAAAAACAGAATTGGAAACCTGCGTTTTTAGCTACGGCAAAGAGATTTATTCCTTTTGCAGAAGCCTCACGCGAAACTTACAGGAAGCCGACGATTTGTACCAGGATACTTTTGTAAAGGCGCTGGAGCTGCTTGGCGAGATTGACTGCGGAAATAACCCCAAAAGCTATCTGCTCTCTGTCGCGTTTAAGCTTTGGAAAAACAAAAAAAGAAAATATGCCTGGAGAAACCGAATCGCAACGATGCTTTCCTTCTCGGACGAGCTGGATCTGGACGCCATGAAGGCTCCCGCGCCTTCTCCTGAGCATACGCTTTTAAAAAGCGAGGAGTCGGATCTGGTGCGCGAGGCAGTGTGCCGGCTGCCGGAAAAATATAAGCTGCCCATCCTGCTTTTTTATATGGAAGATCTGCCGATGGCCCAGATCGCTTTTGTGTTGAAAATACCCGTCGGAACAGTAAAAAGCCGGCTGCATCACGCAAAAAAATTATTAGCAAAAGAACTGGAAAAAGAACTGGAGGTTGTTTGGAATGAAAACTATGGATGACCTGTTAAAACAAGCCCTTACGCCAAGAAACGAGCCGGATTACTGGCTAAGCCAAAACACTGTCAAACTGCTAAAGGAGGCGCCGCCTATGAAAAAAATGAGCCGAAAAAAATATGCAGCCGTCACAATCTCCTGCGCGCTTTTCCTCTGCGTCGGATCCATTTCCGCCTATGCAGCATGGAAATACTTAAGGCCGGATCAGGTCGCAACGGAGCTAAAGGAAGATATGCTGGCAGGCGCATTTTCTGAAGAAAACGCCGTTTACATCAACGAAACCCAAAGCTTTGAGGACTACGACATAACGCTGCTTGGCATCACAAGCGGAGAACGCCTAAGCGGGCAAGCCTATCTGGCCAACGGCTCTAGCGTAATGTCGGTGAGCAGGGAAAACGAAACTCAGGTCAAAGCCGCATTGGACGAAGGCTTTCTGGAGCTGACAGACAGAAGCTATCTGTTGTTTGCCGTAGAAAACAAGACTCAGGCATTTAAAGAGATTTCTGAATTTCACAGCCGCCTTTCCATATTTCCAGTCGTCATGGGCTATGATTACGAAACTTATAGCGGCCTGTTCGAAAATGCAGGCGGCGGGCAAGCCATTTTAAAAGACGGCGTGATCTACTATCTGTATGAATGCAACAGCCTGGAGCCATACGCCGACCATGCGATTTATATGTGCGTCTCCGACGACATCCCCGCCTTCAGCGAATACTCCTACCGATATGACAGCGCTGCCGGCACGATTGCCAGAAACGAGCAATACGAAGGGGTAAACGCCTTATTCTCACTGCCCATGGACGCTTCAAAGGCAGACCCAAAAGCTGCGGAAACAGCCTTAAAAAAGCATCAGGCCCGCTTAAAGGCCCTGGAGCAGGAGCCAAAAGAGCCGCTTCCAAAAGACCTTCAGGACGCGTATGACTTCATCGGGCAGATCACGCCGGAAAACATCAGAGAATATGCCACGCCGCTTACGGACGAAGGCGCCAGGCAGACATTCGGCCCGGCGGACGCACAGGGGAGGATCACCATCGACAGCTCCTATCCCAACGGAGAATTCCGCATGAAGATAAACGTTACGGAAGGGCTTCCCAACGGAAAGAAGGAATATGTCTGCGACAACGGCCTCACCGACGACGACCTTGACACGCTGCTCATAGAACACTTCATCTTAAATGATGACGGAACCATAACGCTGCAATATTACAAACCGAACATTCAGAAAGAAGAATAAGCTGCTGACGCAGCCGGGCTTTTTATCCCGGCTGCGTCAGCAGCCTTTTTCTATTGCTTGGAGGAATGTCTGACAAGAAACACTTCCACGGCGACCCTGTCGTTCATCTTCCCTGTCTTCACGTCCTCCTCTGCCCTCACGCCATCCTCAAGAGCCGACAGAATCTGCTCTTTTTTAAACTGCCTCGCCCAAGCCTGATTCTTACGGACGGCAAACTCCGGCGCGCCCACGCTCTTTGCAATGTCAGGGCCCTGGTATCCCTTTTCCGTCAGCTCCTTCACTTCCAATAAAATCCGAAACTGCCTCGTAATCAAAAACAAAATCCGCATCGGCGCCTCCCGCAAGGCCAATAGGTCGCCATACAGCTTTAGCGCCTTCTGTTGGTTTCGCCCGACAATTGCGTCCACCATCTCAAAAATCTTGTTCTCGATCCGTTCCGTCACTACCGCCTCCACGTCTGAACGCTCTATGACCTCTTTTTTCAGCGTATAGCATAAAAGCTTTTCCAGCTCCCTGTCGATCGTTCCCATGTCAAGGCCCGTCCTGTCCAAAAAAGCAGAAAGGACAGGCTTTGCGATTTTTTTCTTCTCCTTTCCGATCCTTCCAAGCGCCCACTTTACAAGCACGGCTTCTTTCTGTGGGGAAAATTCCACCGCCGCGCCGGCCTTCTTAACCGCCTTATACATTTTTGACCGCTTATCCACCTCAGACTCCACAAACACAAAGCAGGCGCTCTCGTTCATCTGGGGCAGATATTGGGCCAGCTGCTCGCAGGAATTTTTGAAAAAGCCGCTGTCCTCCACAAGGATGACCCTGCGCTCCGCCAAAAACGGCAGCGTCTCCGCCAGATCAATCAGCTCCCCCGGACGGATGCCCTTCCCTTCATAGGAGGCGAAATTCAAGGTATCCCCCTCCGCTACCATAGCGCGCACCAGCTTCGTGCGGTACTGCCTTTTTAAATACGCCTCTTCGCCATACAGCAGATAGCATTTTTGAAACATCCCGTTTTTTATCTCTTCATCAATCGTCTTCATGCAGTCATTTTAACATAGAACGCGCCCCGCCTTCAACCTGAAATTTGACCTGTCCCCTATGCCTTGTCTCATAGATCCGGCTGCCAGCCCGCTTCATCCGGTCCAGCGCGTCCGCTCCGGGATGCCCATAGCGGTTTTTCATTCCGCACGAAATCACCGTGAGTTTAGGGCGAAGCTTCTTTAAGATCGCATCTCCATTGGATGTATTGGAGCCATGGTGCGACGCCTTATAGACGTCCACCTCCTTTAAGCCGCCGTTCTCCACAAGCTCCCTCTCAGCCAGCTCCCCGGCGTCCCCCGCGAAAAACCCGCTGAATCCCCCGCACGAGACCAACAGCGCAAGGGAATTTTCATTCCGGTCCTGCCCGTCTCCGACTGCTTTTACAGAGCGGCATTCCACGCTCCAGCCCTGCCCCTTCACCGCGTCCCCATATCCCATTGAAAGAATCCGCACGCCCTTTTCTTCCGCTAAGGCGCGCAGCGCGCCCCAGGCCTCATCCTGCGGCATATAGCGCGACACGGCAAGATTTTGGATGGGATAGCCTGCCTCTAACGCCTCTCTTAGGCCGCTGACATGATCCGCGTCGCAATGGCTGACAAACCAGTAATCTATCCTTCGGACTCCGCGGTATTTTAAAAACGGCAAAATCCGATACTCGCCCACCTTAGGGACGTCTGTGCTGCCTCCGTCCAAAAACGCCGACGTGCCGTCCCCCATGGAAAAGAAAATGCCGTCCCCCTGCCCCACATCCAAAACATCCAGCTCAAAGGCGCCTCCTCCTTTCGGGAAAGCCAGGATGCCAAGCAGCAAGGGAGCCAAAGCCGCCCGCGCCAGGACAGGCAGGCCGCGCCGCCCGTCAGCCCCCTTTAAGGAGGCAAAGAGGCACAGAACGCCATACCAGGCCAAAACCGCCCACGCAGAAAGCGCCCCCGTCACCCACACGGCATTCGGCAGGCTCAAAAACAAGCTGCAGGCTGCGTCAAACAGCAGCAGGATCAAATGGCAGGGAAATAAAAGCAGCGTTCCGGCAAACGGGAAAAAACAGCCAAGCGCCGCGCCCACGATCCCCATTCCCAACAGCGCGCCCATAAAGGGCAGCACAATAAAGTTGATAAAAATGGCATACGGGGAAAGCCCATAAAAAAACTGGCACAGCACGGGAAGCGTCGTAAGCTGAATGCATAAGCTCACCCAAACGGCCTCCTTGACTTTCCTGCCCCACCCTCCCCCGTCTTCCTCTGCGCCGCCCTCCCGTTCTAAAAGCCATTGCGCCAGGCAGACGCCAAGCACGGCCCCAAAAGAGAGGAGAAATCCCGCATGGCGCAAAAGGCCGGGGTTCTCCCCGGCTAAGGCGGCCGCCATGACAGAAAGCGCCGTCAGCCTGTCGTAGCTCCTGCCCCGGCATTTTGCGTAAAGCAGCAAAAGGAACATCCCCACCGCGCGGCCTAAAGACACGCCAAACCCCGTCATCTGCCCATACAAAAGCAGAAGCGGGGCCGCAATCCCCCCAGACACGGCATACCCGCAGCCAAATTTCCGAAGCAGCCGATAGGCCGCCATGCCAAGCAATGAGATATGCAGGCCCGAAATGCTGTAAAAATGGCTGATTCCGGCATCCTGATACGCCTGCTTGCGCTCCTTCCCGATTAGGCCCTTCTCCCCCAAAATCATGGCGCAAAGCACCCCCGCGTCTTCCTTTGGCATGGCGCGCGCAAGGCTTTCCTTCATCCTTTCCCGCAGCCAAAGCAAGGCCTCCTTCCATGCATCCTTTTTTCCGTGCACGGAAATGACGTTTGCGTCCTCCACCCGAAAATCAATGTTCAGGCTCTGATAATATCCCCGCTCGTCAAAATTCCCTTCATTCCTTGGACGGGAAAATGTTTTTATGGTTCCTTCTATACATAGGATTTCGCCGATGAAATGCTCTTCGGCAGATAGATCAAATAAGACATGATTGCAAGAATATTGCTTCTTTCCCAACTGTAAGACACAGTTTTTCACACGATAAAGGGCTTCATCCCCCTTCACTTCCCTTTGGCACACCTCGCCCTGCAGCAGGCACGCTGTTCCGTCCACAAGCCATGGCTCATACGCTTCCCGGGCGGCCTCATGGCCATGCGCATGGAACGCGCCAAGAAGCGCCGCCAAAAAAAACGCCGGCGCTAAAATCCGCCTTTGGCCATCCCTTCTGACCGAATAGGCCCAGGCCGCGCCAAACGCCGCGAGAATGCACCACAGCGGCCAAAAACGATACGACGCCGCGGCCATCCCCAGCAAAAACGCCGCTGACAGGGAGGCCATCTTACGTTTCTGCAAAACGCCCCATCCCCCCATTCCTCTCTATTTGGCCACCGGCCAAACAGGCATTCTGTTTCATCTTACGCCAAGCCGTCACTGCTTCGCTTCCATATAATCTAAATTTCGCTCATACAACTCATCTAACCGAAACTTATCCCGGTAAACGCTGTTTGTGTCGCCGTTGACGGAAATCTGCACTTTGCTGATCGTCGACAGCTCAGACAGAGAATTCACAATGGAATATAGCACGACCGGCTCGTCAATGTTATAATTTTGATTCAAAAAATTTGCGTCCAGGCTGACATAGCATACGCCGTCCAGCACGGAAACATTCATCAGCTTCGTCCCTTCCGGAATCGCGGACAGCGCGTCGCTGCCCTTCGGCCCCTCCAGCAAATGCTCCATCACCAGCTTTTCCAAGGAGATATTGCTGCTATAATGCACCTGCCTGGTCTCCGACACAAGGGCGTCCCCTTTTTTATTCGAAAAATACAGCGTCAGGGCCGCCTCCTGAATGGAATTGATCTGCTCTCCCGGATTTTCAATGAAGCTGTCATTCGCCATCACGCCCACCGGATTCCCCTTTCCATCCGTCAACGGAAGATCCCCGACAAAAAACGACAGGCATTCCACGCCCTCCACCTGCGTCATCGTGCGCACGAACGCCGCCCGGGCCAGCACTTCCTCTATCTTATCCATGCTCCCGTATTCCTCACTGAAATAAATGGTAAGCAGAGCCTCCTCCAGCGTATATTTCAATACCTTCACATCGTCCGGAACCGGCTTTTTCAATTCCACGTCCTTAGAATTTGTCAGAAGCTGCGTCAAAAGCTCCTCAATCAGGCCCTTCGAATCCCCTTCCTTAGCGGCTGGCTCATACGGGCTTGGAAGGATTTTAGAGGCTTCTTTATTGAGATAATAGATGTTGTAGCCGCCGTCCCCGCCGGAATCCCCACATCCCATGCCGACAATCGGCAGTAAGGACGCAAGCAGCAGAAAAAGGCATCTCCTCGCTGTCTTCATATTGCTCCATCCTTCCTAAGACGTAATGTAATTCAGCGGGATCCGGACGTTGAACACCGTCCCCTCGCCTTCCGTGCTGAACACCTTGACCGCCCCGCGATGCATCAAAATAGCGTTCCTCGCAATCGCAAGGCCAAGGCCCGTCCCGCCGATTTCCCTGGAATGGGACTTGTCCACACGGTAGAAGCGCTCATATATATGCTCTAAGGCGTCCTCCGGGATGCCGATGCCGCTGTCCTCCACTTTGACGTAAAAATACTGATGGTCCGCATTCAAGGTAATATGCACCCATCCGTCTGTCTTGTTGTATTTAATCCCATTTTCCACCAGGTTCGTAATCGCAAGCGTCAGCTTCACTTCATCCACCTTTGCGCTGACCGGACGGAAGCTCTCAAGCACCAGCTCTATGCGCCTCTTTTGGGCGATCGGGCGAAGCCGCTTTAATATCAGCTCCAAAAGCTCATTGACATTGACGCTTGAAATGTTCAAATCCGCCGCTGATCGATCCATCTTCACCAGGGAGAGCAGATCATTTATAATCTTTGTCTCGCGGTCAATCTCGTTTCCAATGTCATTCATGAACTCCCGGTACAGCTCTACCGGCGCGTCCTCCTGCACAATCAGGGAATCCGCCAAAACCTTCATGGAAGTGAGCGGCGTCTTAAGCTCATGGGAGACGTTCGACACAAACTCCTCCCTTGACTCATCAATCACCTTCATGCGCCCGAACAGCTGGTTGAAGCGGGCGGAAATCGCCTCTGTCTCCGCATATGCCCCGATATTGAGCGTATCTTTATACCCGTTTTGAATCTCCACGATCTCCGAAGCCATCTTACGAAACGGCTTCGTAAGCAGCTTTGTGATGAAAACCGTGACAAATAAAAGCACCAAAATGCTGGCAAGCTGGATAATCCATGTGCTGCTCTCTAAGTATTCCTGATTCAATGCAATGCCGTCCGTAGACACGCTCACAAGCAGCACGCCAATAATATGCTTGCTTTTCACTTCCGTCAGGGGAATCGTCATTTCAATGTAGCCGTTTTCCGAATCATGCTTGGAGATCTCCTCTCCCCGAAAGCTCTGCATCACTTCCTCAGACACAATCGTCTTGCCCTCGTCTAAGCCGTAGGTGTCCTTGACAATCTGAAAGCTGCCGTCGATCACCATGATGCGCCCGTCATAGATATTGGACAGCTGGTTTAACTGGGCAACGATCAGCTCCGACTCCACATCCTCCAGATAATTATGGAACACGATCTGGTTCGCTATGATCTTCGCCTGGCTCAAGACGTCTATGCCCCGGTTGGACACCGCTTTGTTTGCATACGACGTAAGCATCCCAATCCGAAGCGCCGTCATCGGCAAAACCCCAAACAGCAGAAAAAGCAAGGTTAAGCGCACCCTCATACTTTTAAAAAACACCCGGAATTTCTTTGACATTGCCGCTCCCTATTTACCGCCCTGATAATAATAGCCCACGCCCCACTTCGTATGCACGTATTTTGGCTCGCTTGGGTTGCTTTCAATCTTCTCGCGCATCCTCCTGACATGGACGTCCACTGTCCTTACGTCCCCCGGATAGTCATAGCCCCACACCAGGCTCAAAAGCCGCTCCCTGCTGTATACCTTGCCTGGGTTCGTCACCAATAGCTCCAGCAAATCAAACTCCTTGGCCGTCAGGTTGATCTCGCTTTCTTTCACAAAAAGCCGCCTGCTCTCGCAGTCGATCTTCAAGTCGCCGCTTTCCACCATTGAGGATTTCTCCTCTTTAGGAGCGCTTGTGGACACCCGGCGCATAATCGCCTTAATCCGCGCCTTTACCTCCAATATGTTAAATGGCTTTGTGATATAATCGTCCGCGCCATACTCTAAGCCAAGGATCTTGTCCATATCCTCCCCCTTGGCCGTGAGCATGACGACCGGAACATTGGAAAATTCCCGAATATGCTGGCAGACCTCAAAGCCGCCCATTTTAGGCAGCATAATGTCTAAAAGAATCAGGTCGTATTCCGTCTCCTTTGCCATGCGCAGAGCCTCTTCCCCGTCATAGGCGCACTCCACTTCCATGCCGTCCTGCTCCAGGCTAAAGCGGATGCCTTTCACAATCAATTTTTCATCATCTACTACGAGAACTTTCCTTGCCATTCTTTGCACCTCAATTTACTGTGATATAATCTTTAATTTTGGAAAAAACCCCTTCCTTAATGCCTGTAATGTTCATAATCTCCTCTATGGAGCCGAATCTGCCCCGCTCTTGCCGGTAGGAAAGGATGCTCTTTGCCTTTGACGCGCCGATTCCAGGGAGCGCCATCAAATCCGTTTCATCCGCCGTGTTCAAATTCACCTTGCCGTCCGATTCCCCGCCTGCCTGCGCCTCTCCCTCTGCACTCAAATCAAGGGACGACGGAATCTGTATCATCTGGCCGTCCAAAACTTCCTCGGCCTGATTGACGCTTTCCGCGCAGGCGTCTTCCCGCAGGCCGCCCGCCAGTCGGATCGCCTCATAAATGCGGCTGCCCGCAGGAACCTGATAGACACCGGGGCTTTTGACGGCCCCGCAGACATAGACAAAACAGCCTTCTTCCGTTCCTTCCTCTTCGGGCAGACCATGAGCCTCCGTCCCCCCGCCTGCCTGCGTCCCTTCCTCCGCTCGCGCAAAATATGGGCCGTCGGCCGTTCCGCAGCCGGACAGGCAGAGCGCCAAGGCCAACAGGCTGATTAAGATTTTTTTCCAATCTAATTTTTTCATTCGCATCACTCCTATTCCAATCAGAAAAGGAGTCCCTCAATGCCGATCTTCTTTATTCTAACGAATTTTTTTAGGGATTACAAGTGTTATATTCAGAAAGAATTTTTTTATTGTAAATTCAAAAAAAATTCGTTATAATCTTTTTTTGGAATCCATTGTAATTCATAAGAAAAAACGATACATCATAAAGTGAGGGAGAAAAATGGAAGCTTATAACATTTTTAAAGATCTGGCAATCATCATTGTATTCGCAAAGCTGTTCGGGATCGCAGCCAGGAAATGCAAGGCGCCGCAGGTTGTGGGGGAAATCCTTGCGGGCCTATTGATCGGCCCCAGTGTGCTGGGGCTTGTGCAGCAGTCTGATTTTTTGGTGCAGATGGCAGAAGTGGGCGTGGTGCTTTTGATGTTTTCCGCAGGCCTTGAGACCGATTTGAAGGAATTGATGAAGACCGGGCCCGTCGCGTTCCTGATCGCCTGCGCCGGCGTGTTCATCCCGCTGATTGGCGGAACGCTTTTGTATATGGGATTTTATGGCGCGTCCCCCTTCGGATCCGAATCCTTCTACATGGCCGTCTTCATTGGAGTAATCATGACGGCCACCAGCGTCAGCATCACGGTTCAGTCCTTAAAGGAAATGGGCAGGCTGAAAGGCAAGGTCGGCACCACCATCTTAAGCGCCGCGATCATCGACGACGTGATCGGCATCATTGTGCTTACCTTCGTCATTGGATTTAAAAGCCCAAAATCCAACCCGGGCAGCGTCGTCCTGTCCACCTTTTTATTCTTTCTGCTGGCTTTTGCGGTGGGCATAGTCGTCTACAAGGCATTCAAAAAGCTGGATGAGCGTTATCCGCACACCCAAAGAATCCCCATCCTAAGCCTCGCCCTCTGCTTCTTCTTCGCCTATGCGGCGGAACGGTATTTTGGGATTGCGGACATCACGGGCGCATATGTGGCCGGAGTCGTGCTTTGCTCCATCCAAGACTCCTCCTACATAGACCAGAAAATGGAAATCAGCTCTTACATGATATTTGGGCCGGTCTTCTTCGCCAGCATTGGGTTTAAGACGAGCATAGACCACTTAAACAGCGGCATCCTTCTGTTTTCCATCGCGTTTGTCCTCGTGGCCCTCATCACGAAAATCATCGGATGCGGCATTATGGCCAGAATCTGCAAATTTTCAATTCCAGACAGCATAAAGATCGGCGTCGGCATGATGACCCGGGGCGAGGTCGCCCTGATCGTGGCCCAGAAAGGGCTGTCTGTGGGGCTTCTGACATCGGAATACTTTACGGCGGTGATCCTTTTAATCATTGCCTCAAGCGTCTCTACCCCAATTTTATTAAAGCTGCTGTACGCAAGGCACGACGCAGCATAGCCGCAAAACGAAGCTGTCGCTTTAACGAATGAAAATTCGTGAAGCGGCAGCTTCATTATAGTAAACTATACATTTTCAATCCGGTGATTTAATGGGAATGACAATCTATAATATTTCTTGAAATCATTACTCTAAGTCATCTGTTGATTCACTCATTTTTTATTTCCATTATTTAGCCATATGAAACTCCTTCTTTCTGCCATTCATTTACCGAGGAAATCCAACGCTCGGTTAGATTATTATCGGTAACAGCCGCTATAAACGGCTTGGCAAGAAAATTGTTTATCTTTCTCAAAACAATCCCATAATCCTCTGTATCTGCATCAATATCAAAATCATCATCGTCATAATCATCTATAAAGCCATCGT
>CANTEO010000052.1 GCA_947652855.1 uncultured Roseburia sp. | reverse complement strand
CAGTGGAGCCGGGGGAGAGGGCGGAAGAACCGGAGATAACGCCAGAAGAGCCGGAAGCGACGCCAGTGGAGCCGGGGGAGAGGGCGGAAGAACCGGAGATAACGCCAGAAGAGCCGGAGGGAACGCCAAAGGAGCCGCAAAAGCCTGGCGTTTCAGGCAAGGCGGGGGATCTGGCGAAGCGAATGCAGATGATTTTGGCAGATGACGTTCAAAAGGCGTATGGCGATAAGGCGTTTTTGCTTGGCGCAAGGGCAGATGGCGGCGGCGCGCTGTCATATGAAGTGAAGGATCCGAGGATTGCCTCTGTGGATGAGGAGGGATTTGTGACGATAAAAGGCTGTGGCGTGACGGAAATTCAGATTGCGGCTGCGGCGAATGGAGAATATGCGGCTGCGGAAGAGACGGTATTGCTGACGGTGGCGCCAAAGAAGCTGAATCGGATTTTAGCAAAAAAGAAGTCTCCGTAAGCGTTGATGAGACATTTGCCTTTGGAATATTTTAGGGCAAAAATGCTACAGAAAGCAGGCGGCCAATCTGTCTGTAAGATACGTCTTCTTGCATGAGGGATTCTCCTGTGCTATCATGTGATGGGAGTTTATGCAATTCATTTTGCGGCAGGGCGTAACGCCTGTGGCTGCTTTGGAAGGGAGGATGAATGGCTAATGGGAACGCTGCTGCGGGCGCCAGACGCTGTTTTGGAGGCTAGGGAGGCGAAAAAGGGCCTTCATTTTGTGTTGGAGATTTTGGTTTTTGTGGCCGTGTTTTTTGTCTGCACTGTGGGGGAAGTGTTGGTTTTGCTTCCGGTTCAGACGGTGATGCTGATGCGAGATCAGGAGTACCAGAGGGCGGCATTGTCTGGCGATTTGGAGCGGGCAATGGAATTGGTGGAGCGCGTGACGGGATCTGACGCTTATGTCATTGCGTCGCTGTTTGTGACAGTTGTCATGATTTTAGTGGTTGCCCTGTTCTGCAAGCTGATACAGAAGCGGAAGATGACGTCGCTTGGATTTGTGAGGGAGGGCGCGGCCAGGGAATATGGGAAAGGGCTTGTGTTTGGGCTTTTGCTGTTTTCGGCAGCGGCGCTGCTTTGCGTCGTTACGGGCAGCATGAAGCTGTCGTTTACGCCGGAGGCGTTTTCACTGCCCATGTTTTTGCTGTTTGCAGTGGGCTTTCTGTTTCAGGGGATGGCCGAGGAGATGCTTTGCCGTGGCTATTTCATGGTGTCTTTGGGGCGCAGGAACACAATGGCGGTGGCGGCGCTTGTCAATGCGGCCGCGTTTGCCGCGCTGCATTTGGGCAATCCGGGCTTAACGCCGCTTGCGATGGTGAACCTGGTGTTGTTTGGGATATTCGCCTCTTTGTGCTTTCTTCGGACAGGGAACATTTGGCTGATTGGCGCGCTGCATTCTGTCTGGAACCTGGCGCAG
This sequence comes from uncultured Roseburia sp., assembly GCA_947652855.1. GTDB lineage: Bacteria > Bacillota > Clostridia > Lachnospirales > Lachnospiraceae > Roseburia_B. The sequence continues at coordinate 16,737 of CANTEO010000052.1, read as the reverse complement.
GGCAATATTTATGGGGTTCGGGTTAGCGGGCTTGCGACGTCCTGCACCGTGTTCTCTTCGGAGATGACGGCGGGAAGGGAGCTGATAAACGGCGGGGCGTTTGGCCTGGAAGGAGGGCTTGCCGTGACGGCTGTGCTGGCGGCGGGTATCGCTGCGCTGTGTTTTTTTCAAACGGGGCGGTCGAATCATGCAGATAAGAGAATGGAGGTCGTATGAAACTAGAATTAAGAAACATATGGAAGAGCTTTGGAGAGAAAGAGGTGCTGAAAGGGATTTCCTTTACGGCGGAGAGCGGGAAGGCATTTGGCCTGTTGGGGCGCAACGGCGCCGGAAAGACGACGACGATCCGCATTTTAATGGATGTGTTTGGCGCGAATGAGGGCGGCGTTTTTCTGGATGGCAAGCCGATTGACTATAAAGCGGTGCGGCTTGGCTATTTGCCGGAGGAGCGCGGCCTGTATCCTAAGAAGAAGATTATCGACCAGCTTTTATATTTTGCGCTGCTGCATGGCATGAAGCGCTCGGAGGCAGTGAAGTCGATTGACGGCTGGCTGGACCGCCTGGGTATGTCGGAGCACCGCAATAAGCGGCTGGACACCCTGTCGAAAGGGAATCAGCAAAAGATTCAGCTGGTGACGGCGCTGGCTCATAATCCGCAGGTCATTATTTTGGATGAGCCGTTTTCCGGCCTGGATCCGGTGAACGCCATGCTGTTGAAGGATATTGTCAAGGAAGAGATTGCCAAAGGGAAGATTGTGCTGTTTTCCAGCCATCAGATGAATTATATTGAGGAATTCTGCGATGGGATTGCGATTTTGAATGGGGGGAGCCTTGTCTTAGAGGGCGACATTTATGAAATTAAGCGCAATTATGTGCGGGATAAGCTGATTGTGCGCTCCCCGCAGGCAGAGGAGATTCGAAAAGACTTAGGCTCCTGCTGCACGGCGAGGGAAGGCAGGGAGCTTTTGATTAAGCTTGGCTCCGTGGAGGAAAAGCAGGGCATGATGCGGTCATTGACGGAGAAGTATGACCTGGATGAGGTTCGGGTGTTTGAGCCGTCATTGAATGATATTTTTGTCGAGTATGCAAAAGAGCAGAATTAAGGAGGCGTCATGAAACAATTTGGCACGATTTTTCAATTTGAGTTGGTGAATTACCTTAAAAATAAAGTGTTTGCCGGAATTACGCTTTTTTTGGTGGCGGCGATTGCGGTCATTATGTTTTTCCCGCGCCTGACAGGATCGAATGAGGAAGGCGGGGGCGCAGAGGAGATTGTGGCAGGGATGGAGGAATCCGGGAGTGACTCCGCCGTTGTCGCGGGGGACGGGGAAGTGATTTTGCTTTCCGTGACAGGCGTGGATGAAAAAGAGAAGGCGCAAAAGGCATGGGAGGCGTTTGGGCAGACGTTCCCTGGCTATCAGGTCGTGCTTACCCAGGAGGACGTGGGCGTGCTGAAGGATAAGGTGGCTTCTGGGGAGGCGGAATGCGCGTTTGTCCTGGACGGCTTTACGTCGTATACATATTATGTCAACAATCTTTCCATGTATGACGCGAAGGCAGGAGCGGTGGATGAAACCTTAAAGAACCTGCATTATATGGACGCGTTGATGAAGAGCGGCGTAGAGGAAGAGGCCGCCGGGGAGGTGCTTTCTGTCGTCATTACCCATGAGACGGAGAATTTGGGCAAGGATCAGATGAAGAATTTCTTTTATACCTATGCCATGATTTTCGCCTTGTATCTGGTGATTTTGCTGTATGGGCAGATGGTGGCGACCAATGTCGCGACGGAGAAAAGCTCTAGGGCGATGGAGCTTTTAATTACGAGCGCAAAGCCGGTGAGCATGATGTTTGGGAAAGTGCTGGCGAGCTGCGCCGCGGGATTTCTTCAGCTTGTGGCGGTGTTTGGCTCCGCATTTTTGTTTTATAACCTCAATAAAGGATATTGGGGGAACGTGGCGATTGTCACGTATATCTTTGATATGCCGCTTGAGCTTTTGGCGTATATGCTGATTTTCTTTGTGCTTGGATTTTTAATCTACGCGTTTTTGTTTGGCGCGATTGGCTCTACGGTCTCAAAGGTGGAGGACATCAATACGTCTGTGATGCCTTTGACGCTGCTGTTTGTCGCGGGCTTTATGGTGGTGATTTTCTCTATGACGGGCGGCGGCATTGACAATATCTGGATGCGCGTCTGCTCGTATGTGCCGTTTACGTCCCCAATGGCGATGTTTACCAGAATTGCCATGAGCACGGTGCCGCTGCATGAAATTCTGATTTCTATTGCGATACTTGTGGCCTCCGTCGTTGGGATCGGGTATGTCTCCGCGAAGATTTACCGTGTGGGCGTGCTGCTGTACGGATCGAAGATGAAGCTTTCAGAAATCGTTAAGGCGATTCAAAAGTCGTCATAAAGCGGGCTTCAAATGAAACATTCTCATCGTTTTTTTGAAAATACGGATTGTGAATATTATCCATGCCACTCCGGCGTATCCAGGATTAACTGTATGTTCTGCTTTTGCCCGCTGTATGCGAAGGCGCCCTGCCCGGGGAATCCGTCCTATCTTAAGGTGGACGGCAAGGAGATAAAGGACTGCACAGGCTGCGTGTTCCCTCATTTGCCGCAGAATTATGAAAAAATTATGGATGCCCTGGTATAAAATTCCTATGGAATGGGAAAGCTTAGGGAGGAAATAAGTTTAACAGCAAACAGGAGGGAAATGAGATGCGAGCGGTTGTGGATAAGGATACGTGCATTGGCTGCGGGCTGTGCGCTTCAACGGAGCCAGACGTCTTTAAGATGGACGACGACGGCAAGGCGGTTAGCTTTGCGGACACGACGGAGGAAAATAAGGATTCCGTGCAGACGTGCATTGACGGTTGCCCGGTGAATGCGATCAGTGCAGAATAAAAGCAGGCAGCATGAAGAAGGCTGCGCGTTCCGATGTTTTTCTGGAAGGCGCGGCCTTTTTCTGTGGGAGGGGCGCCTGTTTTGCCGCCGGGCGCGCGGGCCAATCTGAATTTGGTTTTTTTTGGCTGCGTGATGAAAATGCTTGACAAATGTAAAAAAAGGGCGTAACCTATTTTATGAAAACAAAACGATTTACAATTCAATAAGACAGCTTTCCCTTATTCAGAGTGATGGAGATACATAGGATCTGTGAAGTCACGGCAACCCCTTTTAGGAAGGTGCCAACCTGAGCGAGAAATTCGAACAATAAGAGGATTTGATTTTAGCTTAGAAGAATCTGGTCCGCTTATACAGCGGATTTTTTATTTTATAAAGAAATTCCTCTGGGGGACGCGCGCTTTTTGCGTTGCATAGGCTGCGCGAGAAAGCCAAGGTTGATTGGAAATCGGTCATACAGTTTTGAAAGGAGAAATTTCTATGGAAAAAAGGCTATTTACATCGGAGTCGGTGACGGAGGGGCATCCTGACAAAATTTGCGACGCTATTTCTGACGCGATTTTGGACGCGTGCATGGAGCAGGATCCTATGAGCCGCGTGGCGTGCGAGACGGCCGCCTGCACGGGCTTTGTCTTGGTGACGGGGGAGATTACGACGAAAGCGAGCCTGGACATTCCGGCGATTGTGCGCAGGAAAGTCAATGAGATCGGCTATGACAGCTCTGAAAAGGGCTTTGACGGAAACACCTGCGCCGTGATGGTGGCGCTTGATAAGCAGTCGGCGGACATTGCGATGGGCGTAGATAAGGCGCTTGAGGCGAAGGAAAATAAGATGACAGACGAGCAGATTGAGGCGATTGGCGCGGGCGACCAGGGCATGATGTTTGGGTACGCGGTCAATGAGACGGAAGAGTATATGCCATACCCGATCGCTCTGGCGCATAAGCTGGCGCGGCAGCTGACGAAGGCGCGCAAGGACGGCACGTTGGCGTACTTAAGGCCGGATGGGAAGTCGCAGGTGTCTGTGGAGTACGATGAGGCCGGAAAGCCGTTTCGCCTGGAGGCGGTCGTCATTTCTTCTCAGCACGACGAGAAGGTGTCGCAGGAGCAGATTCATGAGGATGTGAAGAAGTATGTCCTTGACCCGATTCTTCCTAAGGATATGGTGGACGCGGACACAAAGATTTTCATCAATCCGACGGGGCGCTTTGTGATTGGCGGGCCGCAGGGGGACGCGGGCCTTACGGGACGTAAGATTATTGTGGATACATATGGCGGATATGCGCGTCACGGCGGCGGGGCGTTTTCCGGGAAGGACTGCACGAAGGTGGATCGCTCCGCGGCGTATGCGGCGCGGTATGTCGCGAAAAATATTGTCGCGGCGGGGCTTGCGGAGAAGTGTGAGATTCAGCTTGCATACGCGATTGGCGTCGCGCAGCCAACTTCTGTCATGGCGGATACGTTCGGGACAGGGAAGCTTTCGGATGAGAGGCTGGTTGAGGTGATTCGAGAGAACTTTGACCTGCGCCCGGCCGGGATTATTCAGATGTTGGATTTAAGGAGGCCGATTTATCAGGGAACGGCGGCCTATGGGCATTTTGGAAGGGACGACCTGAATTTGCCATGGGAGGCGCTTGATAAAGTGGAGGATCTTAAGAAATATCTGTAAGCGCTTTCATGCATGGCTTGGCGACGGGGAAGATGGCCGTAAGATGATGTGCTTTATGAAAAGTTTAGAAACTATTTTTGATTTTTAATGGGATTAGTTTCATTTCATGCTATAATAAGCCGTAGGGGCATATCAATAAGCCTCCTGCGGCTTTTTATTTTATGTTAAGGGATGATTGGATGAAATTAAAGACACGGCTTACCGTTTCGTTTTGCATTATTATATTTGTTCCAATATTATTGGCCGTTTTTGTTGTCATTGCGTTTCAGAGGTATCAAATTAAGGCGATAGAGACGACCTATGGGATTGAGGCGGGGAATTATGCGTATCTGACAAACCCGGTGCAGATTTTGAACCGCTATACTAGAAAGAACTATCAGTTTTTGCTCAAGGAATCCACGGTGAATCCGGACCGTTTTTTGGAGCGGCCATTTTTGGAAGAGATGAATCGGGAATTGCAGGAAAAATATTCGTACCTGATTGTCCGAAAGGAAGAGGATATTTTTTATATGGGGGAGGAGTCTGCGTTGAGCGCGGAGGATTTGCCGGGATATGGGGATGACGATCCAGACGCAGATTTAGGGACGTATGTGGATGGCGATGAGCAGATCATCATAAAGCAGATTAACTTTAAGTTCTCTGATGGGGACAGGGGCAGCGTGTTTATTGTCACGACTTCTTATGAAGTGCTGCCGGAGGTGCAGCGGCTTCTGCTGGATATCTGCATCTCTGTGCTGCTGATTTTGCTGCTGACGGCGGCAATGCTGATTATTTGGATTTACCGGGGGATTATCCGGCCGATTAAGAAGCTGGAGCTTGCGACGGTGAATATCCAGCAGGGGAATCTTGACTTTACGATTGAGTCGGAAGGGAATGACGAGATTAGCGAGCTGTGCGCCAGCTTTGAGGAGATGCGCAGGCGCTTAAAGGAGTCTTCCGAGCAGCAGATGGCGAGCGAGCGGGAGAATAAGGAGTTAATCAGCAATATCGCCCATGACTTGAAGACGCCAATCACTGCCGTGAAGGGCTATTCGGAAGGGCTTTTGGACGGCGTTGCGGATACGCCGAAGAAGCAGGAGAAATACCTTCGCACGATTAACAGCAAGGCCAATGAGATGGACGCGCTGTTGAATGAATTGACGCTTTACGCGAAGATTGACACGAACCGGATTCCATATAACTTTAATAAAATTAATGTGGCGGAGTACTTCAACGACTGCATTGAGGAAATTGGCATGGATTTGGAGACGAAGCAGATTGGGCTTGCCTATTTTAACTATGTGGACAATGACGTCTTAATTATCGCGGATCCAGAGCAGTTAAAGCGCGTGGTGAATAATATTGTGGGCAATTCCGTGAAGTATATGGCGAAGCGGCAGGGGTTGATTAATATTAGGATTAAGGACGTGGGGGATTTTATTCAGGTGGAGATTGAGGACAATGGCCGCGGGATTGCGGCGAAGGATCTTCCCTATGTGTTTGAGCGGTTTTACCGGGCGGACGCCTCGAGGAATTCCGCGACCGGGGGCAGCGGCATTGGGCTGTCCATTGTTAAGAAGATTATTGAGGATCACGGGGGGAAAATTTGGGCGACGAGCAAGGAGTCTGTGGGGACCGTGATGTATTTTGTCATACGCAAATATCAGGAGGTTATGCAGGATGAGTAAGGTGTTGATTGTGGAGGATGAGGTTGCGATTGCGGATTTGGAGAAGGACTATCTGGAGCTGAGCGGCTTTGAGGTGGAGATTGAGAATTCTGGCGACGTGGGCCTGGAGCGGGCGCTGAAGGAGGAGTTCGATATGTTTATTTTGGACTTGATGCTGCCTGGCATGGACGGCTTTGAAATCTGCAGGCGGATTCGTGAGGAAAAGAACACGCCGATTCTGATGGTGTCCGCGAAAAAGGACGACATTGACAAAATCAGGGGCTTAGGGCTTGGGGCGGACGATTATATCACGAAGCCGTTTTCCCCAAGCGAGCTGGTCGCGAGGGTGAAGGCGCACCTGGCGCGCTATGAGCGGCTGATTGGCAGCAGCCAGCAGGAGAATGACCTGGTGGAGATTCGTGGGATTAAGATTGACAAGACGGCGCGTCGCGTCTGGGTGCATGACGAGGAAAAGCAGTTCACCACGAAAGAGTTTGACCTGCTGACATTTTTGGCGGAGAACCCGAACCGCGTGTTTACGAAGGAAGAATTGTTTCGGGAAATTTGGGACATGGAGTCGATCGGGGATATCGCGACGGTGACGGTTCACATTAAGAAGATTCGGGAGAAGATTGAGATTAATACGGCGAAGCCGCAGTATATTGAGACAATTTGGGGCGTTGGCTATCGGTTTAAGGTTTGATGAGGAGAAGGGCTTATGAAGGGGAAGAGGGAATGCGTGCGGGTGCGTCTTTCTGACGCGCAGAGAAAGAAGCTGAAGGAGGAGATAACGGCATTTTATTTGGATGAGCGGGGCGAGGAGATTGGGATGATTGAGCAGATGCAGATTTTAGATCTGTTTGAGCAGAGGATGTCCCCGATTGTCTATAATCGGGCTTTGGAGGATGCGAAGCGGTGGTTTTCGCAGAAAATGGAGGAGATGGATCTGGATTATTATGAATTGTATCGGGAGGAATAGCTTTTAAATGAATGCATGGCAGGAAGATGATGTGAAGGAGCGTGGGACGGATGGAGCAGATGCAGATCCTCTATGAGGACCGCCATATGATTGTCGTTCACAAGCCGGGCGGAGTCCCGGTGCAGACCAGGCATTTTGGGCAGAAGGACATGGAGAGCCTTCTTAAGAATTATCGGTCAAGGAACGGGGAGGAGCCGTTTATTGCCATGCCCCATCGCCTGGATCAGCCGGTGGAGGGGCTTTTGCTTGCGGCGAAGACGAAAGAGGCTGCGGCCGGCTTAAGCGCGCAGCTGCAAACGCGCTGCGTGGAGAAATGCTATCGTGCAGTTGTGCGGAATCGGGCCGCGGACCCGCTTTTGGCGGGGGAGGAAGGGACGCTGTCGGATTTTCTTTTGCGCGACGGAAAGGCGAACTGCTCCAAAGCGGTGCGGGAAGGGACGCCTGGGGCGAAGCGCGCCGTGCTGCGCTATCGGGCTTTGCGTGCGGCCGGGCCGCTTTTGGAGCTGTCTATTGCGCTGGAAACCGGGCGGCATCATCAGATTCGGGTGCAGATGGCGAATGCCGGGATGCCGCTGCTTGGGGATCGGAAATATGGGGGCGAGGCTGCGGAGGGGCAAAAGGAGCAGGTGAAACATATCGCGCTTTGCGCCGTGAAGCTTCGTTTTTTTCATCCAATGACGGGCGAGGGGATGGAATGCTCCACGGAGCCAAAGAATCCGGCTTTCCAGTTATTGTATGAATAGAAACGGGAGCCTGGGCAGATAATTTTCCCATGATGAATAAATGGAATTGGGAAACGGGAATAAAAATTGCAAAGCTATTGCTCGTGGTGGCGGCAGTCTATTTGGGAATGAAGTTTATTCTCCCGATTGTGCTGCCATTTTTAATTGCCCTGGTGCTGGCGCGGATGCTTTTCCCGCTGGCTAGGGCGATGCAGAAAAAGCTTGGCATTTCGAAAACGATGTCGCGCTTTGCCGCATATGGCGTGTTTTTGGCAGCCATGGGCAGCGTGGCGGCCTTGCTGCTGTATCTGTTCTATCGGATGGGCAGCGCCGGGTTAAGCAATCTAAGGACGTTTTTGGAGTCTGCCAACCAGATGCTTGGCAGGTGCTGCGAGGGGTTAGAGCAAATGACCGGGTTTGGGACGGATGAGATTCAACAGACGATTACGGAAGGGGTTTCAGGATTTACGGGCGGGGCCGTGGAGTATTCTAAGGACGCCGGCTGGTATATGGTTGGGCTTTTGGCGAAGATCTTCATTACGCTGATTGCCGCGTTTTTGATGTTAAGCGATTATGAGAGGATTACGCGGGGCATTCAAAAAACGGCGTTTGGCAGGGGCATGGTGCATATGCTTCGGGAGATTAAGTCTGCGTCGGGGGCGTACTTAAAGGCGCAGCTTATCATTATGGGGATTGTGACGGCGATCTGCATTGCCGGCTTGTTTTTGCTTGGGACGAAGAACGCCTTTTGGGTCGGGATCGCCATTGGGGTCTGTGACGCAATGCCGTTTTTGGGGACAGGGACGGTGTTTGTGCCATGGGCGATCTTTGCGCTTTTGCTTGGGCATTATCTCAATGCCGCAGGGTATCTTGCGATTTATATTGTAAGCAGCTTCACGCGTGAGATGTTAGAGCCGCGGCTGGTGGGGAAACGGCTTGGCGTCCCGCCGCTCGCTGTTTTGATGAGCATTTATATTGGCCTGCAGGTGTACGGAGGGGCGGGCGTGGTGTTGGGGCCTGTTTCGGCGCTTGTGCTTTATGAGCTTTTCAAAGAGGAGTGAGCGGCTCTTCTTTTGAGGCGGAACGCAGAATCCACGAAATGCGGTTGACGGAGCCAGCGTTTAGGAATACACTATAAGGGGCTTTTTCGTGGGGGAGGGGCGCAGGGGAGACGCATGAAAGCCTTTGCGAAGAAAGGAAGATGCCCAATGAATGAGACGGAGCAAAACGTAAGGAAGGAATATGAAAAGAGACAGGCCCTGCGGCGCGCCGCCAGAAGGAGGAAGGAACGGAGGCAGGCATTGGCCTTTAAGGTTGGGCTGTGCATTTTGGGGCTGCTGATCTGCGGCATTACGGGCTATGAGGTGATTCGGATGGTGAAGGGCAGGAAGACGGACAGCGCGTCCGTTAGGGCAAAGCCGCCGAAGAAGGTTGTGGTCGAGCCGCCGGAATATGAGGCGCAGCTTTTGACAGTCAATGAATATTCCAGGCCAGGGGAAGCCCTTAAGGCGGTGAATGGGGTCGTCGTGCATTACACGGCCAACCCTGGCACGACGGCGCAGCAGAACAGGGATTATTTTGAGGGCCTTGGCCTGTCGGGCGAGACCTATGCGAGCAGCCATTTTGTCATTGGGATTGACGGGGAGCTGATTCAGTGCATCCCATGCGATGAGATCGCCTATGCGTCGAATGACAGGAATGCGGACACCATCTCGATTGAATGCTGCATCCCCGACGAATCGGGGAAGTTTTCGGACGCGACGTATGCGACGCTGGTGCATTTGACGGCATGGCTGATGGGGCGGCACGGCCTTGGGATTGACGGCGTGATTCGCCATTATGACGTGACGGGAAAAGCCTGTCCGAAATATTATGTGGAATATCAGACGGCTTGGGAGCAGCTGAAAGAGGATATTGAAGATTACATAGAGCAGAATGGGTCGACGGAGCCGCAGGCGGAGGAAAAAGAGTGAGGGCGGCTTGCCGCAAAGATAGAAAGGAAACAGCATGACAGATAAATGGATGGAACAGATTTGCCAGGGAGAGAATGTCCGTGAGGCACTAAGCAAGCTGCGCGCGCAGATTAAGGAGGGCACGCCATGGCTTAGGGCGAGAAAGCGGCTTGGGGACGGCGCGGCGTTAACGCCGCTTTTGTCCTCGGAGGACGCGAAGGTGCGGAAAAACGCCGCCGCTTTGATTGGGGATCTGCAAATTAAGGCGGCGGCGGGCGCGCTGTTTGACGCGTATCAAAAAGAGCAGACGCTTTTTGTGCGGCCTGCGCTGCTTTTGGCGCTGAATGAGACGGATCCCTATCCCTATTTGGGGGAGCTGGCGGCGCAATACCGTTTTTTGTGCGGCAAAGACGTGCAGGAGAACGAAAAGAAGCACGTTAGGGAGGAGCTGCACGCGCTGGAGAAGATCTTGCGGGAGGAAGGGCCGGACGTGCGCCATACGTTTACCGGATGGGACGTGCCGCTTACTGTTTTGCTTACGGCAAATCCGCGCTTCGTGCCGCTTGTGGAGGAGGCTCTTGGCGAGTGCCGCAAGAAGGCGATGTTCCTTGGGGTGCAGGCGGCGGTGGCGAATTTACGGGGCGTGGTGCATATCCGCACGTTTCGGGAGCTGTTGTTTCCGATTGTCCTAAAGGAGAAGCTTACGGCAGAGGACGGGCCGGAGGCGCTTGGGGCGGCGGTGGCCGGCTCAAAGCTATTGCCTCTATTGAAGCATTGCCATAAGGAGGCGGGGCCGTTTCTGTTTCGGATGGACGTGCGTGCAGGAATTTCGGAGGAAGGCCGGGTTCGGTTCGTCAAAAAAGCGGCGGCGGCCATCGAAGAGGCAAGCGGCAGGCAGCTTTTGAACGCCCCGGATCACTATGAGTTTGAGCTGCGGCTGTACGCATCGAGGGAGGGGATTCTTCGGGTGTTCTTAAAGATGAACACGATTCCCATGGAGCGGTTTTCTTATCGGAAAAAAACAATCTCTGCGTCTATCCATCCTTCTGAAGCGGCGGCGATTCTTAAGCTTGCGAGGCCGTATCTCAAAAAACAGGCGCAGGCGCTTGACCCATGCTGCGGCGTTGGGACGATGCTCATTGAGCGGCAGAAGCTGCTGCCCGCGCGGGAGCTTTGCGGGATTGACATTTTTGGGGAGGCGGTCGAGAAGGCGAAGGCCAATGCCGAGGCGGCAAACGTAGCGGCCAATTTTATACAGAAGGATTTCACGAATTTTGTGCCGGAGCATTCTTTTGACGAGATTATCGCCAATATGCCAACGAGGGGGAAGCGCTCGAAGGAGGAGCAGGATACGCTGTTTCGCGATTTTTTTGACAAATTCGACAAAATACTTGCGCCGGGCGGCATCCTCATCCTCTTTTCGAATGAGAACGGCTTTGTGAAAAAGCAGATCCGCCTGCATCCTGCGTTTTTGCTGGAGGAGGAGTATCTGATTCGGGAAAAGGAGCAGTTTTTCTGCCATATCGTCCGGCATTGAGGGAGCGGGGCGGTTTTTGAGGGTTGCGGGGCGTATCCTGGAAAAACAAAAGCAGCGACCGCCGGAAAGGGGCATATGTGATGGATGGCACATCGGGACGTAACACAAAAAAACAGATCTGCATTGGCCTTTTGGCTCATGTGGACGCAGGCAAGACGACCCTGTCGGAAGCCCTGCTGTATGTCGGCGGCATGATCCGCAAGCTTGGCCGGGTAGACAAAAAGGACGCGTATTTGGACACGGACGCCTTGGAGCGGGAGCGGGGCATCACGATTTTTTCCAAGCAGGCCATGCTGCGTCTGCCCGATGCGACGATTGTATTGATGGACACGCCAGGCCATGTGGACTTTTCGGCGGAGATGGAGCGCGCCCTGCGCGTGCTGGATTACGCGGTGTTGGTGATCGGCGGGACGGGCGGCGTGCAGGGGCATACCAGGACGCTGTGGCGGCTGCTTTCGGAATACCAGATTCCCACGTTTTTGTTCGTCAACAAAATGGATCAGCCGGGAGCCAGCCAGGCGCATCTGCTTGGGGAGCTTAAGCGAAAGCTTTCCGATCGCTGCGTCTCCTTTGAGGACGTCAAAGGGCAGGCTTTTTTGGAAGAGGCCGCAATGGGCGATGAGCAGGCGTTGGAGCGGTATTTGGAGGAAGGCGCCTTAGAGCGGGGAGAGCTTCGCCGCCTGATCGCGGAGCGAAAGCTGTTCCCCTGTTATTTTGGGTCGGCCTTAAAGCTTACGGGCGTGGAGGAATTGTTGGAGGGCCTGTGCGCCTATACGCGAAAAAAAGAATGGCCGGGGCAATTCGGCGCAATCGTGTTTAAGATTGCAAGGGATGCGGCGGGAAACCGCCTAACATTTTTGAAGGTGACCGGGGGCAGCCTAAAAGTGCGGGAGGCGCTTTCCTTTGGGGCAGAAGGCGAGGAAAAAATCAGCCAGATCCGCATTTATTCCGGGGAGAAGTACGAAACGGCAGGCGCGGCGTTCGCCGGGGAGGTCTGCGCCGTGACAGGGCTTACAAAAACCCGGCCGGGGCAGGGGCTTGGGATGCAGGAATCGTTTGGCGGCCCGATCCTCTGCCCGGCGCTTTCGTATCAGATCCTGTTGCCGGACAATGTGAACGCGCTGCAGTTTTTGCCGAAGCTTCGCCAATTGGAGGAAGAGGACCCAAACCTGCATCTGGTTTGGAACGAGGCGCATCAAGAAATTTTGGTGCAGGTCATGGGAGAGGTGCAGACAGAAATCTTAAAGCGGCAGGCGCTCGACCGCTTTGGCGTCGCGATCGCGTTTGACGCAGGGCATATTTTATATAAAGAGACGATTGCGGACACTGTGGAAGGGGTCGGCCATTTTGAGCCGCTGCGCCATTATGCGGAGGTGCATCTTCTGCTTTCGCCAGGCGAGCGCGGGAGCGGGTTTGTCTGTGAGGCAAAATGCAGTGAAGACGTGCTTGCCGCAAACTGGCAGCGGCTGATTTTGACGCACTTAATGGAAAAAGAGCATATCGGCGTTTTGACAGGCTCCGCGGTAACAGACATAAAGGCGACGCTGGTGGCCGGAAAGGCGCACCAAAAGCACACAGAGGGCGGCGATTTCCGCCAGGCCACGTACCGGGCCGTGCGGCAGGGCCTCATGCAGGCGAAGACGGTGCTGCTGGAGCCATATTACGAGTACGTGCTGGAGGTGCCGGAGGAATTTGTCGGGCGGGCCATGACGGACATGGAGGCGCGCTGCGCCTCCATGGAGGGGCCAAGCATAGAAGGCGGCATGGCAACGCTTTCCGGGAAGGCCCCGGCTGCGCTGCTGTGGGAGTACGCCAAGGACGTGGCCGCGTATGCCAAGGGCAATGGACGGCTTTCCTTAAGCTACGGCGGGCATGACGTCTGCCACAATCCAGAGGAGGTGGCGGAACGCATCGGCTATGACAGCGCGTCGGACATAGACAATCCCACAGGGTCTATCTTTTGCTCCCATGGGGCGGGCGTTTATGTGGAATGGGATAAAGTGAAGGGGCAGATGCATATAGAGAGCGTCCTGCCTAAGCGGCCGAAGGGAGGCGAAGGCGGCGCAGAGCCTTTGCGGGGGGCGTTTGACGCGGAGGAATGGATGGACACGGAGGAAGTGGACGCAATATTGGCGCGTGCGTCCGCGGCGAACCGTCGGGACAAATCCATTCCCAAAAAGGGGCGCCTGTCGGGCAGCAGGACAACGTATGCGCCGTCCGGGCAGCAGGCTTCAAAGATTCCCCGAAAAAAAGAGGCTCCAAAAGAAGAGTATCTTCTGGTGGACGGATACAACGTCATATTCGCCTGGGAGGGGCTTAAGCCGTTGGCGGATTCCGACATGGACGGGGCGAAAGGAAAACTGTTAGACCTTCTCTGCAATTACCAGGGGATGAAGGGCTGCCAGGTGATCGCGGTGTTTGACGCGTACCGGGTGGCTGGACATAAGACGGAGTGTTTTGACTACCATAACATTCATGTGGTATACACAAAGGAAGCGGAGACAGCCGACGCATATATTGAGAAATTCGCCCATGAAAACGCAAAAAAATATAAAGTCACGGTGGCGACCTCCGATGGCTTAGAGCAGATCATAATCCGGGGCGCGGGCTGCTACTTGCTTTCTGCGCGGGATTTGGCGGCGGAGCTTGAGCAGATGCGGCGCCAAATCCGGGAAGAATACATGGGGCAGACGCTTGGGCGCGCATTTCTGATGGATGGAATTGGCAAAGAGGCGGCGGAGCAAATTCGTGCGATGGCCGCAGAAAGTGAGGATATAGAATGAAGAAAAAGGTTGGAATGGGCATTTTTGCAGCGGCGCTGCTCGTGGCGTTAGGGGCCTATTATTATATCGCCCTTCCGGCGGTGAACATCCATTCAGTTGGGTTTTGGCAATGCCTGCTGTTTTTTATCTTGGCGTTCACCATAGGCTGCACAATTGTAAGGGCGAGGAAAATTGGCAAGAAATTGGGCAAGGGCGTGAAGCTGAAAGAATTGTTGATGGAGTTTCGCTTAACGAAGGTGGGATTGGCCTTGTTTGCGGCTGCCTCCATCGTATTTTGCGTTGGGGCTGTCCTGTCCTCCCCAATTGTAAACGCGTCGAAATACCAAAAGCTGCTTACGGTGGAGAACAGCGATTTTTCCAAAGACATTAAAGAAGTAAAATTTAACACCATCCCGCTTCTGGACAAAAGCTCCGCGGAGCTTTTGGGAAACCGGAAAATGGGGAGCATGGTGGACATGGTTTCGCAGTTTGAGGTCAGCAGCGACTACACGCAAATCAATTATCAGAACACGCCAGTGCGCGTGGCGCCGCTTGTTTACGCCAATCCGATTAAGTGGCTTACGAATCAGAAGAACGGCATTCCGGCTTACATTCGCATCGACATGACGACGCAGGACACGGAATGCGTGAAATTAAGCGAGGGCATCCGCTATTCTAAGTCGGAGCTGTTTAACCGGAACATCTACCGGCATTTGCGGTTCCGCTACCCAACCTATATCTTTGACGACCAGATCTTCTTTGAAATCAATGATGAGGGGATCCCCTATTGGGTCTGCCCCGTGAAAAAATTTAACATTGGCCTGTTTGGCGGCCAGACAATCGGAAAGGCAGTGCTTTGCAACGCCATCACCGGGGAATGTGAGGAATATGACATTGCGGACGTGCCAAATTGGGTGGACAAAGTGTATTCCGCGGAGCTTTTGACGAATCTCTATAACTATCATGGCACCTTAAAGCACGGATACTTCAACAGCATTTTGGGGCAGAAGGACTGCCTGCAGGCGACGAACGGCTACAATTACATTGCGCTGGAGGATGATGTGTGGGTGTACACCGGGGTCACCTCCGTCAGCGGCGACCAGTCGAACGTCGGCTTCGTATTGATGAACCAGCGCACCATGGAGACAAAATTTTACACCGTGGAGGGCGCGATTGAGGACTCCGCAATGTCGTCCGCGGAAGGCCAGGTGCAGAACCTGGGGTATCGCGCGACGTTTCCGCTGCTCCTTAACATTTCAAATGAGCCGACCTATTTCATGGCTCTAAAAGACGGCGCGGGCCTGGTGAAAAAATATGCAATGGTGAATGTGCAGAAATATCAGTGGGTCGCGATTGGCGACACGGTGCAGGAATGCGAGAAAGCCTATGTCAAGCTTTTGGTGACGAACGGCATCACAAAAAGCGGGGCCACAGGCATCTATGACAAGGCTTCGGGAAACATCCATTCCATTTCCCCCGTGGTGGTGGAAGGGACGACGCATTACTATGTCTGCCTGGAGCGGTCGGATGAGATATTTGACGTAAACCTGTCGGATGTGACACTGGTGGAGATTGTAAAATACGCCGTCGGCGACACGATATCGTTTGAATACGAGACGGCGGAAAACGGGCTGTGCTCCGTCGTTTCCATCGGGGGCAAGTAAGCGGTCAGGGACAACGGAAGGCGAGGTGTCATGTGGTGGGAGGAAAATTAAAGATTGCGGAGGTTCAGAAAGATACAGTTGTGGCTTATTTTGACCTGGAATTTTGCAATGAATGCAAAAGCCGCCAAAATTACCCGATTGCCATTGGCGTCAGCTATCGGCGCGGCTCCGCGGAGCTTTACGCCTATCACGCGCTGATTTGGATTGGGGATGAGCTTACGCTTTGGAAAGAGCAGCTTGCGCGCATCGGGTATGACAATGAGGAGCTAAGGAGGCATGGCAGGCCAATGGAGGAGGTCACCGAAGAGCTTTTGTCCGCGCATGAGAGGCTTCAGCCGAAGCTGTATGTCTCATATGGAAGCCAAGATGAGAAGATGCTCTTGCGCCATGCGTCGCAGAGCCTTGACGAATTTCATTTTCGGGACGGGCTAAAGTTTCTGTCAAAAAGGATGTCCATGAAGTGCGAGGTCAGCCTGGAAAAATATGCCTACATCTGTGGGATGCCGTTTGTGCATCAATTTCAGCCGTTAGAGGATGCCCGCTGCCTAGCGGGCGTCCTCTGGCGCGTCTTGCATGGAAATATTGACGAAGGGCGCAGGCAAGAGGTGCTTCGGGAATATGAGATCCGTCTGTTCCTTTCAGAATATAAAAGCAAGCGGCAGGCGGCGGAATATTTGGAAAGCCTGGGGCAGCTTACGCCAAAGCAGCAGACGAAGCGGAAGAAGCATAGGGAGTATTTGGCTAAAAATGCCGCATTTTATAAGGAATGCCTGCGGAGGATGCAGGAGCAGGACGGTTGAGGCGGCTGTCTGCATAAAATTTTATGGGAAGCCCTATTGACTTTCCACTTTGCGCTTGCTAGAATGTAGGTACAAAGAAAGTTTACCACTGACCGATATGTG
>CANTEO010000051.1 GCA_947652855.1 uncultured Roseburia sp. | reverse complement strand
CAAATGGCTTGATAGGAAAGACGGGGACAGCAAATAGCCTAGTGGGTGCTTTGCCACTATAAAAGAAAAGAAGAATCCCCTAACTGTACACCACTACGGTTAGGGGATTCGTCCTTTGATCTCATGGAAATCATCTCTCTTTTGCCTATTGGCATTATAGCATATGCAATATTGGATTGCAAGATGCATTTTCCGTTTCCATGCCTGCATGCGTCGGGTTTCAAAGCATTTTCTGTCGGTTGTGTTTTTGACTGCGGCGCTGTATACTGATAGACGGTAAGCAAATTCTGGGAGCTTATGCCGTTGGAGGGGCAGAAGGCTTTCAGATGAATTCAGGAGGGAAGAAAGAATGTATATTGCAGATACATATTGGGATCACTGGATTGGCGATACGGATGACAGCTTAACGCTGGTGGAGTACCTGGCGGGAAAGCAAAAGGAACGCATTCCGTTTGGGGAGCTGTTTTCAGAGATTGGCCTAGACAGGCTAAACGGCGATTTTCGTCAACATGAGGAGCCGTTGGCCGTTGCATGGACGCAAGGGGAGCAGGAGGAGATGGAGGCGGAATTCCATTATGCGATTTTGGTGATTGCCGACCTTGCCGCCCTGCTGCTGGAGTGCAGGGTAAGCGGCAGCGTGAATCTGAATGAGCTGGCGGGGCAGAGCCTGGAGACGGACGTGCCTAAGCTTAGCGTCACGGCCACGCCAGAGGAGCATAAGCTGTTGAATGAGGCTCTGAAGGATTTTGTGTCTGACCCGATGGCATATGATTTAAGCGAGATGGAATCAGAGGAAGATATGCTCAAGCTGGCGGGCGTATGCGAGGCGTTGAGAAGGGAGCTGTATGGATAAGGAAAAGCGGCCCGTTTTGTCTCTAAGGCGAGGGCGCCCTTCCACAGCGTTCGTTTTTGCGTTGTCAGCCACGTTGCTTTTGTGTTCCTGCATTGGCTGCGGAAGAAGGGAAGAGGGGGCCATTGCGCAGGGAAAGCTGGCGCAAGGGACAGAGCGGATGGATACAGAGGCGCCTGCACAGGCAGATGATAAGGAAGCCGGGGAGCCAGAGGAGGAGCCGGAACGCGAAGCGGCTTTAGAGGCGATGGCTATGGAGCAGGAGAGCCAGAGGATTTTAAGCCTGCCAGCCGGGGAGCTGGCCCTAAAAGGCATGGCGGAGCCTGAGCTGACCAGTCGCCTGTTTTTTGCGGCTGCGGTGGACGACGCGCTTTTGGGGCGCATATTGGGAAAATCCTATGTGGAGAATGAGAATATCGCGCATTCCGAGCTTTCCTATCTGAAGATGCTGCATTATGGGTTGGACGGGAACACCTATGTCGGGGAAATGATCGTAAACCAGAAGATCGAGGAGGATGTGCTTGAGATTTTTCAAACGCTCTATGAGCATCAGTATCCCATTGAGAAAATGACGCTGATTGATGATTACGGCGCAGATGACGAGGCGTCCATGGATGACAACAATACTTCCGCGTTCAATTACAGGACGATTGCGGGGAGCAGTAAGCTGTCCAATCACAGCTATGGAATGGCGATTGACTTAAATCCAAAGTATAATCCCTATGTGAAGGAAAATTCTGACGGGAGCGTCTTCTGTCAGCCCAAAAGCGGCATGGAGTACGCAGACCGGACGAAGGAGTTTTCTTATAAAATTGACCGGGACGACCTGGCGTATCAGCTCTTCACCCAGGCCGGATTCACCTGGGGAGGGGATTTTCAAAGCGTGAAGGACTATCAGCATTTTGAGAAAGAGAATTAGCGCTCAATCTGAATGCTGTCGCCGATGCCGGAGGAGCAATGCAGCTTGCTGTCCTCGGTGAGGAAGACGGCCTCCGCGCCTTCTGTGCGCTCAATGAGCTCCATGCCGTCATAAAGCCCCATGGAAAAGCACGCAGTGCTCAAGCCGTCGCCGTCTACGGAGGCTTCGCAGAGGATGGTGACGCTTAAGAGGCCGTTTTCGTAAGGATATCCAGTGGAAGGGTCCAACAGGTGATGATACCGCTTGCCGTCCACCGTGATATAGCGCTCATAAACGCCGGAGGACACGACGGTTCCGTCCATTACCTCAACGACGGCCGCTGTGGAGCCGCGCTCGTCAAAGGGCTTTTGGATGCCGATGCGGTAAGGGCTGCCGTCTGGCTTTGGCCCAATGCATAAGACGTTTCCCCCTAAATTAATGGTTCCGGCCGTCACGCCGTGTTCGTTCAGATAGGCTTTCATCTGGTCGGCAATGTAGCCTTTTGCAATTGCGCCAAGGTCAATCGCCGCGTCGGGGTTGGTTAGGCTCACTTCATTGCCGGCAATGGAGACGTTTTGATAGCCTACGGTAGACACGGCGTTTTGAAGGGCGGATTTGTCTGGGAGCGATCCGTCATTTTCGGAAAAATTCCAGAGGGAGGAGAGCCTTCCGACTGTGATGTCGAATGCGCCTCCGCTTAATTTAGAGTAGGCAAGCCCTTTTTCAAGGAGCGCGGCCGTCTCGTCCTTTACGGTGACGGGAGAGCCGTTTGCCTGGTTGACGTTAGAGACGTCGCTGCCTTCTTTTGTCGCGCTAAGCATCTTTTCGTAGTCTTCGGCAATGGAAAAGCATCCGTCAATCAGGGAGCTGTCAGAGCTGCCATACAGAGTGACCGTGATGACCGTGTCAAAATAGAACCCGGTTTTTGAGGCTGTGCCGTTTTTTTGGGGCAGCGCGCAGCCGGAAAAAAGGAGAAGGGCCAATAAAAGGCAGGGCGCCGCTTTAGGGATTGGGCGCAGGATGTTGAAATGGGAACGCATATGGAATTCCTTTCTTTTTTGGTAAAGTATAGCGCCCTTGCGGCATATTTACAAATACTATTTTCTATGCTACTTTAATAATAAATCGAAGGGTTTTGGATAAGGAGAGGATTATGAAACAAAAGAGCATATTAAAGCAGCTGCTTTTGCCGATCATCGCGATTGTCTGCACATTGGCGGTGTTTTTGTCCGTCATTGCATTGGCGTTATTCACGACATCCTATGAGCAGGAGATATTTGACAGGAATCAGGACAAATCCTGCCTGGTGTCCGGCGAGATCGCGACGTTTTTGGAAGGGGCGTATGCGGTGGCCCAGGAGCTTTCCGTCAGCCCAAGCATATGTTCAATGGAGACGGAGGAGCAGACGCCGGTTTTGAAGGGCTGCGCAGAACGCAATTCTTATTTGGAGCTGTTGTATGTGCAGGGGGCGGACGGGATGCAGACAGGGCGTTCCTCCGGCGAGCTGGCCGACCGCTCCACGCGCTGGTGGTTTACCCAGATGATGCAGGAGGAGAAGCCCTTTGTCTCAAAATCCTATTATTCCGTGAATACTGGGATGCCCTGCGCGTCCATCTTTTTTCCGATGTATGGGTCGGACGGCTTAAGCGGCGTGTTCGCCGCGGACATTAAGCTGGATTATCTGCAGGGCATCATTGAGGAATTTTCCGACGTGGAAAACGGCGAATTTTCATTTGTCATTGACGGGGAGGGCGTTGTGGTCGCGCACCCGGACAGCGCCCAGATTGAGGAGCTGTATAATTATAAGGAGCTGACCAGGACCAGATCCCAAAAGGACGCGAATGGCAGGGCCTTGACAGACGGGCAGGGGAACATTCTGACAAAAGAGGAGCCGTTTGAGATATCAGAAGAGTACCGGCAGGCGGTCGCGGATGTGATGGACGGGAATTGCGGATGCCGTAAGATAAAGGATGGAGGCACATCCTATTACATAAGCTATGCGTCCGTTGCGTTAAAAGGAGAGTCGGATTCCTGGTCTGTCATTACGCTGCAGAAGGCGTCTTCTGCGATGGCGATGGTAAGCCGCATGGTTTTTGTCACGGTTTTGGCGGCTGTGGCCGCGATAGTGGCGGCTGTTGTCGTGATTACGGCGCTGGCGCGGAAATTGACGAAGCCGATTGTCTCCATCACAGGCTTAATAGGAAATGCCTCGGACGGAGATTTCACGATGCGGGCGGATGAGTCTGGGAACAATGAAATCGGCACGCTTTCAAAAAGCTATAATAAGATGATCGCGAAGCTTTCCGGAATTTTGGTGAAAATGACTTCTTTTTCCGGGGAGGTGATTCAAAGCTCCGCGCAGCTTAAGGACATTGAGGAGAAGGTCGGCTCCATCCATCAGGCCGCTCAGGAAATCGCAAACGGGACAGAGGATCAGAATAAGGACGTGAACCGGGTTGTGACGCGCGCCTCGGAGCTGGAGGAGAAATTTGCCAAGCTTAGGGAAAAGAGCGGCTTTTTGCTGGAAGACGCGCAGAACGTCATTTTATCCGGGGAAAAGGGAGCGGAGACGGTTGGGGAGATGAAGCGTCAGAATGAAGTGACGACGGAGCTGATGGAATCTTCTTATAAGAAGATCCTAAGCTTAAAGGAGCGTTCCATGGAGATTTCGGGCATTGTGGGCGCAATCAATAAGATTTCTTCGCAGACGTCCCTGCTCGCGTTGAACGCGTCGATTGAGGCGGCGCGCGCCGGGGAGGGCGGAAAGGGCTTTGCGGTAGTGGCGGAGTCCATCGGCAAGCTGGCTTCGGACTCTACGGCGGCGACAGAGAGCATTGAGGCGATGATTGTGAAGCTGTGCATGGAAATGGAAGAGGCCGTGGCGACGATCGCGTCCATTAAGCAGGGAGTGGACGGTCAGGCAGACGCTGTGGATAAGGTGCAGCGGACGTTTTCGGACTTCAGGCAGCTTGCGGAAAAGACAAAGGATTCTGTGAGCGGCATGGAGGAGCTGGTAGTGGAGATGCATAAGTGCGACCGCTCCATGGTACACGCGGCGGAACGGATTCGGGCGATCCTGGAGCATACGGCGGATTTGACGGAAAACGTGGCCCTGGCCTTAGAGGGCCAGCTTTCGGGGATTCGTTATGTGGCGGGATGCGTGGATGGCCTCTCGACGGTCTCAAAAGAGATGGAGCAGGAAATGACAAAGTTCAGGCTGACGGGGCAGTAAGATAAAAAAATCTTTGTATTCTCTGAAAAATGTGGTATAATCGCTCTGGTGTCATGAATTTAGGTTAGGAGGTTTTTCATGGGAAAAATTGCGATTGTTTCAGACAGCAACAGCGGGATTCTGCCGGAAGAGGCGGAGCGGCTTGGAATTTATATCCTGCCGATGCCGTTTTTTGTGAATGATGAGACATTTTACGAAGGGGTAAATTTGACGCAGGAGGAATTTTATAAAAAGCTCTTGGAAGGATGCGGCATATCCACGTCCATGCCGTCGGTAGCCAGCGTCACGGATTTGTGGGATGAGCTTTTAAAGGAATATGACGAAATCGTGCATATTCCGATGTCCAGCGGCTTAAGCAGCTCCTGCGAGACGGCGATGATGCTGGCGGGCGACTATGAGGGAAAGGTTTTTGTCGTCAACAACCAGAGGATTTCCGTCACGCAGAAGCAGTCCGTGCTGGACGCGCAGGCGCTTGCGAAGGCCGGGAGGGGCGCGGCGGAGATTAAGGAGATTTTGGAGCGGGAGAAGTTAGAGTCTTCAATTTATATTATGGTGGATACGCTGTCTTATCTGAAGAAGGGCGGAAGGATCACGCCGGCGGCTGCCGCGCTCGGCACGCTTTTGCGCCTTAAGCCGGTGCTTCAGATCCAGGGCGAGAAGCTGGACGCGTTTGCCAAGGCGAGGACGGTGAAGCAGGCGAAGTCGATTATGATCGACGCGATGAAGAATGATTTTACAGGCCGCTTTCAGGATCCGGAGGGAAGGCAGATTCACCTGGCGATGGCGTATACCTACGACCTGGCGGCCGCGGAGGCGTTCCGCGCGGAAGTGCAGGCGGCGTTTCCTGGCAGTGAGATTGTGATGGATCCGCTGTCGCTTAGCGTGTCCTGCCATATTGGGCCAGGGGCGCTGGCGGTCGCCTGCTCAAAGAAGATCCCAGAGCTGCTGTAGGCAGGGGAGGGGCGCCTGCGTAAAAGAAGGGCGGGCGCCCGCACGGTTACGAAAAAAGGAGGATAAAGAATGGTAAAAGCAGTTGTTGGCGCAAATTGGGGAGATGAGGGGAAAGGAAAGATCACCGATATGCTCGCAAAGGAGGCGGATATCATCGTGCGTTTCCAGGGCGGCGCAAATGCAGGCCATACGATTATCAACGACTATGGAAAGTTTGCGCTGCATACGCTGCCGTCCGGCGTGTTTTACGGGCATACCACAAGCGTAATCGGGAACGGCGTGGCGCTGAACATCCCGGCGCTGATTCAGGAGCTTGCGTCGGTAGTGGACAGAGGCGTCCCGCGCCCGAACATCCTGGTCTCTGACCGCGCGCAGATCGTGATGCCATACCATATCCTGTTCGATGCATATGAGGAAGAGCGCTTAGGCGGCAAATCCTTTGGCTCCACGAAGTCCGGGATTGCGCCGTTTTATTCGGATAAATATGCGAAGATCGGCTTTCAGGTCAATGAGCTGTTTGAGGAGGCCGCATTAAAGGAGAAGCTGCTCCGTGTCTGTGAGATGAAAAATGTCTTGCTGGAGCATCTGTACCACAAGCCGCTTTTGGACGCGTCAGAGCTGTTTGACGTGATGTGTGGGTATCGGGAGATGATCGCGCCTTATGTGTGCGACACGTCCCTGTATCTGGACAAGGCGATAAAGGAAGGGAGGGACATTCTTCTGGAAGGGCAGCTTGGCACTCTAAAAGACCCGGATCATGGCATTTACCCGATGGTTACGTCGTCTTCCACGCTGGCGGCGTTTGGCGCGATTGGGGCCGGCATCCCGCCGTATGAGGTGAAAAAGGTGATAACGGTGTGCAAGGCGTATTCCTCCGCGGTTGGCGCCGGGGCGTTCGTCAGTGAGATTTTTGGGGAAGAGGCGGACGAGCTAAGGCGGCGCGGCGGAGACGGCGGGGAATTTGGCGCGACGACGGGCAGGCCAAGGCGCATGGGCTGGTTTGACTGCGTGGCGAGCAAATATGGCTGCAGGCTGCAAGGGACGACAGACGTGGCGTTCACCGTTTTAGACGTTTTGGGATATCTGGATGAAATTCCGGTCTGCGTCGGCTATGAAATCGACGGAGAGGTGACGACAGACTTCCCCACGACAGGAAAGCTTGAGGCGGCGAAGCCCGTCTTAAAGAAGCTGCCGGGCTGGAAGGCGGATATTTCCGGGATCAGGGAGTATGGAAAGCTGCCGGAGAACTGCAGGCGGTACGTGGAATTTGTGGAGGGCCAGATTGGCTATCCTATCACTATGGTCTCAAATGGGCCGGGAAGGGACGACATAATTTACCGTTAAGAAAAAGGGGGATAAGGGATATGAGATACCATCGCTTACGGTTTGACATTTGGCTCTGCCTGCTGTTGGGCTATCTGCTGAGCCTGGGGACAGGGGCGGTTGCGGATCGGGTTCTGCCGGCGCGGTATGAGAAGCAGAAAGAGGAGCATAAGGTTGGCGCGGGGGAGATCGGCGGCGTGGCGGACGAGGCGGTATTCCGCGCGCAGAGTGTGGAGGACTTGCTGTCGCATGACACGTTTACGATTGTCTCTCCGGGCATTGAGTACCGGAATGAAGGGGCGGGGTTTTATGAAGGGATGTACCTTTATTCGGTGAAGCTGCCTTCCGGCGAGCGCATCGCCGCGCGCATAAACTCGGAATCTGTGGTGAACGATGGGGAATCTTCCTTTAGCGGGGATTCCACGCTTCCGGTCGGGCAGGTCATAAAGGCGGACTTAAGCGCGGATGAGGCATTCCTGGGGCAGATTGAATATGGGGATCCACTGGACCGGAAGGATTTTTACGTCGATATGGTGGGTGAGGCGGAGATTGCCAGCGAGGAATCTGCTGTCGAGGGGCCAAAGACGATGGTTCAAGTGCTTACGGTTGTGATTTCATTTCCGTTTCTCCATGCGCTTGGGGCGAAATTTGGAATTTTCCCCTATTTCTTTGGGCCAAGGCGAAAAAAAGATGAGAAGTCAGAGTGGGAGTAGGAGGAGCATTTTATGGAACAAAAGAGAATTCGAAAAATAAACTGGGCGTATCTGTTCGGATATATTTTTGGGCCGGCCATTCTTTCCGGCATATGCTTTTTGATTAGCGCGCGCTTCTTTCCAAAGGGATACGGCGCGGTCGTGCTGATTATGGGGCCTTGCCTGCTTTCCTTCCTTTGGTGGGTTTTTGCAGGCCGTTTCCTGTTCAAGCGGAAGACGAAGCAGTTTGAGCGGGAGCTTAAGGACGGGAACTTTAACTTAAGCTATACGTTCTACGCCAATGGAAAGACGGTCTGCATTGACGAGGAGCATGGGGACGTGGGCCTTGTGTTTTTCTGGAACCCGTTTGAGACGTTTGTCTTCCCGGCTTCGCGCATAGAGAAGGCGTGGGTGGACGACGGAAAACATGGCGCAGGATTTATGGCTGGCAGCAGCAGGGTCAGCTTTCTGTTTTTGGTGGACGGCGTGAAAGTCAGGGTGGACACATTCACCTCAAACCGCCGTTGGCGCATGGACAGCGATTATATCTTAACAGGCGTCTCGAAAGCGGACGTCGTGGTTCAGTCCCTAAAAGAAGCCAAAGGAAGGTCGGGAAGGCAATGAGTTTTTTCCGAAAGATAAGGGCGCCGTTCCATGAAGACTGGTGCAATGAATGCGGTGCGACGATGGACGTGATGCAGAAACAGCTTTTTATGCTCCCCGTCATGGTTGATCAGTATGAGCCGACCAAGAAGGCGTCGTATTTTACCAGCAACCTGATTAAGGTGGGCAAAAAATCGGAAATTCCCGTTGGCTATTATGCCTGCGGCGCGCATTCCTACCGCTGCCCGGACTGCGGCGCAAAGCTCGTGCGGCTGTCGGTTTTCCTTCCGGTGCGGGATGAGGAGAAGTATGAGGACTTCATCTTTTTCAAAAACGGGGAGATGGATGAGTTCTTAAGGAGAAATTACGACGGAAAATGATACGCTTACGGTTCTGTCAGCAAAACGTCCAAGCCTATGATTCATGGGGCTTGGACGTTTTGTTTTGGCCTGTCATCAGGCTTTCTTCTGCATCGTTTTCAGCAGGGACAGAAGCGGCGCAATGTTTGCTTTATCTGAGAGGTCATAGGAATGTGAGATTGTCCGCAGATATTCCAAATCTGACTCTGTTTTGTTTTTTTTGCGCCTGACTTGCCATTTTGTGACGGCGGCGAAGGCTTTCATGATGAGTTTTTCGTGCAGCGGCATTTTTTCGTAGCTTAGGCCGCCCGGCATATAAAAATGGGGGACGCTTTGCAGCTCGTCAGGGGTCAGGTTGGCTTTCCAGGCTTCCTGAATTGTCTCGGCCTGCGTGCCGGGCGTGGCCCCTACTGCAAAAACAATTAGGGTTGCGTCAGGGCAGCTTGCGGCCAGCGCTTTCATTTTGCTTAACCCATCAATGGATCCCGCAACGCATCTGCCGCCAAAAACGATGGCGCTGTACGAAGACAAGGGAGAGGAGGCGACGTCTTTTAAATCCATGACGGCGCAGCCCATTTCATCCGCAATCCATTCGGCATATCGTTTTGTGAATCCTGTCACGCCTTTATAGCATACTAGTATTTGTCGGTTCATTAAAATCCTCCTTCATTTGTTTCAAAAAAATCTGATAGAACCGTTCCTGCTGCGCAAAAATTTCATCGTATGGGATGCCTGGCTCCGTCACGGAAAAGATCGTGCCGATGCCGATGGTATAAATCATCATGTCCAGGTGCAGCCTCTTCGCCTGCGCCATGCTGACGCCCAGTTTTTTGGCGAGAAATGCAGGGATCTGCGCGTTGGCCTCTGATTGGTATAAGTCCTCCAATGAGGAAATGCCGGTTCTTTGATGCAGGATGAAAATTCGGAACAGATGCGGCTCTTCTTTTGTTAATTGAATGTAAGCGCGCCCTGTGCTGCGGAATGGGTCGTCCGGGTCAGTGCGCAAGGCGATGTACTCCCGGATGAATTCTTTGGCCCGCCTTGTCACGTCTCGCTTTAGCCCTTCCATGTTGTTGCAGTAGCTGTAAATCGGCTGCACGGAGCAGCCAATCTTTTCTGCGATTGCTTTTACCGTCACCTCCTGCATGCCGCCGTCTCTGGCAAGCGTAAAGGCGGCTTCGACCACCATTTCTTTTGTGATCCGTTGCTTTGGCATGGGTTCCCTCCTTATAGCGCAGTTATATAAATTTGTTATATAACTAGGTTATATAAAAGAGGAGGATTTGTCAACCGGATTTTAAGCGTGTTTCAGGCGGGTTCGATCACATTCTTTTCACACAATTGCCCAAAATTTTACACAAAGAACAAGTAACCTAAACGGTATCACAAATTTGTTGCGAGTGAAAAGGAGGCGAGCTTAGTGATTGAAATGAAGCATCTTGTGAAACAGTATGGGAGCCATGTCGCCGTGGATGATTTGAGCCTTACCGTGGAGCCTGGGAGGATTTACGGCTTCCTTGGGCCGAACGGCGCGGGAAAGTCCACGACGATGAATATCGTGACCGGGTATTTGGGGGCCACGGGCGGCACGGTGACGGTTGACGGGCATGACGTTTTGGCGGAGCCGGAGGAGGCTAAAAAATGCATCGGGTATCTTCCGGAGTCCCCGCCTCTTTATATGGACATGAGCGTTTTGGAATATCTGGAGTTTGCCGCGGAATTAAAAAGGCTCCCCAAGGCCCGCCGAAGGCAGTATGTAGATGAGGCGATGGAGATGACGAAGGTAACGGATGTCAGCCGCCGCCTGATCCGAAACCTTTCTAAGGGCTACCGCCAACGGGTGGGCCTTTCCCAGGCCATCCTTGGCTATCCGAAAATCATTCTTTTGGATGAGCCGACGGTGGGATTGGATCCCAAGCAGATCATAGAGATCCGGGAGCTGATGAAAACGCTTGGCGAAACGCATACCGTGATCCTTAGCTCCCATATCCTCTCGGAGGTGCGGGAAGTCTGCGACCATATCTTTATCCTGTCCAAAGGGAAGCTGGTGGCAAGCGACACGACGAAGCATCTGTTGGAGCGGGTGGAGCGCGGCGGAAGGGAGCTTGAGCTGCTTGTTTTGGGAGACGGCGGGCGCGCCGTGGAGCTGTTGAGCCAGACGGGCCTGGCGGAAGGCATTGAGTTGTCGCCCGGCCTGCCGGGGGGATGCGCCTCGCTTACCTTTCAGGTGAAGCCAGAGGAGGATATCCGTAATTTTATCATTCAGGAATTTGTCAGGGCGGAGATTCCATTGCTGGAAATCAAGTCGATGGGAAAGTCGCTTGAGGATATTTTCCTTGAGCTGACAAATCAGGAAGGGGAGGCGCGCCATGAGAGCGATCTTTAAGAGGGAGCTTAGGTCTTATTTTCAGACAGTCATCGGATGGCTTTATCTTGCGGCGACGCTTGCCCTCTACGGACTGTATTTTTTTGCGTATAACTTAAATTACGGGTATGCGAAGGTATCCTACGCGGTCAACGCGATTTCCTTTTTGTTTTTGCTTACGGTTCCTGTGCTTACGATGCGCAGCCTCGCGGAAGAGAAAAAGAGCAGGACGGATCAGCTGATCCTGACTTCCCCGGTGTCCGTTGGGAAAATTGTGCTTGCAAAATATTTCGCCATGTCGGCGGTGCATACGATCGCCGTTTTCGCCATGTCGGCGACGCCGCTTCTTTTGCTGGCGTTTGGAAAGGCCCCGTCTGCGGAAAATTATGCGGCCCTCCTTGGCTTTTGGCTCTATGGTATGCTTTGCATTGCGGTGGGCCTGTTTGTCTCGTCGCTGACGGAAAGCCAGGTGATTTCTGCCGTTCTGACCTTTGTGTTTTTGTTTGTCGGGTATATGATGGGCGGCCTGACGAGCCTGTTTTCTGCTTCGGGAAACCTGCTGACGCGGATACTGGGCTGCTATGATTTTGTAAAGCCCTTAGAAGCTTTTTTGGACGGGCGCCTTTCTGTCACGGGGATCGTCTATTATGCCACGCTGTCGGCCTTGTTTTTGTTTTTGACGGGGCAGTCGATTCAGAAGCGGAGGCTTACCGTCAGTAAGAAGCGGATAAAGCTAGGCGCGTTCCATGCAGGGTATGTGGCGGCGTCGATCGCGCTTACGGCGCTCGTGAATCTGTTTGCGGCTGAGCTGCCGGGAGCCTATATGGAGATCGACTTAACGTCGTCTAAGCTATATTCGCTGACGGATGAGACGAAGGGCTTCTTGAAGGGCTTAAGCAAGGATGTGACGATTTATGTCATTGCCTCGGAAAGCGGCGCGGACGAGACCGTCTCGGAGACATTAAAGCGGTATGAGGAGCTAAGCCGCCATGTCACGGTGGAATATAAGGATCCTGCGGTCAGCCCCAATTTTTATCAGGAGTACACGAAAGAGAGCGTCTCTTCGGGCAGCCTAATCGCCGTCTGCGGGGATGTCTCCCGGGTGATTGACTATTCAAAGCTGTATGAGACGAGCGTGGATTATTCCACGTTTTCACAGCAGGCGACGGGATATGACGGGGAAGGGCAGATTACGAGCGCCCTACAATATGTCACCAGTGACGCTATGCCCGTCCTGTATCAGCTGACGGGGCATGGGGAGGCGGAGCTTTCCGGGACGTTTGCAGACGCCGTGGAAAAGGCGAATATAACGCTTAAGAGCCTGAATCTGCTGGAAGTGGAGGAGGTGCCAGAGGATGCGCACGCTTTGGTGATAAACGGCCCTGTGTCAGACCTTTCAGGGGACGACGCGAAGAAAGTGATTTCTTATTTGAAGCGGAAGGGGAATGTGCTGGCTGCGGTAAATTATCAGGCCAGTGGGAAGATGAAGAATTTTTATTCTGTTTTAGAGGAATTCGGCCTGGGCGTTCAAAAGGGATTGATTGCGGAAGGCGACGCTTCGCGGTATTATCAAATCCCGTTTTATCTTTTGCCAAAGGCCGCCGAAACGAATTACACGTCTTCTGTGGGAGAAAATTATGTGTTCGTGCCATTTGCGCAGGGCATCACGTTCCCGGACAGCACGGATCAGATTTCTTATCAGGCTTTGCTTACGACATCCGAGCAGGCGGTGTTGAAGTCTGATGCGGCGAATGCATCTACTTATGAATATGAGGAGGGCGACACGAAAGGGGAATTTACAGTCGCCGCCGTTGCGGAAGGGGTCGGGGAGGATGCGGCCCTGGGGAGGCTTTTGGCATATGGCTCTTCGGAGATGCTTGGCGACAGTGCGGACGCGATGGTTTCAGGCAGCAATTCCGCGATGTTTTCGGATGCGTTAAAGGAGTTTGTAGACACAGAGGACATGGTGGGGATTGTGGTTCCGGTGAAGAGCTACGAGGTTTCCAGGCTGGTTATCCCTGCGTTTACGGGCCTTGCCTTAGGCATTTCCATGACGGCTGTTTTGCCTATGCTGCTTTTGGCGGCGGGCATTGTGATTTGGGTGAGGCGGAGAAAGCGTTAGCCAGAGGGAGGATGATGGAATGAGGAGACAAAAAAAGCAGATGGCGCTCGTCCTGGCATGTTTGATTCTATTTGGGGCGGCGTATGCCGGGATGCGCGCCTATAACGCGGATCAGGAGAAAAAAGAAAAGGAGCGTGAGGAGGGCGCGAAGGTATACGTCACAGAGGCAGAAGAGGAGGACGTCACCGCTTTCTCTTATCAGGTAAAGGAGGAGACGTTAGAATTTGTAAAGGAAGGGGAGGAATGGGCTCTTAGGCAGGATGAGGGGGCAAAGCTGGATCAGGACGCGGTGCAAGAGATCGTAAGCAGCCTTGCGCGGCTTGAGGCAGAGGATCAGATTCTTGATGTGTCAGAGGAAGACGCGGCAAAGGAGTATGGGTTTTCCTCCCCTCAGAATATGCTTACGCTCACGACGGCGGATGGGACAGAGACGCTTTCGGTTGGCATGGACAATGCCGTCACGGGACAGTGTTATGTGAGGAAGAAAGGGGACGGCGCCGTGTATCTTGTGGACGGCTCCTTCCCGTCGGCGTTTCAAAAGACGGGTGAGGAATTGGAGAAGAAAGAAGACGGGACGGAGGCCGTCAGTGAAACGGAGGCGGAATAGGAGCGGCTATGCAAATACGCCGGAAGGTTACGGCCCTTCCGGCGTATTTTGGCGTTTGCGGTTCTCCATGTATCGGAACATGGCTAGGAAGATCCAAAGCAGGACCGGGATTAGGATGGTAAACCCGATGGAGATTTTCAGGCATCGGAACGCGGCGGGGTGGTCGATGAGCGCGAAAATAAGAGTGGCTAAATACAGGCCGGCCAACAGGGCCGCGCCTGCAATGGCGAAAATACGTTTTGCTTTTTTCATACGGAATCCTTTCTGATGATGACGTTTCCTATAAGCTGCTTGATCGGCTGTCCTGGGATTATTCCCCTTTGGCCTTGAAATTATAGATGGGCTTTATGATGCGCTCTACGGTGGCGGTGTCGCCGATATTGCTTAAAATGTCGTCCATTCCCTTATAGGCCATGGGGCATTCGTCCAGCGTGTCCTTATTTACGGAGGTGGTGTAGATGCCGTCCATCTGCTTTTTGAATTCGCATACGGTGAAAGACTCTTTCGCCGCGGATCGGCTCATCAGCCTTCCGGCCCCGTGCGGAGCGGACTGGTTCCAGTCGTCGTTGCCTTTGCCGACGCAGATGAGGGAGCCGTCCCTCATGTTGATGGGGATCAAAAGCCGTTCGCCTTTTTTGGCGGACACGGCGCCTTTCCTTAAAATCATCGCCTCGGTGTCAATGTAATTGTGGATGGTCGTGAATTGCTCGGCCACATGAAATTTCATCCCCTTGATGATTTCGTCCATCATCGCCTGACGGTTCAGCTGGGCGTAGCGCTGCACAATTTTCATGTCGTGCAGATATTGCTCAAGCAAGCTGCCGGACACGTATGCCAATTGCCTGGGGATATCGGTGCGTTTTGTGTTTTTGAGCGCCTGGATGCTTTTTTCAATCTGACGTTCCCTGCCCTGTGCCTTTAGGTCCGCAATCAGCGCGTCGATGTCTTTTTTGGCCGTCCCGTTTAATTCCTGATAGCCCGCCTCCTGATAGTAATTGGCGACCTCAAGGCCCAAGTGGCGGCTGCCGGAATGCACGACAATGTAAATATTCCCGTCCCCGTCCTTATTTGCCTCGATAAAGTGGTTGCCTCCGCCCAGAGTGCCTAAGCTTTTTTCCGCCCTTTGCAGGTGCGCCTGCTTTTTGCAGCAGAGCTCCTCCAGGTTGATTTTGTCAAAATACCGGTGCGTCTTTTCCCGGACGTGAAAGCCGGACGGGATTTTCTCATAGATGAGCTTATCCAGCTTCTGCGGCTCAATATGGCGTTCTTTGATTTTTATGGCCTCCATTCCGCAGCCGATGTCCACGCCGACTAAATTCGGGACAATTTTGTCCGTAATCGTCATCGTCGTCCCTATGGTGCAGCCTGCCCCGGCATGGACGTCCGGCATCATGCGGATTTTGCTGCCGGATGCAAATTCCTGGTTCAAAAGAAGAAGGATCTGAGAAACAGAGGCTTCGTCCACAAGGTCTGTGAAGATTTTCGCTTCGTTGTATTTGCCTTTTAATTCGATCATATGGCCTCTCCTGTCATTGCGGCTGCTATTGGCATAGCAGATGGGCGGTTTTCAAGTATCATTATATTGGATTTTCCGGAGCGTGTAAAGCCTGTATGCCCCATGAGCCTGAAAATGGATTTTGGGGCGTATGAGCGTCCCGGTTGATTGCGGAACAGGTCTTTACATCATTTTTGCATATTGGTATAATGGACGTTAAGCATGAAAAAGGAGAAGCTATGAAAGAGGCAAAGATTTTATCAAATAAGCTTTATCTGTACTTGACGGAGTTTTTTGCGGGGATGTCGGTGATGGCGGTGGAGCTTGGCGCAAGCCGGCTGCTGGCCCCGTATTTCAGCTCGTCCCAGATTGTATGGACAATCATTATCGGCACGATCATGATCGCGATGGCCCTTGGGAATGTGTATGGCGGGAGGTCTGCGGACAAGGATCCCAACCCGGACAGGCTCTATGGCAGGATTTTGATCGCCGCCGTTTGGATTGCCCTGATCCCGGCTGTCGGAAAATACGTGATTTTAGGCATATCGGGCCTCCTGATTTTTACGGTCAACAGCAATTTGCTGATTTGGGCGGGGTTTTTGGCCTGCATGGCGCTGTTTGTGTTTCCGTTGTTTTTGCTTGGGACGGTGACGCCCTCTCTGGTGAAATGCACGGTGGAGAGCCTTTCAGACAGCGGGAAGACGGTCGGCGCGCTCAATGCGTCGAATACGGTGGGGAGCATTCTTGGGACGTTCCTTCCTACGTTTGTGACGATTCCCGCCGTCGGGACTTCCGTCACGTTTTTGCTGTTCTCAGGGATTTTGCTGGCGTTGTCCCTGCTTTATTTTATCAGCGCAAAAAGCGGGGCGAGGAGGGGGGCGGCCGGTTTTTTGGCATATCTGCTTTGCTGTGCCTTTGGCGCTTCGGACAGCTTTGCGTTTTGGGAGGACGGCCTTTCCTATGAAGGGGAGTCGGTTTACAATTACTTGCAGGTACGGGAGGATGAGGAGAAAGTCATCCTTTCTACAAATGTGCTGTTTGGCGTGCAGTCCATGCTCAAAAAGGACGGCGGCCTGACCGGGATGTATTATGACTATGCGCTGGCCGCGCCCCTGATGGCGGGCGTGTTTGAGAAAGAGGAGGCGAATGCGCTGATTTTGGGAAACGGAACCGGGACGTTCGCCACGCAGTGCGGGAAGTATTTTCAGGATATGCAGGTCGAGGGCGTGGAGATCGACGAGAAAATCACAGGATTGGCGAGGCAGTATTTTGAGCTTTCTGATGACGTGAAGGTCGTGACGTATGACGGGCGCGCGTATTTGAATGCCGTGGAGGAAGCCTACGACGTGATTATGGTGGACGCGTATCAAGACATTACGATACCGTTTCAGATGTCGTCGGTGGAATTTTTTACGCTGGTGAAGGAGCATTTAAAAGAAGGCGGCGTCATGGTCGTGAATATGAATATGCGGGGGAAAGAGGAGGGGAACATCAACCAGTACCTGGCCGACACCATTTCCACGGTGTTTGACGAGGTGTATACGGCTGACGTGACAGGCTCCACAAACCGAGAGCTGTTCGCGTCCAATGGGACTGGGATGGTCAGCAATTTAAAGCGGGGCCGCAGGGGCCTGCCGGATGGGGAGCTTTCCGAGATGATGGGGCGCGTGTTGGGGCAGATGAAGCCATATCAGCCGGGGAATTACCGGATGACGGATGACAAGGCTCCGGTGGAGCTTTTGGGGATGCAGGCAATGGACGGCCTGATCCAGGATGAACTGGGATATTATAAAGAAGTTTTTCAAAAAGAGGGCATATCCGGGCTGTTAAACGAGATGTAGGCTCGTTTATGAAAGCCTCAACAGGAAAAAGGGAGCCTTGGCATAGACGATGCCGCTTATGCCAAGGCTCCCAGGGGAGGATAAGTATTCTTGTATCTTTTGTAGTGCGTCCCCAAAGAGCGGGTGGGGGATTGAACTCTTTGGGAACAATCATAGTATGTGACAAAAAGAAAAGAATATACTTCTTTTTTTATTTTTTTTCTGCTTTTGAAAAAACAATATGTGAGGGGTTGTCATGGGGAAATTAGATGATATACGGAATCTGTGCAGAAAGCATCGGCCCGTCTTGCTGTATCTGTTTTTTGGCGTCTGCACGACTGCGGTGAATGTGGCCTGCTATCGCCTTTTGTACATGACGCTTGGCGTAAGCAACCTATACAGCTCCGTCCTGGCCTGGGCGGCTTCTGTCCTGTTTGCATATGGGACGAACCGGAGGTATGTGTTTCAAAGCGCTGCCAAAGGGCTTCGGGAAGTGTTTTTAGAGGCCGTCTCTTTCTTCGGATGCCGGCTGGCGACGGGCGTGCTGGACGTCCTTATCATGGTGGCGGCGGTTGACCTGATGCATTGGGACGGGACGCTTTTTAAAATTCTGTCCAATGTTTTGGTGATCGCGGTTAATTATGCGGCGAGCAAGCGGCTCATATTTAAGGAACGCAAGAAGGCATAAAGCCTGAATTGCTTCATACAGACGTTATGCCTTCTGTTTCGTTTGGGTTTTTAGTTTTCATTTTCAGTCAATGGCGGCTTTTGATAAAGCTTACGGTTAATTTGCCTGCGTTTAAATTCGATTTCTTCTAATACCTCTTTACAATTTGCTTTTTTTGCTGCCCGTTCTATTTCTTCGAGCAGTGATAATTGGTCAAATAGAATCCCATTGTATTCTTTTTCTGTCATTGGCATATCATCACCTGCTTTCTATGTGCGCTGTTTCAGTGGTATTTTGATTATATCAGACGCACGGTTTCGGTGTAAAGCCTTATAGAATAAAAACTCTTCCGTCGGCTGCCTGTGCTCTACTTCATCAATATCATCT
>CANTEO010000050.1 GCA_947652855.1 uncultured Roseburia sp. | reverse complement strand
CTTAAGTTCACTGATAGCTTCTTTAGAGCTTGATTTAGGAATATCTTGAATAGCATAGGGATGAGAGTAAGAAAAGAGATATGGAGTTCGAATTGTTGTTAAAAAAATATGAAATATGGAAAAGCCCTTGCTGATTTGCGAATCTTTGTGTACAATGTCCTATAGTACATTTTAGATTGAGGAGGAAAAGAGATGTCAATTCTGTTAACTGAAGGGGCTGCGACGGCAAATCCGTTATCCATGCTGATTCCGGTTGCTGTTTTGTTTATATTCATGTATTTTTTTATGATACGCCCGCAGCAAAAAGAGACCAAGAGGAAAAACGCAATGATCGCCTCCCTGGCGGTTGGGGACACGGTGCTTACGACGAGCGGATTTTATGGCGTGCTGATTGACATTGCGGACGACACGGTCATTGTGGAGTTTGGGAGCAACAAGAACTGCCGCATCCCGATGCAAAAGGACGCGGTGGCGGCCGTGGAGAAGGCGGACGCAGAATAACATGGGCGATTGGCAGCGGGGCCATAGGCTTCGCTGGCGAAAGGAGAGCAGGAAACGTCAGCGCGTTTCCTGTTTTTAAAAGGGAGCTGTTTGGCATTTTTAGGCATAGGCCCAACAGACTATAAAAAGAATAAGAATAGGAAGAAAGGGAGCGAAGCGATGAGGCATCATATTGGGGTCATTGCCGGCGATGGGATCGGGCCGGAAATCGTGGCGGAGGCGAAGAAGGCGCTGGACTGCGTTGGGGAGGCGTTTGGCCACGCATTTGAATATGAAGAGATTTTAATGGGGGGCTGCTCCATCGACGCGGTCGGCGTCCCATTGACGGAGGAGGCGATTGCGCGCGCGAAGGCGTGCGACGCGGTGCTGATGGGCTCTATCGGCGGCGATGCGGCGACGTCGCCCTGGTATAAGCTAGAGCCGCATTTAAGGCCGGAGGCGGGGCTTTTGAAGCTTCGGAAGTCGTTGAACCTGTTCGCGAACCTAAGGCCCGCTTATTTATATGAGGAGCTAAAGGGGGCCTGCCCGCTGCGTGAGGACATCACCCTTGGCGGCTTTGACATGATGATCCTGCGGGAGTTAACCGGCGGCCTTTATTTTGGCGAGCGCAGGACGGAGGCGGTGGACGGCGTCAGGACGGCCGTGGATACGCTTACATACAATGAGAATGAGATCCGCAGGGTTGCGAGGCGCGCCTTTGACATTGCCAGGAAGCGGCGCGGGAAGGTGACGAGCGTGGACAAGGCGAACGTGCTGGATTCTTCCAGGCTTTGGAGAAGCGTCGTGGAGGAAGTGGCGAAGGATTATGCGGACGTCTGCTTAGAGCATATGCTGGTGGACAACTGCGCGATGCAGCTTGTCCGGGATCCGAAGCAGTTTGACGTGATCCTGACGGAAAATATGTTTGGCGATATTCTGTCGGACGAGGCGAGCATGGTGACAGGCTCCATTGGGATGCTGTCTTCCGCAAGCTTAAACGACACCAAATTCGGCCTGTATGAGCCAAGCGGCGGCTCCGCGCCGGACATTGCGGGCAAGGGCGTCGCCAACCCGATTGCGACGGTTTTAAGCGCGGCCATGATGCTCCGCTATTCGTTTGACCTGGACAAGGAGGCGGACGCGGTGGAGGCCGCCGTAAGGCAGGCGCTGAAGGAGAATTACCGTACCATAGACATTATGCCTAAGGAGGATGCGCTTCGCGCGTCCGTCACGCAGGTTGGCACGGCGAAGATGGGAGATTTGATTGCAGAAAGGATAAAGAACGGATGAAAAGCGATAACGTAAAAGCGGGGATGCAGCAGGCGCCCCATCGAAGCTTATTTAACGCATTGGGATTTACGGAAGAGGAAATGAAAAAGCCGATGGTCGGCATTGTAAGCTCTTACAATGAGATTGTCCCGGGGCATATGAATCTGGATAAAATCGTGAACGCCGTGAAGCTTGGCGTGGCGGAGGCCGGGGGCGTCCCGGTCGTGTTCCCGGCGATTGCCGTCTGTGACGGGATTGCCATGGGCCATGTCGGCATGAAGTATTCGCTGGTGACGCGGGATTTGATTGCGGACTCCACGGAGTGCATGGCGCTTGCGCATCAGTTTGACGCGCTTGTCATGGTGCCAAACTGCGACAAGAACGTGCCGGGCCTTCTGATGGCGGCGGCGAGGATTAATGTGCCGACGGTGTTTGTGTCCGGCGGGCCGATGCTTGCGGGAAAAGTGAAAGGGAAGAAGACGAGCCTGTCCTCGATGTTTGAGGCGGTCGGCTCGTATGCGGCCGGGACGATGACGGAGGAGGAAGTGAAGGAGTACGAGGCGAAGGCTTGCCCGACCTGCGGCTCCTGCTCCGGGATGTACACGGCGAACTCCATGAATTGCCTGACCGAAGCCCTTGGCATGGGGCTTGGCGGCAACGGGACGATCCCGGCGGTGTATTCGGAGCGCATCAAGCTTGCGAAGCACGCGGGCATGGCCGTGATGGAGCTGTACCGGAAGGATATCCGCCCAAGGGACATTATGACGAAGGAGTCCGTCTTGAATGCGCTGACGGTGGACATGGCGCTTGGCTGCTCCACGAACAGCATGCTGCACCTCCCGGCGATTGCGCATGAGATTGGGTTTGACTTTGACATTAAGTTCGCGAACCCCATCAGCGAGAAGACCCCGAACCTGTGCCACTTAGCTCCGGCGGGGCCGACGTACATGGAGGACTTGAATGAGGCCGGAGGCGTGTACGCGGTGATGAAGGAGCTTGCGGACGCGGGGCTTTTGCATCTGGACTGCATGACGGTGACGGGAAAGACGGTAGGGGAGAACATCAAGGGCGCGGTGAACCGCAATCCCGAGGTGATACGGCCGCTGGACAATCCCTATACGAAGACGGGCGGGCTTGCCGTGTTAAGCGGGAATCTCGCGCCGGACGGCAGCGTCGTGAAGCGTTCCGCGGTTGCGCCGGAGATGCTTGTGCATGAAGGGCCTGCGCGGGTGTTTGAATGCGAGGAAGACGCGATTGCGGCCATTAAGGGCGGCAAGATCAAGGCCGGGGACGTGGTCGTCATCCGCTATGAGGGGCCAAAGGGCGGGCCTGGGATGCGCGAGATGCTAAACCCGACGTCCGCGATTGCGGGCATGGGCTTAGGATCTTCGGTCGCCTTGATTACGGACGGGCGCTTTTCCGGGGCCAGCCGCGGCGCGTCGATTGGGCACGTTTCGCCGGAGGCGGCGGTCGGCGGGCCGATCGCGCTGATTGAGGAAGGGGATATCATAAAAATCAACATCCCCGAAATGAGCCTTAGCGTTGACTTAACGGACGAGGCGCTTGCCGAGCGGAAGGCGAAGTGGCAGCCGAAGGAGCAGGACGTGAGCGGCTACTTAGAGCGGTATGTCTCTATGGTCACATCCGGCAACCGCGGTGCGATTTTAGAGAGGGGCAATTAGCGAAGGTATTTAGGCGGTTGCAATTTATACAGAAAAGAGGGATGGTTTCATGCGGCTGACAGGCGCGCAGATTATAATAGAATGCTTAAAGGAGCAGGGCGTGGATACCGTGTTCGGCTATCCGGGCGGGCAGATTTTAAATGTATACGATGAGCTGTACCAGCATAGAGATGAGATTAAGCATATTTTAACGTCCCATGAGCAGGGGGCGAGCCATGCGGCGGACGGGTACGCCAGAAGCACGGGCAAGGTCGGCGTCTGCCTGGCGACGAGCGGCCCTGGGGCGACGAACCTTGTCACGGGGATTGCGACCGCTTATATGGATTCGGTGCCGTTGGTGGCGATTACCTGCAACGTGGGCGTGCCGCTCCTTGGGAAAGACAGCTTCCAGGAGGTGGACATTGCCGGGATCACGACCCCGATCACGAAGCACAATTTTATCGTGAAGGACATTGAGAAGCTGGCCGACACGATCCGTCGGGCGTTTCAGATTGCGGCGAAGGGAAGGCCGGGCCCGGTGCTTCTTGACGTCCCAAAGGACGTGACGGCGCAGAAGTGCGAGTATGAGCCGGTTTTGCAGAGGATGCCGGGGCGTTTTGCGGCGAAGGCTTCTAAGGAGGATCTGGAGCGGGCCGTGCAGATGATTTCCGAGGCAAAGAGGCCGTTTGTGTTTGTGGGCGGCGGCGTGTCGCTTTCCGGGGCGAGCCGTGCGCTGAACGAATTTGTGGATAAGATTTCCGCGCCTGTCTGCGATTCCTTGATGGGGAAGGGCGCGTTTGACGGAACGGATCCCAGATATACGGGGATGCTTGGGATGCATGGGACGAAAGCGTCGAACCTTGGGGTGAGCGAGTGCGACCTTTTGATTGCGCTTGGCGTGCGCTTTTCGGATCGCGTGATCGGCAATGCGGAGAAGTTCGCGAAGCAGGCGAAGATCCTTCAGATTGACATTGACCCTGCGGAGATTAATAAGAATATCCTGGTGGATTTTCATATCATTGGGGATGTTGGGGAGGTTCTTTCCGCGCTGAACGCGCGTATGCAGCCGATGGAGCATGGCGAGTGGATGGCCCATGTCAAAGGGTATTGTGAGAAGTACCCGCTGCGCTATAAAGATGAGGGCTTAAGCGGGCCTTACCTGATTGAGACGATCTATCGGAAGACGGAGGGGGACGCGATTATCGTCACCGAGGTCGGGCAGCATCAGATGTGGGCGGCGCAGCATTACCGGTATAAAAAGCCGCGCTCCCTGCTCACTTCCGGCGGGCTTGGCACGATGGGCTACGGCCTTGGGGCGGCGATTGGGGCGAAGGCGGCGAACCCGAAGAAGACGGTCATTAATATTGCGGGGGACGGATGCTTCCGCATGAATATGAATGAGCTTGCGACGGCGGCGCGGGAAAGGCTGCCTGTCATTGAGGTGGTTGTGAACAACCATGTGCTTGGCATGGTGCGCCAGTGGCAGACGCTGTTTTATGGCAGGCGCTATTCCGCGACGGAGCTGGACGACGGCATGGATTATGTGAAGCTGGCGGAGGCCATGGGCGCAAAGGGCGTCCGCGTGACAAGCAGAGAGGAGTTTGACGCGGCCTTTGACGCGGCGCTTGCCTCTGAAGTCCCTGTCGTTTTGGACTGCGTGATTGACAGCGACGATAAGGTTTGGCCGATGGTCGCGCCGGGCGCGGCGATTGCGGAGGTGTTTACGGAAGAGGACCTGCAGGCAAAAAACAATTGACAGTTTTT
Organism: uncultured Roseburia sp.; assembly: GCA_947652855.1. Lineage (GTDB taxonomy): Bacteria > Bacillota > Clostridia > Lachnospirales > Lachnospiraceae > Roseburia_B. The sequence goes on along the minus strand of CANTEO010000050.1, from coordinate 14,423 downwards.
CGGAAAAAGTATACAGTATTCAGTGAGTGAGAATACAGAGGAATTGAGTTTAGGAGGTTATGGAGCATGAGCAGAGTATATAATTTCTCCGCAGGCCCGGCGGTTTTGCCGGAAGAGGTGTTAAGGGAAGCGGCAGATGAGATGATGGATTACAAGGGGAGCGGAATGTCCGTGATGGAGATGAGCCACCGCTCCAAAACGTATGACGGAATCATCAAGGAGGCGGAGTCCGATCTGCGTGATTTGATGGGGATCCCGGACAATTACAAGGTTCTGTTCCTGCAGGGCGGCGCGTCGCAGCAGTTTGCGATGATCCCGATGAACCTGATGAAGAATAAGAAGGCCGCATACATAGTGACCGGGCAGTGGGCGAAGAAGGCGTGGAAAGAGGCGCAGATTTACGGTGAAGCCGTGGCCGTCGCCTCATCGGAAGACAAGACGTTTTCCTATATCCCGGACTGCTCGGATCTGGACATCCCGGAGGACGCGGATTATGTCTATATCTGTGAGAATAACACGATTTACGGCACGAAGTTTTGGGAGCTGCCAGATACGAAAGGGCATACGCTGGTCGCTGACGTATCCTCCTGTTTTTTGTCTGAGCCGGTGGACGTGACGAAATATGGCGTCATTTACGGCGGCGTGCAGAAGAATATTGGGCCTGCGGGCGTCGTCATCGTGATTATCCGTGAGGATTTGATTACGGAGGATACGCTGCCAGGCACGCCGACGATGTTAAAGTATAAGACGCACGCGGACGCAGACTCGCTGTACAATACGCCGCCCGCCTATGGCATTTATGTCTGCGGCAAGGTGTTCAAATGGTTAAAGAAGCAGGGCGGCCTTTCCGCGATGAAGGCGCATAATGAAGAGAAGGCGAAGATCTTATATGACTTTTTGGATGAGAGCAAATTGTTCAAAGGAACCGTCGTGAAGGAAGACCGCTCTTTGATGAATGTCCCATTTGTCACTGGGGACAGCGAGCTGGACGCGAAGTTTGTCGCGGAGGCGAAGGCGGCGGGGCTTGAGAACTTAAAGGGCCACCGCTCGGTCGGCGGCATGAGGGCCTCCATTTATAACGCCATGCCAAAAGAGGGCGTGGAGAAATTGGTGGCGTTCATGCGTGAGTTTGAAGCGAGGAATGCGTGACGGTAAGGCGAAAGGCTCGCCTGCAATATGATAGATGAGGAGTGGAAGGATGTTTCAGTATGCTTGCTTAAATCCGATCGCGAAGGTCGGGTTGGATTTGTTTTCGGACAATTATGAAAAGACGGAGGATGTGCAGGGGGCGCAGGCGGTTTTGGTGCGCAGCGCGTCCATGCATGACATGGATTTGCCGGAGGGCCTTCTGGCCGTGGCGAGGGCCGGGGCCGGGGTCAACAATATCCCGTTGGACAGATGCGCCGAGAATGGCGTCGTCGTGTTCAATACGCCGGGCGCGAACGCCAATGGCGTAAAGGAGATTGTCATTGCCGGGATGCTGCTTGCCTCCAGGGATATTATTGGCGGCGTGGAATGGGCGAAGGAGAACCAGGGCGAGGCGGACATTGCGAAGCTCGCGGAGAAGCAGAAAAAGCAGTTTGCGGGCAGTGAGATTTCCGGCAAGAAGCTTGGCGTGATTGGGCTTGGGGCGATTGGCGTGCAGGTGGCGAACGCGGCCATCCATTTGGGCATGGAGGTGCTTGGCTATGACCCGTACATCTCCGTCAATGCGGCTTGGAATCTGTCCCGCAGCGTAAAGCATATCGGCAATGTGGACGACATTTATAAGGAGTGCGACTTTATCACGATCCACGTCCCGCTTTTGGACGCGACGAGGGGAATGATCAATAAAGGCGCGTTTTCGAAGATGAAGGACGGGGTTGTGCTTTTGAATTTTGCAAGGGACGTGCTGGTGGACGAGGATGCGGCCATGGCGGCGATTGCAAGTGGAAAGCTCAAAAAGTATGTGACGGATTTTGCGAACCCGACGGTCGCGGGCAAGGAGGGCGTGATTTTGACGCCGCATCTTGGAGCCTCCACGGAGGAGTCGGAAGACAACTGCGCCATGATGGCGGTCCGTGAAATCCGGGACTACCTGGAGAACGGCAATATCGTGCATTCGGTCAATTACCCGGACTGCAATATGGGCGGCTGCGACAAGGCGGGGCGCGTCGCGATCCTGCACAAGAACATGAAGGGCATGATTGGGAAATTCTCGACGGCGTTTGGCAACGCGGACATTAACATTGAGGACATGACGAACAAATCCAAAGGGGATTTCGCCTATACGCTTCTGGACATCGGCACGCCGATGACGGACGATGTGGCGGCGGAACTTCAGGCAATGGAAGGGGTCATTCAGGTACGCGTGGTAAAATAAGGATAAACTGAAATAAGGAGACGCAATGGCAAAGATAAAACCATTTCTGTGTATCCGTCCAGCAGAAGGTAAAGCGGCGGCTATCGCTGCTTTACCTTATGACGTTTATAACAGGGCAGAGGCAAAGGAAGCTGTTTTAAGGAATTCGGATTCGTTTTTGAAGATTGACCGGGCAGAGACGCAGCTTGACGATTCGGTGGACACGTATGACGCGCAGGTATATCAGAAGGCGCATGACATTTTGTGGGATATGGTGGGCAGGGGGGAGTTCATTCAGGAAAAGTCCCCCTGCTATTATGTGTATGAGCTGACGATGGACGGGAGGGTGCAGACGGGGATTGCGGCCTGCGCGTCCATAGACGACTATGCGGATGGCGTCATTAAGAAGCATGAGAACACCAGGGCGGAGAAGGAGCAGGACAGGATTCGCCATGTGGACGCCTGCGACGCGCAGACGGGGCCGATTTTTCTGGCGTACCGCGCCAATGAAACGATCCGCTCTGTGGTGCAGGCGGCAAAGGAGCGCGCGCCGCTGTATGATTTTGTCTCGGAGGACGGCGTGCGGCACCGGGTGTTTCGCATTGGGGATGCAGAGGATCTTGCGAAAATCCAGGAGGCGTTCGACGGCATTGGGGAGCTTTACATAGCGGACGGCCATCACAGGGCGGCCTCGGCGGTGAGGGTCGGCTGCATGCGCAGGGAGAGGCATCCTGGCTACACGGGGGAGGAGGAGTTTAATTATTTCCTTTCCGTGCTGTTCCCGGATGAAGAGCTGATGATTATGGATTATAACCGCGTGGTGAAGGATCTGGCGGGAGACACGCCGGAGGGCTTCTTAAAGAAGGTGGGGGAGATTTTTGAGGTTTCTCCTTTGGATGGCGCGAGGAATCCGGGGAGGAAAGGGGAGATCTGCATGTACCTTTCCGGGAAATGGCATTCCCTTTCTGTTAGGGAGCAGGATATGAGCCAGGATCCGGTGGAGGGATTGGATGTGTCTTTATTGCAGAAGCTTCTGCTTTCTCCTGTGCTTGGGATTTTGGATCCGAAGACGGACGCGCGGATTGACTTTGTGGGCGGCATCCGGGGCTTAAAGGAGCTGGAGCGCAGGGTGGATGAGGACTGCGCCGTGGCGTTCGCGATGTACCCGACTTCGATTGAGGAGCTGTTTTTGGTGGCGGACGCGGGCAGGCTGATGCCGCCGAAGTCCACGTGGTTTGAGCCGAAGCTAAGGAGCGGGCTGTTCATCCACGCCCTGAAATAGAGGTTTCATTTTATGTAACAGTTCAGCTTATGGAGGAGATGCGATGGAGACGCTTGACATTACGACGGAGACCAGGACTCTTGAGACGCTGGAGCAGGCGGCGGAGACGTTGAAGGAGGCGGACTCGGACATGATTCGGGACTGGCTTTTAAGCCTTGTCCCGGGGCTTTTGGGGTTTGCCCTTCAGGTTGTCCTGGCGATGGCGCTGTATTTTGTCGGCAGCAGGGCCATTCATCTTTCCCGAAGGCTTCTGCGCCGCTGGCTGGAAAAGGCGGACGTGGATTTGGGCGCGAAGCAGTTTTTGGACGCTTTGCTAAAGTATTTTCTGTATTTTGTGCTGGTCGTGCTGATTTTGACGCTGTTTGGCGTGACGGCCGCGTCTGTCGTCGCCGTGATTGGCTCCGCGGGGCTTGCGCTTGGGCTTGCGATTCAGGGGAGCCTGGCGAACTTTGCGGGCGGGGTGCTGATTTTGCTGTTAAAGCCCTTTCAGGTGGGGGATTACATCAAGGAGGACACGCATGGCAATGAGGGCGTGGTGGATGAGATTTCCATTTTTTACACCAGGCTCCTTTCGGTGGATAGGAAGACGATTGTGGTGCCGAACGGCGTGCTGGCGAACAGCAGCCTAACGAACACGACGTTTTCTGACATCCGGAGGGTTGACCTTGAGATTGGGATCGCCTATGAGGCGGATCTTCTGCTGGCAAAAGAGATTTTGCTTGCGCAGGCGAACGCGGAGGAGGCGCGCCTGGCCGACCAGGAGACGGTCGCGTTCGTGTCGGAGCTTGGGGCGAGCGAGGTGAAGCTTGGGCTGCGCCTTTGGGTGAAGACGGAGGATTACTGGACGGCAAAGTGGCGCCTGACGGAGCGGATTAAGCTGGCGTTTGATGAGGCGAAGATTGAAATTCCGTATCAGAAGATTGACGTTATGATGCGGGAGTGAGGAAATTTTGGGGGAAGGCGCGCCGTAAGAAGCGCCTTCTCCTTTTTTGCGCAGGGCCGGTCAGACAGACGCGCCACTAGGCAGGGGCGCTGCGCTTTTTGGCCGGCCCGTAGCTTTGCTTTGTGTCCTCCCCGGTGTTTAAGGAGGCGAGGTCAGGGTTCAGCTTAAAGAAGTCGGAATATCTTCGGCCAAATCCGGGGACGGAAGATCCCCGCTCCATTTTGTGGATCCATTCTTCGTAAGAACGCGTGTAGTAGTGGTTGAGCTGCAATACGTCCGTGACGAAAGCGTCTTTTGGGCCGGCAGCTTTGGAATGGGGCCTTGCGATGGGGGAGAAGTAGGCGAAATCTTTGATTCGGTTTGTCTGAGCAAATTTTTTTCCATAGTTGACCTGCTTCTCCCAGTTCACTTCTTTTGTGAACCTCTCCATGTCAGGCTCATTTGATTTTAGGATATGGCCATTTGCATGAAACCAGTGGATGGGAAGTTCAATGGAGGCGTACTGGCTGTTTTGGCGAAGGAATTCTTTCAGTGAGGAGGCCGGGCTTTTAAATAGGATATATTCGTCAGGGTCAGCGGGGAAGATCCATTTCGATTCGTTTTTAAAATTCGTTAGGAAATCTCTGTGTGTGTCCTGCTGTGTGGAATCTGTCGTGTCCCATTCTGTGATCGTGAGCCTGTCCAGATAGGGAAAATTTTTTTGCTCTAAATAGGCTTTTACGGAAGTGGATGATTCGTTGTCATAGATATAAAAATGGTCAAAGCCAAGTGTTTCGATGTGATAGCGGATCCATTCCTCCAAATAGTCGTTCTCATCCCGGACAACGGTGAGCATGGATAGAAAATATTTGTAGCTTAATCTGGATTCTTCTGCTTCATATTTTTGGAGCGCAGCCAATTCCTCTCTTTCCTTGCGTTCCTGATTTTTCGACTCGGCCTGCGCTTTCAGCCGCTGTAGCTTTTCTCGGTTTTCTTTTGCCGCGCAAAGCGCGTCCTCTATGCTTGTGCCTGACAGGATGCTGTCCAGAAATGCCAAAGCTTCGTCGGACGTTTTCTTTTGCAGCGTTGAGCAGCCTTCTTCCACTTCTTCTGGCGTTTTCCCGTCTTCCTCTGGCTTTTCAATTATTTTTCCATCTATATAATAGAGGCTGTCATGGAATTGAAGGCTTTCTAAAATCGGCAGCATATCATCCCCAACCAGCGTAAGGTCTGTGACGTTGTCGGGGAGGATTGTGTTATAGCCTGTGATTTTGTCAGTTAGGATATCTGTGAATATCTGTATCATAAAATGCCCTCCTAGTATATTATGTTGATTTTTAAGATGCGTAAGTAGGAAGATCCAGGTGGAGTGACGGTGACAGAGCGTTCTTTGTGGGAATATTCGACTGTAATGTTCGCAGACTGGCTGGCTGTGGACGCAGTTAGCGTGCAGAGATTGAATTTATTTAGCGGATAATAGTCCAAGTACCAGAACGCATAGTCTGTCAGGACGCCCCTGCATTTGAATGGCTCCCATCTATAGGCGGAATTGACTGAGCCGGCAAAATAACCCAGTATTTCAATTTCAAGAAGGGCCGCGTTGACTTCTGAGTTAACGATATTGATGAGAGGATAGACGTCTAGGGAGTCAATGGTAAATGGCGTTCCCCCAATGTGGCATCCATTGAATATGCATATGCTTTTTTCCGCAGATTGCTCAAGATGATGTGACAGATCAGAAATTGCCTTTGAGATTTTTCCAAACGCAGTGGACATAGGCTCGCCGCTGTCTAATGTCTGCAGGGAGCCTGCCATGGAAATGGAAGGGAGGGTTTCGTTTGCCGTGAAGCCCACGACCCGCCAATAGTTCCAGTGATACACCACTTCTATTGCGCTTGCCTGACGGATGACGTTCGCAGGCAATGGCTGCCCATTCAGGTGTACCTCTGCGGCTCCAGTCCCATTTATCTCCAAAGTGATGTTTTCAGCCGTGTTTCCCCAGGAGAAATAGATGACGGCCCTCACGCCGTTGAAACGCACAAAGCCATCCAAATCCACTTTTTTGGCGATGTCTTCCGGCGCGCTCCCACAGACGCCGAACCAGGAGCCGTTGGCATTTGCCTGGGGAACGTTGACATACATTCTTTCGTTGTCCAGTTGGACGGGGTAGTTGCTCCCGTTTTGCTCGTATCCTGTTTTCACGCCGCCGCGCGTGGTTGGGGATGCCGCAGGCAGGGAATAGCGATTGGCTTCCGTGGCGATGCCGTCCAGCTTCTTTTTGTCTTCTGCGGACATGAGGCCAGAGGCTTGCGCCGTTGCATTTGGCAGCGTTTCGTCTGCGTCAGTGATATAGAAGACGACATCCTCTTTTTCAGAGGCGGTGAGCCTTTCGTATTCTGCCTGCGTGACTTCTTGATAGTTGGAGATGTCTTCGCAGGCGATCGGGATGCCGTTTTTAAAATAGACGGGCTGCTTTTGAGATCCTGCGTCTGTGTTCAGCTTGTTGGCGGAGGTGGCGGAGCCGCCTGGGGATGCGCTGCCTGCATAGCTGTGCGTATGGCCGCTTGGGGACGCGCCGATGTCGGCTGGGGTCAGGCTCACAAGGCCGTCTCTGTAGGCTGTCTCAGAGGCTCCTTTTACGAATGTGTGCCTGCCTGTAAGAAGCCAGTGGCCCAAGCCGTCGTAGACGAATTCACAGCATCCTTTCAGGATGGGGGCGTTTGCGAGGCTGATCGCTTCTCCGTTGTAATGGATCGGCTTTGCCCCGGTGTTATTGACAGTAAGCGTTGGGCTTGCGGCCGTGTTGCCATATTGGAACAGGACGGCGGCTTTGGCTCCGTTGACTAATTGAAATCCGGGCAGGCTTGCGGTTTTTGCGGCGGCGTTTCCTAAGGAGGGGCATATGCAGTAGTGCGCGATGGATTTCGTGCCGTTGAAGCTGACGCCGTCGATTGTCCGGGGCGTCGTCAATTGATTCGCGCTTGCGACGTATTTGTCCTTGTCGGCGGTGTTGTCTGCGTTTCCAAGGCCGACTTGGGCTTTTGTGACGTTATGAGGGTTTGTTTTGTCGCTTATGTGTGTCGTCAGAGTGTCTTTCAATTCTCTGAGTTTTTGGATCAGGTAGTCGATGAGGGACCGCTTCTCTGCCTCGACCTTGGTTTTGTCACAGGGATTTTTCTGTACATGGATGCGGAACGGAATGGTGGAGAGGATGACGTCGTGGCTATTGCCGTTGCTCTCGCTGCTTTCTTTTTCTGCACGCTGAGTCAGAATGATCTTGGCTTCGACGATGCCGTGGGCGTACAGAATGTCGTCGTCCAAAGTGGCGCGGATGACATTGTCTGAGAGGGTGCAGTTTTCTTTGATGAAGGAAGATTGGTCTCCCCTGTGGCCTTCCATTCGGATCAGGGTGTTTTGTGGAATGGCGTAGGGCTCTCCTTTGTCGTATAAAATAAACTCAATGACGCGCGAGTTGTTGTCCCCCTGCTGCGCTTGAATAGGTTCATAGGAAGTGGGGGAGTAGAGGTCGATGTTGATTCGTTTCATGACGTTGTCCATGGTGATTTGCCCTCCTTTTTTAAAATGTTTTATTCAATATTCATAATAGATTTTTTGTCTGCCTAAGCCTGCATTTGATGATGTGGCAGGGAATTATCCTTTCAGTCCAAGCCTCTTTAGCCATTCCGATACAGTTTCTTCTTCCATGTATCCAGTGAAGCTTCGGTTCCTCTCTTGACTATAAATATCTGCGATTGTTTGTTTGGGCGCATCGTTCCAGTAATGCAAATATGGGGTTACATTCGTTACAAATGCATCTTCCGCGGCTTTAAGATATGCGGAGCGTTTGGGATTTTGCCATTCTGGATGATGGAAGCTGAAATAATTGTATAGGATAAATTGTAAGATTTTATATTCTAACTGTTGTGGCGCGCGCCTTTCTATTTCTGCGTATGCCATGGAGCAGGAGCGTATAAATTCGGGTATGCTCTGATAGGCATAGATTCCATTGTTTTTCCTGGTCGTGCTGTCTGGGCTGTATTTCCAGACGTAGGATGTGACAGGGAGATGCTGGCGCCTTTCTGCGAATGCGGACGCCAGATTATTGAAGTAACTGTCCTCCTGCACCCGCAGGCAGTCTGGGAACCGAATATTATTTTGGATCAGGAATTGCCTGCGGTACAATTTTCCGTGCATCCATGTGTTGTCGTTTTCGTGAGTAATGTACTGGTAGGCTCCCTTTGCGTCGATGACCTCTTCCAACCAGGACGTAATAAGCATATCAGGGGCGTTCTTTTCCGCCTCCTGCATCATGGCTCCCAAGACCCCTACGCTGTGCAGGGTATCGTCCGCGTCGCAGCATATGACATATTCTCCGCGCGCTATGTCGATGCCCGCCTGCCTGGCGGGGCCACAGCCCCGGTTTACTTCGCATGTGACCTGCCTTATGTCAAAATCAAACAGGGAGAGGAATGTCCCGTCCAGAGGGTTCGTCTCATTCTTTCCGTCATTCGCAATGATTGCCTCAATGTCAGAAAGGTCAACTCCCACCTGGCCGTTGATGCTGGACAGGAGGGGAAAAATGTCTTTCTCTGTTTCTTTGTATCTTGGGATGACGATGCTTACGAATTTTTTCATGATGGTTTCCTTTCGTTTTCTAATGCGCAAATTCTTCCATCCAGCTCCTGCACCGCTTTAATCAGAAAAGGGATGAAGCCCTCATAGTTCACGGCAAGCTGGCTTTCCACGTCATTTGGGATTTCAGAGGGGGTGAAGTCAAAAAGGTTGTCATTTACAAGGTTTGCATAGGATGCAGTTCCAAAGGTTTCTTCCAGCGCCCGTTGCACTCCCTGAGCCGATACGCCAATTCGTTTCCGTTCTCCCTTTTTTGTCCCGGCTGCGTGGGATGCTTTGTCATAGGCGCACAGGCCAAATTTGCATTTCTTTTCTTTGTCTTCTTCGGATAAATTTTCCTCGTCAATGTACATTCCACGGCCATTAAAAACGTAGCGGATGACGCGGACTTTTTTAAGGAACTCTACCGATTTTGAAATTATATCTTCAATGTCAGTTTTGTCTCGCTCATCTGAGTTGGTGATAATGGTTACTTTTGAGGTTATGCTGCTTAAATTGTAAGGATCGCCAAGCTGGATGCTGTTGCTGTTTGAAGTTGAAGCGGCAAAGCCCAAGGATGTGGAATAGTTGCCTCTGCAAGAAGCATTTGTTCCGATTGCTGTGGAATAGACCGCATTGGCATTTGCCATACGCCCAATCGCTGTGGCTTGGTTCATGGATGCATTTGCGCTGCATCCAAACGCTGCGGCTTCAGCTCCAATTGCAGTTGAATATGCGCCAGATGCTATGGCTTTAATGCCAGAAGCGCTGGAATATTTCCCTACCGCTACAGAATAATCTTTAGAGGCGGTTGAAGAAGGCCCCAGTGCGGCGGAATTATCTCCAGAGGCAGTTGCTGCTCCTCCTAATGCGAGCTGAGCAGAATTCAATCTTGAATTAATGCTGACGGCTGAATTCATGGCTGTATTTGCTTTGCTATACGCGGCATTTGCCTGGTTATAGGCGTCCGCCGCCGATCCAGATGCCGTTGGTGAGCTGTAGTCTATTCCATTTAACATTATTTTGGGCATAATGAGTTACCTCCTTTGATTTGTATTAATTGGTGATATAGTAGACGACGCCATTGCTGTTTTTGCTGCTTGGCAAGGCATTGTATTCCGCCTGTGTTAAGATTTTGTACCGAACTGCTTTTTCTCCATTGATATAAACTGAGTTGGCGTTTGTGGAATTGATATTGATTTGCTTTGCCTTCACAGTAAGCACGTCGTCGGTTTCCTCAGAAATTTGAATGTAGTTCCCATCCCCTATGTTGATGATAGAGCCATAGTTGCTGGAGGCTTTTTTAATCCTGACATTGCCTTCCATTGTCATGTCTCCAGTGACTTTTAGCGTTCCGCTGACAGTGCCGCCGGATGCAGGCAGGAAGTAGGAGGCGTGTTTTCCGTCTACAGTGTCGGCATTTGTCGCTGAGGTGGCGTTGCCAATAAAGGATGGGGCGGTAATGCTGCCTGTTGAGGAAACTGCGCCGGTTGTGACATCTATGTCAAGCGCCCAGTCTCTGTTGTTTTCCGTCCTTCCGCTTTTAAATCCATAGAATCCGGCACGATCCATGATCGTTCCAATGTTCCATATATGGTTGCTTTTGGTTTTTCCCGCAAGAATGGGGTGGTATCCGGTCGCTGAATTTTGATTAGAAATGCTAATGGACGCATTTGAGAGAGCCATTCCTTCAATCCAATTCCCACCCCTTGAGGAGACTTGCATTTTGCTTGTTTTTACTGTTCCAGTAACGCCGATATCCCCAGTCGCCTTGATTGCGCACGAATGGCTTGGCCAAGGGTCGGTATATGCGCCTTGATGGAATTTGCTTTCTCCGGCTACCTGTAGGGCTCCGCTTAGTGTGTCCCCGGATTTTTTAACGTAGGTGGATGAGATGGCATTTCCATTTCCGTCTTGCGTCGCCTTGGTCGCGGATGTGGCATTTCCATTTAAGTTTGCGTAAACGGAGCTTTTGTTGATGGAAATGCCGGGGTTGCTTGTGGATGGGGCGACGGATTGATTTGTTGATGAAAAGCTTGCGGCCCTTGGCGTCCATGTGCAGTCCCAATCTGTGGTGACGTGGTATCTGCCTCCTCCACGCAGCCATAGGACGGGAATGGAGCTGTTGCCCATCTGAGAGTAGCCTGCCGGATTGACGTTGTTTAAGGTCCAGCAGCATTCATAGTTTAGGCAGAGCGACTGCGCGTGCGTTGTCCCATAACCGCTTGCCAGCACAAGAAGCTCCATGTCGCAGCTATACGATTTTCCGCTATGTGTGCTCCAGTTTACGGCTCCTCCGTCCAAATAGTTATATACCCTTATGGAATGCAGCCCGTTTCTCGGCAATGCGGTTCCTGTCACAGGGTACCATTTGTTTTGGTCAAATGACGCCGCTGACAGATCTACGTCATTGTTTCGGAACACAGTCCCTGCCCTGGTGGCGCTCGCCACGTTGGAGTCCATAAACGCGAGCTGCTTCACCCAGTTCAGCCGGTCTGCATTTCCGCCGCCGATGTAGGCATATGGGTTGGAATAGCTTACATTCAGGTAGCCGTGCGTGTCGTCCCTGCCCCAGGCAAGTCCTGCGCCGTATCTCGGTAAGTATGTGTTGTCATCTGTGTTGCTCCTGACTGCGGAGATATAGTCAGAAGTCCCTGGGGATCCTTTCGTTTGCGTGCGGAATTTTGTCTGAAAGTCCTTGTCAATTGTCTTAAAATAAAGCGGGTATGTTGTATTGGTGTCTGTCCATGGGACGTTGACGAACATCTTTTCCTCACTTAGCTGAACAGGGTAGTTCTGGCTGTTTTTTGTGTAGCCGATTTTCACGCCGCCACGCGTGGATGCGGACGCGGGAGGAAGGGAATAGTGATTTGCGCCTGCCTCGATTCCTTCCAGTTTCGTCTTTTCTGCTGTGGTATAATCGTTCGTGGACAGCCCTTTCCCGGATGCTTTGTCAACTTTTCTGTCAAGCTCTGCTTTGATTGCTTTGTTCTGCACGGGATTTTCTGAAGTTAGGGAAAGCGCCTTGTCTACAATCACAAGCCCTTTTTCCGTATCGGTTGCGGTTGGGATGGAGTTGTCTGAATCGGTGATGTAGAAGACGACGTCTTCTTTTTCAGAGTCGGTGAGCCTGACGTATTCTGCTTGCGTGACTTCTTTGTAGTTAGAGATGTCTTCGCAGGCGATGGGTACGCCGTTCTTAAAATAGACGGGCCGCTTTGTGGATCCGGCGTCTGTGCCCAGCTTGTCGGCGGAGATGGCAGAGCCGCCCGGGGATGCGCTGCCAGCGTAATTGTGCGTGTGGCTGCTTGGGGACGCGCCGATGTCGTCGGGGGTGAGGCTCACAAGGCCGTCTCTGTAGGCTGTCTCGGAGGCTCCCTTTACCAATGTGTGCCTGCCTGTAAGAAGCCAATGGCCCAAGCCGTCGTAGATGAGCTCGCAGCAGCCTCTTAGGATGGTGGCGTTTGCGAGGCTGACTGCCGTGCCGTTGTAATGAATGGGCCTCGCTCCTGTGCCGCTTATGTTAAGAGTGGGATTTGCCGCAGTGTTGCTGTATTGAAACAGGACGGCTGCCCTGGCTCCCTCAGTAAGCTGAAAGTGGGGCAGATTTGCAGTTTTTGCGGCGGTGTTTCCGCCAGTGGGGCAGATGCAGTAGTGGACGATTGGCTCTGTGCCGTTGAAGCCGATGCCGTCGATTGCCCTGACTGTCGTTAATTGATCCGCGCTTGCGACGTATTTGTCTTTGTCGGCGGTGTTGTCCGCGTTTCCAAGGCCGACTTGCGCTTTTGTGACCTCATGTGGGTTTCCCTTGTCGTCCATATGCTTGGACAGCGCCTCTTTCACTTCCCGGAATTTTTGGATGAGGAAGTCGATGAGCGAACGCTTCTCCCCTTCTAGCTTCTTCTTGTCGCAGGGGTTCTTCTGCACATGGATGCGAAACGGGATGGTGGATAGGATGGTGTCGCGTTCTTCGCTGTAAATTTTACCGCTTTCTTTTTTTGCGGGCTGCCTTAGGACAATTTTGGCTTCGACCGTCCCATGGGCGTACAGGATGTCGCTGTCTAGGGTGGCGCGGATCATGCTGCCTGAGGCGGCGCAGTTGTCGTCTCTGAAGAAGGGAGAGCCGTCTCCCCTGTGGCCCTCCATTTGAACCAGGACGGATTCTGGGATGCAGTATGCCTCGCCCTTGTCATAGAGGGAGAGCTCAATGACGCGCGAGTTGTTGTCCCCCTGCTGTGCATAGATGACCTCGTAGGAGGCGGGAGAGTAGAGGTCGATGTCGATTTGCTTTATGACGTTGTCCATAGATCTGTTCTCCTTGAATTATTTTAGGATGACGCTTACGATAGTGTCAGAGATTCGCTCAATCACCAGATAGGTGTCGAAGCCCCGGCTTGCCGCGGGTGTCGCGATGCCGCCTTGGCCGCATTTACAAAATTGGCCTGGCACGCACGTGCCGTCGTCGCGGACGGGCAGCACGCCAAGCATCCCGACGTAGTCCCATTCTTTCCTGTCTTTTCGCTCTATATAGGCGTTCTGCAAGGATGGGTCGTAGCCCTCCGCAAGCTTCATGCGGGCGTTTTTGATGATATTTCCCGTTGGGGCCATGACTGGCTTGTGGGTTTCCGGGTCGTAGAGCGGATTGCCTTCCTGATCTTTCGCGTGGATTTGCTCTGGCACGTCTTCTAAGACAATTCGGTTGAACGCGTCCCTCTCATACCGCCAGTAATAGTCCTCGTCCGCATTCCCGACGATGGAGGGGTTGCCGGAGACAATTCCGGCGATATAGTCGCCTTCATCTGCGATATGCAGGAGGCCGCCCCTAACTGTGACGAAATAGCCCACGCGGTCTTCATTATCGGGGTTGCCGTCCGCCCAGGGCTTTATGAACTCGGCGTAGTCCGCGCCGGAGGATTGGAAGGCTTTGGTTCCAAGGATGTCGCCCTGGTAGGTGACGCGGAGGGCGTTGGAGAGATTGGAATATCCTGTGCCGTTGCCTATGACAAACACATCCCCAACTTGTGTATTATAATTTGCGCCTGTTATCATTAACTTACTGTGTTTCCCGCTTGAATGAGAAGCAAAGTTGTTTGCTTCGGTTCCATATCCTTCGGCATGGGAACGATCGCCACCTGCTTCGGTTCCATATCCTTCCGCATGGGAGTAATCGCCAATTGCCGTTGTTCTATATCCTTCCGCATGAGAACAAGCACCACCTGCTTCGGTTCCATATCCTTCCGCATGGGAGTAATCGCCAATTGCCGTTG
>CANTEO010000049.1 GCA_947652855.1 uncultured Roseburia sp. | reverse complement strand
TTTGTGCAATTTTAACCACAAAGAGCGCGGAGAGCACAGAGTTTTTTTTATTTTTGCTATTTTTTGCCCTCCTTTGGTAAAGAATGTCAATCTATTATTTTTTATGACAGCTTATTCCGTTGTGGCGCTGTTATGGAGATATCAAAAGGAAACCTATGCTTTTTTGAAGCAAAAGACAATACGGCTTTTTCAGCTGTCTTTTGTGACGGTGGCGCTATATATGACGGCCCGTATGGTATATGATTGTTTTTGGGGCAGCAGGTTAAATATTCTCGTTTATTTGCTGTATTTATATAAGGTTTGGGGAGCGTTTCTTTTTGTGCAGCCAATTGCAGTGTATGTCGTGCTTTATTGCAAACGGCATAGGGTGGATTATCAAAGGCTCCTTAAAGTAATTATCATGGCAGGATTGATTGAAGCGTGCTTTACAGTGATGATGCTGGTTTTTCCAACTGTACGAATGTATCTGTTAGAGATTTTTTTTAAGAACGTTTATGGCTCTGATATGAGCTATTACGCAAATTGGTTTTATAATGAGCGTTTTTATGGATTTGCAAATGTGTTAGTCGATTTGTTTGGGTTTGCGACAGGAATTATTTGTGGGTTATGTTGGATATATTTTGGAAAACATGACAAAAAATATCTCGTATGTTTTTTGGTGTTGCTGATTGTGCCTTTATCAAACTCCATCACTGGCGTGGTCATGGCGGCCATTGGCGTGTTTGTGCCGCTTTTTATGGATCTGAAACGGGGAAAAATATCGAAGCGGGTGGTAGGCAGCACAGTCTTTATGATCGTTGCCGGGTCAGCCGGGCTTTTGTTCTTATATCGGAAAGCCGCTGGCTCATTGGAGCGTTTGGCCAGCAATGTTTTGGCGCTGTTTGGCAATGCGGATAACATTACGTCCATTGAAGTATTGTTCTCGGATGATTTTTGGGCAGTTCCATCCAGCGTATTTGGAAAACTGTTTGGCACGGGCCATTCGGTATATTCTACAGGGGTGTTCGCCCATTCCGATGTAGGGTACGTGAATACAGTTTGGTTGATTGGCATAGTAGGATGCGTTTTCTTTTATGGCGTTTTTATAAAATTGTTTCAAGGCGCATATTTGAAGTGCGATTCAGAGGATAAAAAATTCTCGATTATCTTTGCGGGGATTTGTTTTTTTGTATTTGAGGTGAAAGGCATCGTTGTGAGCATAAATCCTGGAATCTTAATCATCTTTATTTTGATGTATGCCTGCGTGATGGAAGTGGGGAAGGAAACGGGAGGGGGCAGGCTGCGAGAAAAGGAGCGCTATGGACAGTAAAATATCCGTCATTGTTCCCGTCTATAATGTAGAGCCATACGTGAGGGAATGCATCGAAAGCATATGCGGCCAAACGTACCGTCATTTGGAAATTATTCTCGTGGATGACGGATCAACGGATCAAAGCGGCGCAATCTGTGATGAATATGCGAGAAAGGACAGCCGCGTACAAATTGTGCATCAGAAAAACGGGGGCTTATCGGCTGCAAGAAATACAGGAATCGCCATGGCTACGGGAGAATATATCAGCTTGATTGACAGCGACGATTTTATCGGCAGGCAGATGCTGGAGCGGATGCTTGCGGCTGCGAAAGCCAGCCATGCGGATATTGTGATTTGCAATTATTCGGATGTGTATGCGGACGGGCTTTCAAGAGGGCATTTGTATGGCTGTGAAAAAGAGATGTCTGGATACGATGCATTCCAAAAGCTGCTTGAGGATGGGGACGCGGCGCTTGTCGTGGCGTGGAATAAGCTATATCGGGCCTCATTGTTTCAAGGGCGTCCGATCCGGTATCCCGTTGGGCGGATTCATGAAGACTGCTTTACGACGTATAAGCTTTATATGCGCGCCTCGAAGGTGGCCTATCTGGGAGAAGCCCTTTATTTTTACCGGCATCGGGAAGGGTCTATTATGGAATCTGGGCCATTACAGGCGAGATATGACATTGTGCGGGCCTATCGGGAGATTTATGAATATGTGAGCGCGAAGGAAAAGGGATTGGCAGAGGCAGCAGAATACAGATATATTCTTGCAAATTTGGACGTAATTCGTAAGGTGGGTTCCTGGCGTTATAAAAGAAGTATTTTAAAAAGCAGGGAGAATATCTTAGGGACAAACTTCCGTCAAAACAGATTTTTGAAAGGACAGCGGAAGCTTAGGGTAAAGCTTTTGTGCGCCTGCCCCTTTTTTTATCCGAAGCTCAATCGTTTGATTGAGCTGGTGAAGCATGGGAAGCTTTTTTTAGAGAGGAAGGCATGGACAGACAACAGTTAGTTTCAGTGATTATTCCGGTTTATAATGTGAAGGATTTTTTAGTGAAGTGCTTAGAAAGCGTGTGCGGTCAGACCTATAAAAATATGGAAATCTTTTTGGTGGATGACGGATCAACCGACGGCTGTGGGGCAATATGCGACGCCTACGCAAAAAAAGATTCCAGGGTGAAGGTGATTCATCAGGTAAACAGCGGCCTGTCAGAGGCGAGGAATGCCGCGCTGGACTGCTGTAAGGGCGAATGGGTTTCCTTTATCGACAGCGACGACTATGTTGCGAAAGATTATATAGAAACATTATATGACGCCTGTATCAGTTCGGATGCGGACATCGGCGTCTGCGGCAGATATGATGTGTTTCCTTCTGCTATGGAAGAACGGTTTCAAATGCCAGGGCCTTGTGCATGGACGGTGAAGGAGGCGCTGAGGAATTTACTGCTGTCTCAGGGCGTTCATATTGGGGCATGGGGAAAATTATATAAAGCAAACCTTTTTGACGGCATTCGGTATCCGGCGGGGGAGCTGTCGGAAGATGTCGCCGTATTCCTGCCCATATTGCGAAAAGTGAGGAGGATATCGCATACGGGGAAATCCAGCTATTATTATGTGCATCGGGAAGGCAGCATTAGCGCAGGGATGAGCGCAAGGCAGAGGACGGCGTTTTTTAATTATAAAAAATTTTATCAGGAAATTCTTGCGGAGCATAAGGAGCTGAAGAAAGAAGCTGCGTCATATTACGTAAGCGCGCTGCTGTATTTTTTGAATCTGTGTCATTGTGGCCGCATTTCGAAGAAGAAAAATCAAGAATACAAGAACTTTTATCAGTTGATCTTTCGGGAATGCAGAAAAATGGCGCTGCTTGGCTTTTTCAATCCGTATGTCACCTTACGTGAAAAAAGCGCGTTGCTTTTGCACCTAACTAAGTGTTTTGGAACGGCAAAAAGGATTCTGGAATGCGTCAGGAGGCGTTGAAAGAAAGAGATGGAGATTGGAATATGGTAAATGTTTGCATGATTGCGCCCAAAAAATACCCCGTCCCTGCAGTCAAAGGGGGAGCGGTGGAAGGCTTGATGGAATTGTTCTTAACGATGAATGAGAGGTATGGGAGGATAGGGCTGACGGTCCTATCCGTATGGGATGAGAAGGCATATGCCAGCGCTGGAGAGTATAAAAAAAGCACAATAGAATATATACGCTATGGGACGTTAAGGGACAGGCTGTTTTCATCCAGGGCAGTGTCATTTCTCAACCGAATGTCCGTAAGGCACAGGGGAAAGGCTGTTTTTGAGGATCCTTATATCAAACGGGCTTATCGCAAGATGCAAGGGAAAGTCTTTGACCTGGTTTTGATCGAAGATGGGGAGTATGACATCTATGGATATTTGGCAAAGAGGATTCCAAAGGAAAAAATGTGCATTCATTTACATGGCGCCTATGAGGGCGCGGCTGCGCTAAGCCGCTGGTTTTCAAGATATATCTGCATCAGCAATTTTGTGGCCAGGAATTTGCTGTGCAATGGCGTCATTCATGGAAAAAAAGTTGACGTGCTGAAAAATGGGATAGATTTGGAACGGTTCCAACAGGAGCTGACGCCTGAGGAGATCGTATCAGAAAGAAAAAACTATGGGATTGCAGATGAGACGGTCTTTGTTTATTGGGGCAGGCTGATTCCTGAAAAAGGAGTGAAGGAATTATTAGAGGCGTTCAAAAAAGTGCGCGCTAAAAAAGCGGCGAAGCTGTTGATTGTGGGCAGCTCCGCCTTTGGACGCGAAGTGGCGGCAGAATATGCAATGGAATTGGAAGCTCTGTCAAAAGACGTAAAGGGGGCGGTTTGCTTTACGGGATTCATTCCTAACCATGAGCTATGGAGAGCGATAAAGATAGCGGACATTGCAGTCCTGCCGTCAATCTGGGATGAAGCGGCAGGGCTGTCTATGTTAGAGGCGATGGCCGCGGGGATTCCACTCATTACGGCAAAGGTAGGCGGAATACCGGAATATGTGGAGGGCGAAAGCGCATATTGGGTTGAATGGTCAAAGAATTTTGCGGATGATTTAGCGGAGGCGATGCTTAAGTTGGCGGGAGACGAGGAGCTTAGAAGAGGGCTTAGGGAGCATGCTAAAGAGAACGTTAAGGCGTATTCTGCAAAAAACTATTATGAGCAGTACGTCCGCCTGATTTTATCCTATGTAAAGGATGGGGAGGGGAAATGAAGGTCGGGATTTTGACATTTCACAATGCGCATAATTATGGGGCAGTGCTGCAGGCATACGCATTGAAAGAGAAAATTGCCGCAATGGGGCATGAGGCAAGCCTGATTGATTATAGGAACCCTTGTATAGAGCGGAACTATCAAAAGAAGTTAACGGCCAAGATCCGTCTTTTCGATCTCATTCATCCGGGGACGCTTGTGAAGAAAATAAAATTTTTGGCTCATCGAAAAACAATGCAGGATGCGTGGGCGGTGCAGTGGGAGCGGTTTGAAGAATTTATTCATGCGAATTTGGCCGTGGGGCCGGGCATCGCTTCTGTGAAAGAGCTTTTGGAGGAGCCTTATGATGCGCTGATTGTTGGGAGCGATCAGATTTGGACAAGTCAGCTTACAGGGGGCTTAGATCCGGTCTATTTATTGGACTTTGATTATGACGGGCGTAAGATTTCATATGCCGCAAGCATCAATGTGGGCGAGATTCCTCAAAAGGAAAAGGAGCTGTTTTTGCGGCCATTAAAAGGATTTGATTTCCTTTCGGTGCGAGAGAGGTCGCTGTCAGACTCCATTTACGCTCAGTATCATCTACAGGCGTCTGTTGCGCTTGATCCCACATTGCTTTTGGAGGCATACGAGTACGAGCCTCTGTTAAGGCAGGCGCCAAAGATGCGAGGCAGATATTTGTTTGCGTATTTTGTAGTGGAAGATCCGGCAATGGATGCGTCTGTCCGGTATGTATCTGAGCGCATGGGGATTGCGCGGGTTGAGCTGCATTATTATAAGAAAAAAGGGTTTGACCCCAACACGCAGTTTGCAGATTTTGGGCCGGCAGAATTTTTGAATGCGGTAGCAAACGCAGAATTCGTCCTTACAAATTCATTTCATGGGACGGTCTTTTCCGTATTGTTTCAAAAAGAGTTTTACAGCATAAGCAAAGGGAATGCGAGGATTGATAATTTACTGAGGGCCTTGGGCTTAAAACGGCGGGGAATAGAGGGGCCGGGGCAGATGGATTTTTCGGATCAAATAAACTTTGCAAAGGTGCAGGAACGATTGAAGGAATACAGAAAAGAGTCAGAGTTGTTTTTATGCCGCGCGCTGCGGGAGACTTAGAGGAAGAAAATGAAGGAAAACAGAGATCGGTATTTTA
The DNA here is from genome assembly GCA_947652855.1 of uncultured Roseburia sp. Classification (GTDB taxonomy): domain Bacteria; phylum Bacillota; class Clostridia; order Lachnospirales; family Lachnospiraceae; genus Roseburia_B. The sequence goes on along the minus strand of CANTEO010000049.1, from coordinate 15,184 downwards.
TCATAAATTTTGCCGCCAGCATTATGGCGACCGTCTTAAGCTATGGGATGAATTTTTATTTAACGCCGTATTTGGTAAGCACAGTGGGCAGCGAGGCATATGGGTTTGTCAGCCTGGCGAACAATATGGTAAATTATGCGTCTATTGTGACTGTGGCATTGAATTCCGTTGCTGGGCGCTTCATTACCATTAAAATTCATGAGGGGAAAGAAGCAGAGGCGGATATCTATTTTAATTCGGTGTTTTGGGCAAATTTGCTGTTAGCGTTTGTTTCGCTGTTCCTTTTTTTGCCTCTGATCTGGAAGCTTGAGCTGTTGATTCAAATTCCGGAAAATTTGACGGCAAGCGTAAAGCTTTTATTTGTATTTGTGGTTTTTAACTTTCTGGCTACAGTAGTCGGCAATGTGTTTTCCGTTGCGGCGTTTGTCAAAAACAGGCTGTATTTAAGCAGCTTGGGCAATTGCGTCAGCGCAATGGCCCGTGTGGCGTTCTTGGCGTTCTTTTTTGGCGTTTTTCCGGCGAATATAGCGTATATTAGCCTGACCGCCACATTATGCAGCGTCGGATTAATTTATTATAACAGCATTGTGACAAAAAAGCTGCTGCCTGGCCTTAGTGTCCGCAGGAAAGCCGTCTCTTTTGCAAGCATCAAAGAGATGCTGGCCGCAGGAATCTGGAGCTCTGTGTCAAGGCTGTCGCAGGTGCTGGCAGATGGGCTGGACTTGCTGATTTGCAACCTTGGCGTCAGCGCATATGCGATGGGGCAGCTTTCGATTGCATATACAGTCCCGACGATTTTAAGTGGGATGATTAGTATCTTAACTTCTTTGTTCCATCCGCAGCAGACCTATTATTATGCAAGGGGCGACACAGGCCGCGTCATTTTGGAAATGAAAAGGAACATGAAATTTTGCGGATTCTTCGTCAGCATCATATTTGCCGGGGCCATCGCGTATGGGCAGGAGTTTTTTTCATTATGGGTTCCAGGAGAAAATATTCCGATGATTTATGCCCTTTCCTGCATTTCCATTGTGTCTGTGTTGGCGTCGGGCGTCGCAAGCGCGTTGAACAGCGTGTTTTTAATCACGAACCATTTGAAAGTAAATTCACTGGTTTGGCTTGGAGTCAGCTGCTTTGACGCGGTTGTGGTGGTTGCCTTGGTTCAATTGACGGGCTTTGGGGTGTATGCAGTGGCTGGAGTCAGCAGGGTGGTTGGCCTGATTGTGAATTTTATTTATACGCCGCTTTATGCCTCGAAGTGCCTGAATGCGGCAAAGAGGACATTTTATCCGTTACTGGTGGGCTATGTGCTTGACTCCATGCTGTTGCTGGCTATGTTCTTTCTTTTGAAAGGCGCGTTGGCTCCGGTGGAGGGCATACTTTCTTTTGTCGTAAATGCTCTTTGCTTGGGAGGCGTCGGCTGCATCTGGAATTATTTTATATTTTTGGATAAGGAAGACAGAAAAAGGATGAAAAAAATCTTTTTGAGGAGGCAGGAAGAATGAGGAAGGATGAGATAACGCTTGTGACAGCCTTTTTTGACATTGGCAGGGGAGATTTGGACAATGAGTCCTTGCGCCGGACAACGGGACGGTATATGGATGATTTTTCGAGATGGGCAAGGCTGAAAAATAAGCTGATTGTATATACAGAAAGTAAATTTGCCAAGGAGATTCTGGAAATCAGGGCAAGGCATGGCCTTTCGGAAAAGACAGAAGTGGTTTCTTTGGATCATGTGTTTGAAGTGGAGCCTGCAATGTTTCAGAGGATGTGTCAGGTAGAGCAGAAGGGCAGCTTTCGAGCATTTCGCTATTATGAAAATGCATATTCCAATACGGCAAAGTATGATTATGTAATGCTGATGAAGTATTGGGTCCTTCAGGATGCCTGTAAGCACGATAACGAGAAAGGAAACGGAGTGGCATGGATTGATTTTGGATATGACCACGGAGGGGTTTCCTATCCAAACCCAGAGGAGTTCTCTTTTCTATGGGACTATCCATTTTCGGATAAGATACAGTTGTTTTGCCTGAATGACCCAAATCAAATTTCAGGGGCAGACAGCCTGCAGCTTTCTTATGACTGCATGATAGGTGGTCTGATTTATGTTCCCGTGGATTTGGCGGGGAAATTCTGGGCGTTGATGCGGGATAATATGCAGGCGTTGCTGAGCCTGGACTGCATAGATGACGATCAGCAGCTTCTTTTGATGGCGTATAAACGACAGCCGGACTGGTTTGAGATACATCTGTCGGATTGGTTTTTGCCGTTGAAAGAATATGGAGGCGGGCATTTGACGGTTCGTGAGAATGGAATGGGGGAGGGGAAGAAAAACCATGCGAGGAAAATGGCGGACAGGATTTTGAAAGCTGTGGGGGTGAGGGTCAGCGATCAAAAGGATTTTGCCAGGCGCTCCTATCGCCGCGCAAAAAAATATTATCCTGAATAGGGGAATGTAGATGTTAGAGAAATCAGAAAAAAATTGCTGTGGATGCACTGCGTGCAGATGCGTCTGCCCAACAGGCGCGATTCGGATGCAGGAAAACGAAAAAGGGTTTTTGCTGCCCATGATAGAGGAAGAAAAATGCGTGCAATGCGGGCTTTGCGAAAGGGTATGCAGGTTTGAGCGTTCTGTAGGGAAGGAAAGGGACGCGTATGCATATGGAATCAAGAAAAAGAAAGGACGCCGTTACAGTCAGTCTGGAGGGGCATTTGCTTTGTTTGCGGAAGCTCTATTGGAAAAGGGTGGGATTGTGTATGGAGTGGCTGCGGAACGGGCAAATGTATTTTATGCCAGGGCAAGCGGCGCGGAGGGGATTTCAAAATTCAAAGGCTCAAAATATGTGCAGGCGTCGGTCGGGGATGTATTTTGGAACGTAAAGAAGGATTTGGAGGATGGAAAGGCCGCGCTTTTTTGTGGGACGCCATGTCATGTGGATGGGCTTGTTTCATTTTTAGGGCAAAAAAATGCCGACATGAAAAAACTGATTACGTGTGATTTGGTATGCCATGGTGTTCCGTCCCCAAGAGTGTTCCGGGATTATTACGCATATTTGGAACGGAGGTTTGGAGTTATACGGGAATACGATTTTCGAAAGAAATTTTCGGGCTTCTGGCATTCTCATATAGAAAGCTTTCTCTTAAAAGACAATAGGCTGTATGTCAGTGAAAATTATCCGAATCTATTTTACAGCCATCTGGAGCTTAGGGAGAGCTGCTATCATTGCCCCTATGCGTCAGAAAAACGGGTTTCCGACCTTACAATTGGGGATTTTTGGGGGATTGAGAAGGCAGATCCATTGTATGATGACGGAAATGGCATTTCCCTTACGCTTGCAAATTCGAAAAAAGGCATGGAGCTAATAAAGGAGGTGCGTGCAAAAGCGGAGATTAGGGAGTATGCTTTCAAGGACTGCCTCCAGCCCAATTTACAGCATCCAACAAAACAGCCGGAGGCGTATGGGGCATTTTGGGATTCTTATGCCCGGCATGGGTTTGAAGCGACGGTTAAGAAATTCTGTTCGTTCAATGAAACGGATTACAGAAAAGACACTTCTTTGAAGAAGTGCCGTAGGGCGGCGCTGCAGTTTGCCCGAAGCGTGAAAAGAAGGGCGAAGAAGATGCTTTAAAAAAGAGCTTTTACATGGCGTCAGGCCGCCCCTTGTGCCGCGCAGCCTGACGCCTGCCTGCGCAAGTGTTAGGCTGGCTCTGTAAAAGTATGGCATTCCTCAAATAAGGCGGCGATTATGTTTTGCTTTCAGCCGTAGGCGCCTCTGCGAATGGCATGGGCAAAGCTGTCGTCGATGTTGTAAAATTTCCTTCTGAAATCCTTGCATTGGAAGTCAAAATATGGTACTGTTATTGAGGAAAGAACAGTTTCAGACAAGCTGATCATTATTTTTTTAACTAGGATTGTTAAAAAATTAACAGCTTTGAGAATAATAAAGGATAAGGAGACGAGAAAATGGCAAAGAAAGTAGTTTTAGCAGGCGCCTGCCGTACGGCAATCGGAAAAATGGGCGGCGCGTTGAGCAACACACCGGCAGCTGATTTGGGCGCGATCGTGATTAAGGAAGCGTTGAGCCGCGCAGGCGTTAAGCCAGAGCAGGTTGACGAGGTGATGATGGGATGCGTCATCCAGGCTGCGCAGGGACAGAACGTGGCGCGCCAGGCATCTATCAAAGCGGGCTTGCCAATTGAAGTTCCGGCCTTCACATTGAACGTCGTATGCGGCTCCGGCCTCAAATGCGTGAACGAGGCTGCCAGCCTGATTCTTTCGGGACAGGCGGACGTCGTTGTCGCAGGCGGCATGGAGAATATGTCCATGGCTCCCTATGCAATGACGAAAGCGCGTTTTGGATACCGCATGAACAACGCGACGATCATTGACACGATGGTGAACGACGCATTGACGGACGCGTTCAACCATTACCACATGATGATTACGGCAGAGAACGTATGTGATAAATATGGCATCAAGCGTGAAGAGTTAGACGCTTTCTCCGCAAACAGCCAGCAGAAGTGCGAGAAGGCGATCGCGGAAGGGAAATTCAGCGATGAGATCGTCCCGGTTCCTGTAAAGGTGAAGAGGGAGACGGTGATGTTCGCGAAGGACGAAGGGCCGCGCGCCGGAACGACGGCGGAGGGCCTTGCGAACTTAAAATGCTGCTCCGGCAAGGAAGGCGGCCTTGTGACGGCTGGAAACGCCTCCGGCATCAACGACGGCGCGGCCGCGATGGTCGTGATGAGCGAGGAGAAGGCGAAGGAGCTTGGCGTTACGCCGATGGCGACCTGGGTTGCAGGCGCGCTTGGCGGCGTGGATCCGACCATCATGGGCGTTGGCCCTGTGGCGTCCACGAAGAAAGTGCTTGAGAAGACGGGCATGAGCATTGACGACATGGATCTGATTGAGGCAAACGAGGCGTTCGCCGCGCAGTCCATCGCAGTGGCGAGGGATCTTGGCTTCAATATGGATAAAGTGAACGTAAATGGCGGCGCAATCGCGCTTGGGCATCCGGTTGGCGCATCCGGCTGCCGTATCTTAGTCACGCTGCTTCACGAGATGCAGAAGAGGGACGCGAAGAAAGGGCTTGCGACGCTGTGCATTGGCGGCGGCATGGGCTGCTCCACGATTGTGGAAAGGGATTGATGACAGAAAGGGACGTCCGGGAAGCAAGCGCTTCTCGGATGTTCCTGTGCAATTCATAGAAAAATTTAAGGAGGATCTACAATGAAAGTAGGAGTTATCGGTGCAGGGACCATGGGACAGGGAATTGCGAAGGCATTCGCTCAGGTCGATGGGTATGAAGTGGCGCTTTGCGACATCAAGCAGGAATGGGCAGACGGCGGCAAGGCGAAAATTCAGAAGGGCTATGACAGGCTGGTGCAGAAAGGCAAGATGACGCAGGAGGCCGCGGACGCGATCCTTGCGAAAATCACGCCGGGCTTAAAGGAAGACCTTTGCGCGGACTGCGACCTGATCGTGGAGGCTGCGTTTGAGAATATGGAAGTGAAGAAGACGACGTTCTCTGAGCTTGATAAAATCGCGAAGCCGGAATGCATTTTTGCATCCAACACGTCAAGCCTTTCCATCACGGAGATTGGAAACGGCCTTACCCGTCCGATGGTTGGTATGCATTTCTTCAACCCGGCGGACCGCATGAAGTTAATTGAGGTGATCGCGGGCGTGAACACCCCGGCGGCGACGGTGGACGCGATCAAGAAGATTTCCGAAGAGATTGGCAAGACTCCGGTGCAGGTGAATGAGGCGGCTGGCTTTGTCGTGAACCGCATCTTAATCCCGATGATCAACGAAGCCGCTTTCATTAAGATGGAAGGCGTTTCTGACATCGCCGGCATTGACGCTGCCATGAAGCTTGGCGCGAACCATCCGATGGGGCCGCTTGAGCTTGGCGATTTCATTGGCCTTGACATCTGCCTTGCGATTATGGACGTCCTTTACAATGAGACGGGCGACAGCAAATACCGCGCCTGCCCATTGATCCGCAAGATGGTCCGTGGCGGGAACCTTGGCGCGAAGAGCGGAAAGGGCTTCTATGTATACAATGCTGACCGCACGAAGACGCCGGTTGACGCTCAGTAAGCCCTGCTACCTTTTATAAAAAAATAAGACATGGAGGAATAAGAATCATGGATTTCGGTTTAGATAAGAAACATGAAATGGCGAGGACTTTGTTCAAAGACTTCGCTGAAAATGAAGTGAAGCCTCTGGCTCAGGAAGTGGATGAGACAGAAGAGTTCCCGATGGAAACCGTGAAGAAAATGCAGAAGTTAGGCTTCATGGGCATCCCGGTCCCGAAGGAGTACGGCGGACAGGGCTGCGACCCGCTCACCTATGTGATGTGCGTGGAGGAGCTTTCTAAGGTCTGCGGCACCACGGGCGTTATCGTGTCTGCGCATACGTCGCTTTGCATTGACCCGATTCTGACCTATGGCACGGAAGAGCAGAAGCAGAAATATGTAAAGCCGCTGGCGACGGGCGAGAAGCTTGGCGCGTTTGCCTTGACGGAGCCGGGCGCCGGAACGGATGCGCAGGGCGCGCAGACGAAGGCAGTTTTGGATGGCGACGAGTGGGTATTGAACGGATCCAAATGCTTTATCACGAACGGCAAAGTGGCGGACGTTTATATCGTCATCGCGATTACGAGCGTCGTGACGGACAAGAGGGGCAGGAAGAAAAAGAACTTCTCTGCATTTATCGTGGATAAGAGCGCTCCAGGCTTCTCTTTTGGAACCAAAGAGAAGAAGATGGGCATCCGCGGATCGTCTACATATGAATTGATTTTTGAGGACTGCCGGATTCCGAAGGAGAACCTGCTTGGGCCGGAAGGGAAGGGATTCCCAATCGCCATGCATACGCTGGACGGCGGGCGCATCGGCATTGCCGCTCAGGCGCTTGGCATCGCGGAAGGCGCATTGGACCGCGCGGTCGCTTACACGAAGGAGAGGAAGCAGTTTGGGCGCTCCATCGCGCAGCAGCAGAACACGCAGTTTAAGCTAGCGGACATGGCGGCAAGGATCGAGGCCGCGCAGCTTTTGGTTTATAAAGCGGCAATGGCGAAGGCGACGCAGAAGGTGTATTCTGTTGAGGCCGCAAAGGCGAAGCTGTTCGCTGCGGAGACGGCGATGGCTGTGACGACGGAAGTGGTTCAGCTCTTTGGCGGGTACGGATATATCAGGGAGTACGATGTGGAGCGCATGATGCGTGACGCGAAGATCACTGAGATTTATGAAGGGACGTCTGAAGTGCAGAGGATGGTAATTTCCGGCGCATTGTTAAGATAGGACGCGATCTAGCGGAGCGAGAATGGCGGACGGAAATGTCTGCCGGCTTGCAGGGGCATTTCATTGAATATAACAAATAATAAGGAGTGAATACCGTGAAAATAGTTGTATGCGTAAAACAGGTACCGGACACCAAGGGCGGCGTGCAGTTTAACCCAGACGGTACATTAAACAGGGCGGCGATGCTTACCATCATGAACCCGGACGATAAGGCGGGATTAGAGGCTGCGCTTCGGATCAAAGAGGAGACGGGCGCGGAAGTGACGGTTGTCACCATGGGCCTTCCAAAAGCAGACGAGGTGCTGCGTGAGGCGATGGCGATGGGCGCGGATAAGGGAATCCTTGTGACGGATCGCGTATTGGGCGGCGCGGACACATGGGCGACCTCCACGACGCTTGCGGGAGCAATCCGCAACCTGGAGTATGATTTGATTATCACAGGCCGCCAGGCGATTGACGGCGACACCGCGCAGGTTGGCCCGCAGATCGCGGAGCATCTTGGCCTTCCGGTGATTTCCTATGCGCAGAATATCAAAGTGGATGGGAACGCTGTTGTCGTGGAGCGCCAGTATGAGGACAGATACCATGAATTGAAGGTGAATATGCCTTGCTTAATCACGGCTTTGTCGGAATTGAATGAGCCGCGTTACATGACGCCAGGCGGGATCTTCGATGCGTATGACAAAGAAGTGACCGTATGGGGCAGGGCGGACTTGAAGGACGTGGACGACGCGAACCTTGGCTTGAAGGGATCCCCGACGAAGATTGCGAAGGCGTCTGATAAGGTCCGCAAGGGCGCGGGCGAGAAGGTGAGCCTGGCTCCAGACGAGGCAGTGGAATATTTAATCGGAAAATTCAAAGAAAAGCACGTAATATAAAAAAATAAGGAAAAGTGGTGAATAAGAATGGGTTTAGAAGAATATAAGGGAGTGTTTGTCTATGCGCAGCAGGTAGACAACGTATTGGACGGCGTTGCATTTGAACTGCTTGGCAAAGCGAAAGATTTGGCGAAGGATTTGGATACTGACGTGACGGCAGTATTGGTTGGCTCAAACGTGAAGGGCCTTGCAGATGAATTGGCAGTCTATGGCGCGGACAAAGTGATCGTTGTGGATGACCCGCAGCTGAAGGATTACAGGACGGAGCCGTATGCGCACGCTTTGGCTTCTGTGATTAACGAGTATAAGCCAGACATTATGCTAGTTGGCGCGACGGCGATTGGCCGTGACTTAGGCCCAACGGTTTCCGCAAGGGTCGCGACTGGCCTTACGGCTGACTGCACCGTGCTTGAGATCGGTGATTTCCCGCTTGTGGCGGTGCCTGGAAAAGAGGCAGAGCAGAAGCATAAGCAGCTTCTTATGACGCGCCCGGCATTTGGCGGCAACACAATCGCTACGATTGCCTGCCCGGACAACCGCCCGCAGATGGCGACGGTACGTCCTGGCGTTATGCAGAAGATCGCCCCAATCGAAGGCGCAAAGGCAAACATCATTGAGTTTAATCCAGGATTTACGCCAGACAACCGTTACGTGGAAATCTTAAATATCGTGAAGGCTGTGAAGAATACGGCGAATATCATGGATGCGAAGATTCTTGTTTCCGGCGGCCGTGGCGTTGGCTCCAAAGAGAACTTCAAGCTGTTGGATGATTTGGCTGAGGTTTTGAATGCGACGGTTAGCTGCTCCCGCGCGGTAGTGGAGAATGGCTGGCAGCCGGTGGATCTGCAGGTTGGGCAGACAGGCAAGACGGTTCGCCCGCAGATTTATTTTGCAATCGGCATTTCTGGAGCGATTCAGCACGTGGCCGGCATGGAAGACTCTGATTTGATCGTGGCGATCAATAAGGATGAGGACGCGCCGATCTTTGATGTGGCTGATTATGGCCTGGTTGGCGATTTGAATAAGATCGTTCCGGCTTTGACAGCGGCTTTGAAAGCAGAGATCGCTTAAGATCATTTAGTTCATTTGGAATTGGTGAAAACCTCGCAGCCTGTTGGCTGCGGGGTTTTTGTCTTGCCTAAGCCGTTTGGGGACGCGCGCTTTCATTCGTTTCGATAGCAGCTGTCCCTTTTTATGATGCGGCATGGAAATTCAATGCGCACGGATTCCGTGTGCTTTCTTGCAATCCGGTCTAACAGCAAAAACACAGCCATATGCGCCATTTCTCCCCTGGGGATGTTGATGGTCGTCAAAAATGGAGACGTGTTTTGACTGTCTTCGATATTGTCAATGGAGATGACGGAAATTTTTCTTGGCAAAGCCCTCTTTTCTTTTTTCAGGATTTCAAGCGCGCTGATGGCGGTGACGTCGTTGGCGCAAAATATGGCGGAGACATCGGGGGAGTGGCGCAAAAGCTCCGTGACGGCGGCAGTCCCGGCCTCTTTGGTCTGGTCGGTCGGCTTTATCCAGTCGTAGTTCATGGGGATGTCGTGCTGTATGAGGGAATTGCAGTAGCCGATGTATCTGCTTTCATAGGAGCAGTCCCCAATATAGGCGATGTTTCTGTGGTTTAGTGAGATTAGGTGCTCCATGGCGCGCTCCGCCGCCTTTTTTCCGTCGCACACGACTTCATCCACGTTGAAGTTCATGCTGTTCCTCCAGATGCCGACGGCGTTGGGGTTTTGCTCTAATATCTGGTCGAGCAGCTTTTTGGAGCAGCGGCCCAGGATGATGACGCCATGGGATTTGGAGATGTCCTGGGAGAAGGGCATTTCCTCCGCATAGATGATATGGTCTATGGTGGCGTAGTTTTCAATCAGGGCGACTTCCAGGCTTTGGAACAGCTCATGGAAGAAGGGGTCGATTTCTAGGGAAGGGATGCGGGCCAGCACAATGCTGACATGGCACTGTGGCTTTGGCTTTGCGGACGCGGCCTGTAGCTTTCTGGCGTTTTCGTTGGGCTTGTAGCCGATTTCCCTGGCGGCCTGAAAGATGCGGTTCCTGACTTCCTTTGAGGCGCAGGTCGAAGACGCGTTGTTTAGGACTCTGGATACGGTGGATGGCGAGACGCCGACGATGGCGGCTATTTTTTTTAGTGACATAAGTTCCTCCAATTCGAATTTGCGCAAAGCAAACGTTTGCGTTAAAAGTGATTGACAAACGGCGGAATGTTTCGTTATGATTGTGTTTGGTAAAGAAAGGAAATGCCTTTCGGTGAGCGTTTCTATGTGAAAAGCGCATAGGAGCCAGGGTTTTATGGATACTGCAATTATAGCGCAGTTGGGCGGTAAAGACAAGGAATACCCAAGGGGTATCCCTTTCTGCGCAGAAGACGCGCAGGAATAAGGAGAGCAAATAACGCAAACGTTTGCTTTTAGAAACGGAAAATGGAGGAAGAATGATGAACGCGAAGAAGAGTTTGGCATTTGGGGCGGCGGCGTTGCTGCTGCTGGGGGCTGTTGGGTGCGGCAAGCAGAAGGAGGACGGGACGGTTACGCTGACGAATGTGTCGTATGACCCAACCAGGGAGTTTTATGCGGCTTATAATGAGATGTTTCAAAAGCATTATAAAGAGGAGACGGGGGAGGAGCTTGAGATTGTGCAGTCTCATGGCGGCTCCGGCTCTCAGGCGCGTTCTGTGATTGAGGGGAACGACGCGGATGTCGTGACGCTGGCGCTTGCCCATGACATTACTTCTATTGAGAATGCGGGCCTGATTGATGCGGGATGGATTGAGGAGTTTGAGGGGAATAGCTCGCCGTACACTTCGACGATCGCGTTTCTCGTTCGGAAAGGGAATGAGAAGGGGATTGAGGATTGGGACGATTTGACGGAAAGCGGCGTGGAGGTCATTACGCCTGACCCGAAGTCTTCTGGCGGGGCTTGCTGGAATTTTTTGGCGGCGTGGCATTATGCGGATCAAAAGTTTGATGGCGACGAGGAGAAGATGAAGGAGTTTGCGTCAAAGCTGTATGGCAATGTGCTGGTGATGGACTCCGGGGCGCGCGGGGCCACGACGACGTTTGTGGAGAATGGGCAGGGCGATGTGCTGATTGCCTGGGAGAACGAGGCGCTTCTGACGTTGAAGGAATATCCCGACGACTATGAGCTTGTGACGCCGAGCGTTAGCATTTTGGCGGAGCCGTCGGTCGCGATTGTGGATGAAAATGCGGATAAGAATGATTCGCAGGAGGCTGCGAGGGAGTATCTGGAATTTTTATACAGCGACGACGCGCAGCGGCTGATTGGGGAGCATTATTACCGGCCTTCCAATGAGGCGGTTTTGGAGGAGTTTGCGGACACGTTTGACTTGTCGGTCGATTTGTGCACAATTGATGATTTTGGCGGATGGGATCAGGCATATGAGGATTTTTTCGCGGACGACGCTATTTTTGATGAGATTTACAGTAAGTAGGAGGCGGATCGGTTGAATAAGTCAATGAAAAAGAAGGGCGGTCGGAGAGCGGGGCGGACGGTCATTCCGGGGTTTGGCCTTTCTATGGGGATTACGGTTGCGATGCTTTCATCGCTTGTGCTGATTCCGCTTGCGTCTGTGCTTACCTATTCCTTCCGGCTTTCCTTTCAGGAGTTTGTGGAGCTGCTTTTCCGCGAGAATGTGCGTTCGGCGTTTGCCACGAGCATTGGCTGCGCATTTGTCGCCGCTGTCGTGAACTGTTTTTTTGGCGTGATTTTGGCCTGGGTTCTGGTGCGGTATGATTTTCCGGGAAAACGGCTGATGGATGGGATGATTGAGCTGCCGTTTGCCCTGCCGACCGCTGTTGCGGGGATTACGCTGACGAAGATGTATTCGGATCAGGGATTTTTGGGCAGGGCGTTGGAAGGCGTCGGGATTTCTGCGGCGTATTCCAGGGTTGGAATTATGATTGCAATGGTGTTTGTCGGCATCCCGTTTGTGGTGAGGGCGATTCAGCCTGTGTTAGAAAAGCTGCCGCCGTCGTATGAAGAGGCGGCGTATATGCTTGGGGCGTCCCGGCTGCGTGTGTTCCTTCGGGTAATTTTCCCGGAAATCGCGCCTGCCCTTTTGACGGGGTTTGGCCTGGCGCTAGCCAGGGGGATTGGGGAGTATGGCAGCGTCATTTACATATCGGGAAACAGTGAAAAGAACGGGACGCAGGTGGTTTCTTATATCATTATGCAGAAGCTGAATTCTGGAAATGTGGATTACGAGGGGGCGGCGGCGATTGCCCTGGCGCTTCTTGTGATTTCGTTTTTGCTGCTGCTGTTCGTGAATTTGATTCAGCATATTGCGAGCCGCAGAACAAATGCGTAGGGGGTGGTTTGATTGAAAAAAAGGGAGTCGAAAGCGGTGAAATGGGTTTTGATTGGGGTGAGCGCCGCATTTTTCCTTTTGATGCTGGCCCTGCCGCTGTTTGAGGTGATTTACCGGGCGCTTAAGGATGGGTGGGAGTCGTATCGGTCTGCGCTTACCGCAGAGTATACGCTGTCTGCCTTGAAGGTCACGCTGACGGCGACGGTGATTGCGGTGGCGGTAAATACGGTGTTTGGCGTGATTGCGGCCTGGCTGGTGACGAAATTTGACTTTCGCGGGAAAAATGTGCTGTCCGCGCTGATTGACATTCCGTTTTCCATCTCTCCTGTCATTGCGGGCCTTGGCTTTATCATGACGTTTGGCAGGAGCGGATGGGCGAAGCCGCTTGTGGATGGAATCAATGATCTGCTTGGCACGGATTTTTCGCTGGTGTTTTCGGTTCCTGCGGTTGTCCTTGCGACGATTTTTGTCACGTTTCCGTTTATCTCCAGAGAGATTATCCCGGTGCTGTACGCGCAGGGCAGGGATGAGGAAGAGGCGGCGGCGATGATGGGCGCGTCCGGGCTTACGATTTTTAAAAAGATTACGTTCCCGCATATCAAATGGGGCCTGCTCTATGGCGTGATTTTGTGCGCGGCCAGGGCGTTTGGCGAGTTTGGGGCGGTGTATGCGGTGTCGAAGGCGCGGGGAAAGACGTTTACGCTGCCGCTTGAGATTGACGCGCTGTATATGGCGGGCAGCGCAGATTCCATTACGCAGGCGTTTGCGGTGTCTTCGCTGCTTGTGGGGATGGCGGTCTTGATGCTGGTCTTAAAAAATATTGTGGAGTACCGTGGCAGGAAAGAGAATGCGCAGCGCTAGCGTGAGCCTGGCTGATCTTTGGGCAAATTGCGCGGAAGGAATTTTCAATCGTGGAGGATGGCTATGTATGTAGAGATGAAGCATATTTGTAAGAAGTTTGGCGAGTATGAGGCCGCGAAGGACATTACGTTTGGGATCGCGCAGGGGAAGATGGCGGCGCTGCTTGGGCCAAGCGGAAGCGGGAAGACGACGGCGCTTCGGATTCTGGCGGGCTTAGAGCAGCAGGATTCCGGGGATGTGCTGATTGAGGGGAACGTCGTCAATGACGTTCCCGCAAGTGAGCGGGGCATTGGCTTTGTGTTTCAGAATTATGCGCTGTTCCGCTATATGACGGTGTATGACAACATTGCGTTTGGCCTGAATGTGCAGAAGGTACAGAAAAACAAAATCAAGGAGCGCGTAAGCGAGATGGTGTCCCTGATTGGGCTTGAGGGATTGGAGAAGAGGTATCCTGACCAGCTTTCCGGCGGGCAGAGGCAGAGGGTGGCGTTTGCCAGGGCGATTGCCCCAAGGCCGCAGCTTTTGCTTTTGGATGAGCCGTTTGCCGCCATTGACGCAAAGGTGCGCAAGGATCTTCGGGGCTGGCTGAAGGAGATGATTCAAAAAGTTGGGATTACCAGCATTTTTGTCACCCACGACCAGGAGGAGGCCGTGGAGGTCGCGGATGAGATTCTGATTATCAATGAAGGCCGCCTGGAGCAGATGGGATCTCCGATGGAGATTTATAAGCGCCCGAAAACGCCGTTTGTGGCGCAGTTTATCGGCACGTCCGTGATATTGGAGGATTTGACGGGATTTAAGGGGTATGACGATATTCCGAAGGGAAAGAAGATTATTGTCCGGCCGGAGTTTGTGGAGGCGTTTAAGAGCGACAATAAGAAGTTTGCGGACCTGATGTACGCCGTGGAGGAAGGCGTGATTGAAAACACGGTCTTTCGTGGCAGCTATTTGGAGCTGACGCTTCTTGTCAATGGCGTGCGGCTGACGACGAACCGTTCCTTAGAGCGGCGCCCGGTCGCGATTGGCGAGAAGATGTGCGTGCTGCTGTACCGGGTGTACTTATTTGACGAGGCGGGCGCGGATTTGCGCAAGAACCAGCTGTTAAGGGGGATTGACGTGGAGGCGCTGTAACAGGCGGGATTGGAGGGATTTTTAATGGTAAGGAAAGCGGTTTTTGAGAGAAAAGAGAATGTCGGGAATGTTCAGGGGGTTGCGGAGCTGCATCATGTGATTGCGCCGGAGGACGCTGGCGGGAATGTGAGGATGTATGCGAAAGCCGTGTTAAAGCCAGGGGCTAAAATTGCCTGGCATCAGCATACGGGGGAGACGGAGCCGTATTTTATCTTGTCCGGGCATGGCATTTTTACGGATCATGACAAGTTGAGGACGGAGGTTTCGGCAGGGGACGTCTGCCTGATTCAAGAAGGGCAGTTCCATTCGATTGAAAATGCATCGGAGGAGGATTTGGCGTTCATGGCGTTGATTTATGCAGCGCCGGGAGATGTTCCAGCAATGCGCTAAGACATACAGGAGAATAGGATGTTGGATCGTTTGTATTGCTGAAGATGAGAAAAGGGGCGTAATGCCCCTTTTCTAGCGCCGTTTTGAATGAAAAAAATTTATTCCAGATAGAGCGTCATTTTTTCATAGGAATTTGCTGTGTCAATAACGGATGTGTTATATTTTTCAGAATAAGAATCATAGTTTCCGGTTGGATTGACAACCAAGTTTGTTATTTCTAAATAATTGTCATAGTATGTTTTCAATACAGAATAAGCTTCCTCATGTT
>CANTEO010000048.1 GCA_947652855.1 uncultured Roseburia sp. | reverse complement strand
CATTCCATTTAAACATTGGATTGATTGTTTTTGGCGTGATTTTTGTTTATATGATGTTTTACGTGTACTCTTATTTTACTTCTGAGCATATTTCCGTTTATGAAGTCATTCATGGCACGATTGCGGTCAATAACTCTTACACAGGCATTGCCTTGCGCAAGGAGGAGGTCGTGCCGTCGAATTACAGCGGAGAGGTCAATTACTATAAAAAGGACGCCTCTAAAGTGGGCGTAGGGAGCTTGATCTACTCCGTGGATGAGGACGGAGCGATTGCGGGGCAGATCAACGCCGCGAATGACGACGTGTCTTCCTTAGATCAGGACGTTTTGGATGAAATTGAAAAGAATATTTCTGAATTTGTCAATGGATACCGTTCAGAGGCGTTTTATAATGTAGATACGTTTAAAAACGATTTGAACGCCGCGCTGTCAGCCACCTTAAGCATAGGCGTGCTGAATTCCATCGCGGACGCCGCGACGGCTGCGGAAGGGCAATCCACATTCCATAAGGGGACGGCTGAAAAGGACGGCATCGTCGTTTACTATACAGATGGCTTTGAGACGGCCACTCCTGAAAGCCTTAAGCAGGAAATGTTTGACGAGGCCCTATATAAGAAGCAGAATTTAAAGGAGCGGACGCGGATTGGGGCCGGAGAGGCCGCCTATAAGCTGATTACGGACGAGTCCTGGCAGCTTGTCATTCCCATAGGGGACGAGATCAGGCGGCAGCTTGAGGACAGCTCCACAGTTTTGGTCAAATTTAAGAAGGACGGGACAAAGACGCGGGCGAATGCCGAAATACAGGAGAAGAACGGAAAAGCGCGCCTTATTCTGTCGCTTTCCCATTCCATGGTGCGGTTTGCGACAGATCGGTATGTGGAGGTGGAGCTGCTTTTGGATGACGAGGCGGGGTTAAAGATTCCAAACTCCGCAGTTACGGAAAAAAATTTCTTCACTGTTCCGATGGAATGTTTCCAAAAAGGCAGCCATTCCAATGAAGACGGCATTATGATCCGCAGGTCTGACAGGAATGGGAAAACTACGGATTCCTTCATTACCCCCACCATATATTTTGCGACGGAATACGCGTATTATGTAGACAGCGAGGAGATTCTGGACGGCGACGTCGTGCTAAAGCCTGGCTCCGATGAGACTTATACGATCCATGAGACGGCCAAATTAGAAGGAGTCTACTCCATCAATAAAGGCTACGCGGTCTTTAAGCAGATTGACGTGATCTACCAGAATGAGGAATATTCCATTATCCGAAGCGGGACGGATTATGGCATCTCCCTATACGACCATATCGCTTTAGACGGCAGCGTGGTTATGGAAAACGATATCATTAAGAAATAGAAAGGTGTAAAAGAGAATGTTAGCTGAGAACTTAAGGCAAGTTGAGGAACAGATTCAGGCCGCCTGCGGCAGGGCAGGAAGAAAGAGGGAGGAAGTGACGCTGATCGCCGTAAGCAAGACAAAGCCCGTTTCCATGCTCACAGAAATCTATGAGAGCGGCATCCGGGACTTTGGGGAGAATAAGGTACAGGAGCTTTGCGACAAAAAAGAGGAGCTTCCTACGGACATTCGTTGGCATATGATTGGGCATTTACAGAGGAATAAAGTGAAGCATATCATAAAAGACGTTGCGCTGATCCATTCGGTAGACACTTACCGCCTGGCTGAGGAGATTAACGTCCACGCGAAAAAAGTTCAGAGGACGATGCCGATTCTGATTGAAGTGAACATTGCCAGAGAATCGTCGAAATTTGGGATTTTAGAGGATGAGGCGCTGCAGTTGGTGAAGGAAATCGCGCCGCTTGACAATTTGCGGATCAAAGGGCTGATGGCGATTGCCCCATATGTCGAGGATCCCGAGGAGAACAGGCCGTATTTCAAAAAATTAAAGAATTTATCTGTTGACATCGCTAGGGAAAACATTGATAATGTATCCATGGATGTCCTTTCCATGGGCATGACGGGCGATTATGTGACAGCGATTGAAGAAGGCGCCACCATTGTCCGAGTTGGGACAGGCATATTTGGAAAGAGAAAATAGTTAGGAGATTTACATGGGAGTACTCGATAAATTTTTAGATGTCATGCGTTTGAACCCGGACGATGAGGAAGATGAATTTTATGAGGATGATTTTTACGAAGAGGAAGAGCCCCAGGTAAGCAGGAAACGCCCCCGCAAGGAGCGCAGCCAATCTTATGTGGAGTACGATGAGCCTCGCCCATCCAAGGAAAAACAGAAGACGACTCCGAAAATTACGCCTATGCGGTCAGTGAAGAAACAAAGCTCAAGCGGAATGGAAGTGTGCGTGATTAAGCCTATATCGGTGGATGACGCCAGGGAGATCACAGAGACTCTGCTGTCGAATCGCGCCGTAGTGCTGAATGTAGAAGGCTTAGACGTTGACATTGCGCAGCGTATCATAGACTTCACGGCCGGCTCCTGTTTTGCAATCAGTGGAAACCTGCAGAAAGTCTCAAGCTTCATATTTATCATTACGCCCGCGTCTGTTGACATTTCCGGGGATTTTCAGGATTTGCTGGATTCGTTTCATACGACCGGCCTTCATACGGATATTTAAGGGGAATTTATGGAACACAAAGATGAGCTGCAGACCATAAAGCGGTTTATGGATCTGTCCCGCATGGCGAGCCGGCGGGGCATTGTCACATTCAGTAATTTTTTAAACACTAACGAATTGAATTTGTTCTATCAGGAAGCGGAGAGCCTTGAGACAGGCTATCGGCTTTCTGGAGGTTATGCATTCGCAGAGCGTCAGATGATAGCGTTTATCCCTGATGCTCTTTACTATGAATGGGAGTTTCCGATCGCGCGCCTGCGCTTTTGCCCTTCCCATGCAAAGTTTGCGGAGGAATTGTCCCATCGGGATGTTTTGGGCGCGTTGATGCATTTAGGCGTGGACCGTTCCAGGATTGGCGACATTAAGCCGGACGGAACCGGCTATGTCGTCTTTTGCGAAGAGACGGTGTCCGAATTCCTATTGGAATCCCTCGTGCAGATCCGGCATACTGCGGTATCCGGGGAGCGGGTCACGGACGAGAATTTCAATCTGGAGCAAACATTCGAAGACATGGATGGGATTGTCCCGTCAAGCCGCCTGGATGCAATCGTCGCCTTCCTTACCAAACATTCCAGAAGCAAGAGCGTCCTTTTGATTCAGGCGAAGAAGGTGTTCGTCAATTCCCGTTCCGTCACCTCCAATGCGTATGAATGCAAAGAAGGGGACGTCATCTCCATACGCGGCTTTGGCAAATTCGTTTATGAGGGCAGTGGAGGGGAGACGAAAAAAGGCCGCTTGAAAATCAACCTGAAAAAATATGTATGACAAGGAGATCTGTTATGTCAAAATCAATCACTGTCTCTTACGGAGGCGCGCCATGCTATGACATTTTACTGGAGCAGGATTTTCAGGCATTGACGGCGCAGCTTCAGAAAGCGGGGCTTCATTCCGGGAAAAAAGCCTGCATCGTGACGGATGAGAACCTCGCCAGGCTTCATTTGGAGGAATTGAAGCGAGCGGTCACGCCGTATTTCTCCCGGATATCTCAGTTTATCTTTCCGGCAGGGGAGGAGAGCAAGCATTTAGATACGGTTCAAGCGCTTTATCAAGCCCTGATAGAGGGCCATTTTGACCGCCATGACCTTTTAATCGCCTTTGGCGGAGGAGTCGTGGGAGACCTGACCGGATTTGCGGCTGCGACATACCTAAGGGGAATCGACTTCATCCAAATCCCCACCTCGCTTCTTTCACAGGTGGACAGCAGCATCGGCGGGAAGACAGGGGTTGATTTTTCCCAATATAAAAATATGGTTGGCGCGTTTTATCAGCCTCGTCTGGTTTACATGAATCTGTCGTTGCTGCAGACTTTGCCCAAGGAGCAGTTTCTTTGCGGAATGGGAGAGGTGCTTAAGCATGGCCTGATTCGGTCAGGCGAATATTTTTCCTGGCTGCGGGAGAAAGGCGCGCAGATTCTCTCGCTGCATCCGGAAACGCTGGAGGAAATGATCTATCAGAGCTGCCTCATTAAGCGCGCTGTCGTCGAACGGGATCCAAAAGAGGCGGGAGAGCGGGCGCTTTTGAATTTTGGGCATACAATTGGGCATGCCATAGAAAAGCTTTCGAATTTTGGCCTGTTCCATGGGCAGTGCGTGGCGATCGGGATGGCCGCGGCCTGTCAGATCTCTTGTGAGGCCGGGTCTCTTTCAAAAGAGGAGCGTCAATCTGTCCTTGCGGCTTTGCAGCAGTTTGACCTTCCGGTCACGGTTGAGGGCCTGTCTGCTGATGAGATTTTGGCTGTCAGCAAATCGGATAAAAAAATGAATGCGGGAAAAGTGAGGTTCATCCTGCTTACGTCGATTGGGAACGCTGTCATAAACCCGGATTTGACGGATGCAGAGATTTTAGATGGAATCCGATCCGTTTTGCATACGGGCTAAGGCCTGGCATATGAATTTCGCCGTGAGAAAAGCGTTTCTGACGCTTGGCATAAACATCAAGAAAGGAGCGAGGGATGCGCCAAACTTCAAAACACCGGCTTTTTCAGCTTTGCCTTGGAATTTTTGGCATTGGCTTTTTGACATTTTTCGACCAGCTTACAAAACGGCTTGCCGTTTCCCATCTGAAAGATGCGCCCTCTGTTTCGTTGCTCCCAGGCGTTTTTGAGCTTTCTTATCTGGAAAATCATGGGGCCGCTTTTGGCATACTTAAGGGGCAGAAGGCATTCCTGATCCTAATGACAGGCATTACATTGACAGTCTTGATCTTTCTCTATTTCCGCATTTTGGGAGAACAGCGGTATGGCTGCATCCGCCTGATGCTTGCGTTTTTAATTTCCGGAGCGATTGGGAACTTCATAGACCGTTGTTTCCATGATTACGTCATTGATTTTTTTTATTTTTGCCTGATTGACTTTCCCGTCTTCAATGTCGCGGACATCTATGTGACCGTTTCTGTCATTTTGCTGTTTCTTCTGTTTGGATTCTATTATAAGGAAGAAGATCTGGATCACTTGCTTCATTTGCTTCAATTTTGGAAAAAGAGGAAAACACAGGAATGATGGAGTTATATACCTTTCAGGCAGAAGAGACGGATGCCGGGATGCGCCTGGATAAATATCTGGCGGACAAGATGCCGGGATTCACCCGTTCTCATCTGCAGAAAGTCATCAAAGACGGCCACGTCCTGGCAGGTCAAAAGGTGGCGAAAGCGAACCATAAGTTAAAAAGCGGGCAGGAGATTGCGGTTTCCATCGCTCCCGCAGAAGAGATTCCCATCCTCCCAGAGGACATTCCTTTGGACATTTTATATGAAGACGCAGATCTCTTAATTGTCAACAAGCCAAAGGGCATGGTAGTGCATCCTTCAGCGGGGCATTGCTCCGGCACATTAGTCAATGCCGTCATGCACCATTGCAAAGACAGCCTTTCCGGCATCAATGGTGAAATCCGTCCCGGCATTGTCCATCGGATTGACAAGGACACGACAGGTTCCCTTATCATATGCAAGAATGACGAAAGCCACATTCAGATTGCAGAACAGATCAAGGAGCATTCTGTCAGGCGCATCTATCGGGGAATTGTGGCCGGGACGCCAAGGGAGGCCGAAGGGCGCATTGAGGGGAACATTGGCAGGCATCCCACGGATCGGAAAAAAATGGCGATCCTCAAAAAAGGGGGAAAGCCTGCCGTGACGCATTATCGCATCCTGGAGCAGGGCAGGACGGCGTCTTATATGGAATTTCAACTGGAGACGGGGCGCACACATCAAATCCGCGTCCATATGGCGAGTATCGGGCATCCGCTCTTAGGGGACACGGTGTACGGGAATTCCAAAAACCCTTACAAATTGCAGGGGCAGGCGCTGCACGCCATGACGATTGGGATTCTGCATCCAAAGACAGGGGCGTATCTGGAAACGTGCGCCCCCCTGCCGGAGTATTTTGAATCCTTGTTAAAGCGGCTAGGGCTTTCCTAAAGGCATGAGGCTGCAAATGATGCCGAAAAAGGCGCGAATGGTTCCAAAAGGGCAAAACGCCCTTTTTTTTATATTATAATACTCCCATACTATTAATATAGGAGGGAACATCATGAGACGAAGACATAAGGACAAGCGACGGTTATGGAACAGGCTGGCGGCTTTGCTGCTTTGCCTTTCCTTAGGAGTAGGGACGGTGGGGGTCTCCCCGCTGACAGCGCTCACAGTGAATGCCGCGGACGTAACGTGGCAAGGGGAAGGGACTGAGGAAAGCCCCTACCTCATCTCGAACGTGGCAGAATTGCAGAAGCTTGCCACAGACGTAAATAATGGGACAAATATGCAGGGAAAGCATTTTAAGCTGACAACGTCCCTGGACTTATCCAGCGTGGAGAATTGGACGCCAATTGGGAATAAAAGCTGTTTTTTCCAAGGCACGTTTGACGGGGATTTCCATGTCATCAGGAATATGAAGATTCAGAATACGAATAGGATTCAGTACTTCGCCCTGTTTGGAAGGCTTATGAATGCGACCATCAAAAACCTGGGCATTGAAAACGCCGACGTCTCTTCTGTGTACAGTGACGTCGCCATATTGGCAGGCAATGCGCAGGGCGGCGTCATCTCAAAGTGCTACGTGACGGGAAAAACGCAGGGGGACGGCGCTGTTGGCGGCATCTTGGGCTCCACGTACAGCAGCTCCAATACCACAAAGTTTGACAACTGCTATGCCCGTGTCTCGCTCAATTGCACTTCCGTCTCGAAAGCTGTTGCGGGAATTGCTGGATGGAATGAGTCGAAGAGCTTAGAGCTTGTGAACTGCATTTCCGCCTGCATTGGCGAACGGCGCCCGGTTGCCGGATGGAGTAATTCCTCGGTGAGCGCACAGCAGATTCAAAGCACATATTTTGACAAGACCCTTTCCCCGAACTTCGTACCAAGTGATGGAAGGACAGAGCTTGGGAAAACCTCTGAGGAATTAAAACGGCAGTCTACCTACAGCGGTTGGGATTTTAAGAATACTTGGGCTTTGGATCCTGAGGTGAACGGCGGATACCCCTACATAAAGGGCTTTACGCCAGGGCTTTTAGGCGCGCCAGGCTCCATTACGATCACCATAAAGGATCAGGATTCCGGCAAGCCAGTGACGGACGTGACAGTAACTGCCAAAAACCCAAGCAACGAAGACGACACAGTGGATTTAAAACACCAGGGAGACGGCGTCTATTCCGGCATTGTAAATTCCACAAACGGCTCCTATGACATCTATGTGGGCGGAGAGAAGAAGGCGGAAAATGTCACTTTTGACAAGGAATCCGGGACGGTGCAGCAGGAGGTTTCCGTTGTGACGAAGCATTCGAGCCATAACCTCTGCGCGGATGCGAATTGCACGCATACAGAAAGCCACGAGAATTTGGAATGGAAGCCTTGGTCTTTGCCCAAACCTTCTGCACTTACAACAATGGAGACGGCTTTTCCTAAAAGTCCTGGAAATTATTACCTGACAGAAGACTTGGTGCTGCCTGCTCCGAAGCAGGGGGACTATATTATACCTGATGCAAGCAAATGCTCCTATGCTGTCGCTCATATAACGAATGACACTAACCTTTGCTTAAATGGCCATGTCATTCGATATGAGGGATCTATGGCGACGAATATGATTCGAGTGTTTAATGGAGCAAGCCTGACCATTACAGACTGCAGGAAGACGCCGCACAAATTCTCTGAAAACCAAAACGGGCAGTGGACGCTGGATGAAGAGAACGGAACCGAAACGCTTTATGGCGGCTGCTTAATCAACAAGAAGTCATCTGCGCTTCTTATATCGAACCGGACGAATGATCCCGATCAAGACATGCCAAACGTCACGCTGTACCATGCCAATATTGTCGGCAGTAAAGGTACGGGAATTGTCTTTACGGAAAGCAGCCTCACTATGGAAGACTGCGTCGTCGCGGGAAATATAAGCGGCGGCATAAATGCATCTGCGTCGATGGCCGATGCAGGGGCTTATACTGATAAAACGTCACGCATGATATTAAACGACGTAAAAATTATGAAAAACCATAACAACGAGGGAAACGGCGGCGGCATTAATATATCAAACCTGAATCATCTTGACTTTCAAATGAATGGTGGAGAAATTTCCGGCAACGTCGCATCGAAAGACGGCGGCGGCCTATATGTAAGCCCCAATGCGGATTCCCGACTGATTACCAGGTCTATCACGCTGAATGGAGTCAAAGCCGAAGGGAACACGGCGGGGAATTGGGGCGGCGGCCTATACTTAGAGGACGGCCAATACGTAAGCCCCTCCGGGGAGGGTCAGTGGAAAACAGACATTCTGCTTCAGGACGTTGCCATTACGGGAAATAAGGCGAAGAAAGGCGGCGGCATCAGCTATCATGGGAAATATGACAAGGATGCGGCGCATACCCGCCTTGAAGGGCGTGTCATAATTAAAGACAATCAGAAAATCGACAATAAGCTGCCAGACAACCTCACCATTCTATATACAGAGAAAAGCAACGAGGAGATGCCGCGAAGCGGCGCGCTTCACATTGGGGCGCTGACGGAAGAGGCGCATATCGGCATTGGGGCAGAAATTGGAACGGAGATAGGTGAAAATACGAATATTCTCGTCGATGAAAAAGAAGCCTTTTCGGCAGTGGCGGAAGACGCCGCTTCGTTCCGGCATTTCTATAATGAGCATCCAGACAGCCTTAAGATAGGGACGAGGGAAGGCCAGCTCCTGTTTTCATTTCGCAGAATGACTTCCTGGAAAGTTATCAAAGAGATAGAGGCTCTTTCACGCGCAAGCATGAATAATAAGGATCAGAAAACCGTTGCCGCGCGCAACGCTTATAGTCAATTAACGAATGAGCAGAAATCGTTAGTTTACAACATTTCAAAATTAGTGACAGAAGAGAAGCGGATGGACAGCCAGAACGGGGGCGTGAATCAGGCTGCGGCGGCAGAAATCGAAGATCTGATTGACCAAATTACAGTTCCTGTGACATACACAGAAGAGAGCAAACAGCAGATTGAGGACGCACAGGACGCGTTTGACAATCTGACCGGAACGCAGAAGGACATGGTTTCCGATGCAGCGAAAGAAAAGCTTGAGAGCGCGAAGGATGCCTACGATCAACTGGCAGCGGGGGAGGCGATCGAAAAAATTGATGAGATCCCGACAAAGACGGAAGGCAGCGACGAATGGAAACAGACCGTCGATGAGGCCAGGGACGCCTACGACAAGCTGACAGACGATCAGAAGGGCCATATCCCATCAGAAAAGAAAGACGTCTTAACGAACGCGGAGAGCAAATACGACACAGACAAAAACGACGGGGCCGATCGGGCGGCTGCGGCAGAAGTCGAGAAAAAAATCGACGCGATTGACCTCCCGGTAGAAGACACGATAAAATCAGGGTATCAAATTGATGAGGCGAAGAGGGCCTTCGACGCCTTGACGACCACGCAGCAGGATATGGTGGACGAGGAGCATACCGAAAAGTTAAAAGAGGCTTGTGATACATACGACGGAATCAAAGTCGAAGAAGTGATTGAGAAAATTTCTAAAATAGAAACAATTACAAATAACAATTATGTTAAGCAGAAGCCCATTATTGACGACGCGCGCATGGGATATGACAACCTGACGGAGAGCCAGAAAGAGCGCGTGCCAAGCGATATGCTGAAAAAGCTGCTTGACGCAGAAAAAGCATATGACGCGCTGGCTGGAGGGAAGATCCAGGCGGCAGTGGACGACGTCATCGCTAAGATCGACGCCATCGAAACGCCAATCACGGCGACGGAGGAAAGCGGAGCGCAGATAGAAGCCGCGGAGGACGCGTACAGCGAGCTTTCCCCTACGCAGAAGGAGCAGATCGACGAGGAGCATACAAAGAAGCTGGACGACGCCAGGAACGAATACGACCAGAAGATGGCGGAGGAAGTGAAAAAGAAAATCGACGATATCGCTAAGGCGGAAGAAGGCAGCGACGAGTGGAAGAAAGCAATCGAGGACGCCAGGGACGCCTATGACAAATTGACGGAGGAGCAGAAAAAGCTTATAGACGACGAGACAAAAAAGCTCCTGACGGACGCAGAAAAAGCGCACGACGACCAGGATAAGAGCCAAGCCGATCAGAACGCGGCAAAGGCGGTGGAGGATCTCATTCACAGCATCCAAACGCCGATCACAGGAACGGAAGAAAACAAGACGCAGATTGACACGGCGGAAGACGCTTACGACGCTTTAACCGGGACGCAGAAGGACATGGTAAGCGAAGAAGCGGAGCAAAAGCTAAAAGACTCCAAAGACGCTTACGATAAGGTCAAAGCCGATGAAGTGAAAGATAAGATTCTTGAGATTATCAATAAAGCGGAAGGCAGTGACGAGTGGAAGACAGCAATTGAAGACGCCAGGAACTCCTACGATACATTGACAGAAGAGCAGAAAGAGCTCATTGACGACACGGTAAAGAAGCTCCTGACGGATTCTGAACTGAAGCTGGACAATATAGAAAAGGACAAAGCAGACCAAACAGCGGCCAAAGAAGCAATCAAAAAGATTGACGCCATCCAAAAGCCAGTCACGGCAAGCACGGAAAGCAAACAGCAGATTGACGCGGCCAGAGAGGCCTATGACGCCTTGACGACGACGCAGAAGGACATGGTGCCGGAGGAAAAAGTCAACAAGCTTGTCAATGCGGAAAAAGAATATCAGAAATTGAACGAGGGATCGAGCAAAGAGATCCTTGAAAAGCTTGAGGAGCTAGGCGAGGTGAATCTTGACAACGCCATATCTAAGGAAGACGCCATTTTGGACTTATGGGAAGCCTATCAAAAGTTAAGCGAAGACCAAAAGGAGCTGCTGGACGCGGTAAAGCAGGCGCATGATATGCTTCAGGCAGCGAAGGTGAGAGATCTTATCAATGCGATTGAAACGCCGCTTACAGGCGACGATGAAAGCAGCCAGGCGATAAATGACGCAAAGAGCGCGAGAGTTGACCTTACCGAAGACCAAGAGAAGCTGATTCCAGAGGAATTGAATAAGCTGGATGATATACAGGAAGCTCAAAAAATTGTTGAAAGCATCCTTGAGAATCTGACCGACATCACGGAAGAAAATGTTTTGGACAATAGCTATTCCATCACAGGCATAAGATATCAATATAACGATTTGAGCTCCACACAGAAAGATCTGATAGCAGATGCTGTCTATCAAAGGCTGACCAACGCGGAGGATTTGCTGAAAATCGCCCAACTGGAAAAAATGATTGACCAACTAGGCGACGTAGACATTTCCAACGCCTCAGACAAAGAGCCGTATATCACAATTGCGGATGAAACGTTTCAAAGATTATCGGAAAAGGAGCAGGGCGAGTTTGACCCTGTCAGGAAAAAGAAGCTTGAGGATGCCGTCAATGCGCTGGAAGCCGCTAAGGCTCTGGCAAAAATCAATGCCATCGAAGGCGTGACGGAGGAAACGGCAAAAGAGAGGGAGCAGGAGATATTAGACGCAAGGGAAACATTCGACGCGCTGACGGAGGATCAGAAGAAGCTGCTTCCGGAAGGCACAGAGAAGAAGCTGACCGATGCAGAAAACGCTCTGGATGCAGCCAATGGCGGCGGGGATGCGGATGCGGCTGTAAAGGCTGTCGAGAACAAGATCGACGCGCTTGGCGATGTGACGCTTGAGAACGCCACAAGCAAAAAGCAAGCTATCACAGAAGCGCAGACGGCGTTTCAGAGTTTATCAAAAGAGCAGCAGGGCATGGTGCCAGAAGAAAAGCGAAAGAAGCTTGAGAATGCCGTCAATACGCTCAAGGCCGCCGAGGCCCTGGAAAAAATCAACGCCATCGAAGGCGTGACGGAAGCGGACGCAAAAGAGAAGGAGCAGGAGATTACAGATGCCAGAGACGCTTTTGACAAGCTGACAGACGAGCAAAAGCAACTGCTCCCAGACGGCACGGAGCAGAAGCTGACAGACGCGGAAAAGGCATTGGACGCAGCCAATGGCGGCGGGGAGATTGACACAGCGGTAAAAGCTGTCGAAGACAAAATCGACGCGATTGGCGACGTGACGCTTGAGAATGCCTTGGACAAAAAGCAGGCAATTACAGAGGCAAAGGATGCCTTTGACAAGCTGACAGACGAGCAGAAGGGCATGATTTCAGACGCGGGAAAAAAGAAGCTAAAAGACACAGAAGACAAGTTAAAAGCGGCTGAGGCGATTGCAAAAATTGACGCAATTGGCAACGTGACGCTTGACAACGCGAAGGAGAAAAAACCGCTCATTGACGATGCGAGGAACGCTTACGATAAGCTGACAAAGGATCAGCAGGCGCTCATCCCGGAAGAAAAAGCAAAGAAGCTGGCCGATGCAGAAGAAGCCTATAAAAAGCAGGAAAGCGGAATCTTTGCCGGCCTTTCGCCGGAAGAGAAGGCTCAGATCAAAGAGATTTATGAGAAGCTTGGCGTGAGCGAAGAGACAGCTGTAAAAATCAAAAAAATGGCAGATGAGCTCGGAGTAGATCCAGAGACATTGCTTGTAACGGAGGGCACTATCGCAGGATCCAAGTCAGAAAATGACATAAAAGGCTCTTCTTTTGGAAAGCTACAGCTAAAAACTTCAAAAGTGAATGAAAAAAGCACAAAGCTGACTTGGAAGAAGGTAAATGGCGCAGATGGCTATCTGGTTTATGGAACAAGATGCGGAAAAAACAATGCCTATCAATTAATGAAGGAAATTACAAAGCCCGGCACAAAAAGCTATACTCAGAAAAGAATGACGAAAGGCAAATTCTATCGGTTCCTGGTACGCGCTTATAAGCTGGTGGATGGAAAGAAAATAACAATCGCGGCATCCAAATCGGTTCATATTGTAACGGCAGGCGGAAAATATGGCAACGCAAAAGGCGTAAAGGTACAATTAAAAAAGAACCGCGCCTCCATTAAAAAGGGCAAGAAGTTATCCTTAAAAGGTTCCGAAATAAAAGGGAAAAAAGCGATCCGAAGGCACAGAGGAGTCATGTACGAATCAAGCGACAGCCGTATCGCAACAGTGACAAAGAAAGGCGTCATAAAGGCAAAGGCAAAAGGGAAATGCAAGATTTACGCCTATGCGCAAAATGGATTCTGTAAAACTGTGAACATTACGGTAAAATAATACTGCAGGGCGGGTGAATATGCGAATGTGTTCACCCGCCTTCTGTCTGTATTATAATATGTTATGTACTTTTTTAAAGAAATCCTGTATAATTGTAGTATAAAAAAGCAAAGGTGGGATTGATATGCAGCATTATGTTTATACAATTGGCAGGGAGTTTGGAAGCGGAGGGAAGGATATCGGCGTTTCCCTTGCAAAGCGTTTGGGCGTAAAATGCTATGACAAAGAGCTGTTGGCAGAGGCGGCGAAGGAAAGCGGATTTTGCGCGGAAATATTTGAAAACCATGATGAGAAGCCGACGAGCAGCTTTTTGTATTCGTTGGTAATGGATACCTATTCTTTCGGCGGATATTCCTCCGCGCCGTTTTTGGATATGCCGTTAAACCATAAGGTGTTTTTGGCGCAGTTTGACACGATAAAGAAAATCGCAGAAAAGGAATCCTGCGTCATTGTCGGGCGCTGCGCGGACTATGCCCTGGAAAACAACCCAAAAGGCATTCACGTATTCATTCAGGCTGATTTGGAATACCGCGTCAAACGGATTTCCCAGAAAAGGGATTTGGCGCCGAACAAAGCCCGCGACCTGATTCAGAAAACGGATAAGCAGCGCGCAAGCTACTATAATTATTATACGAGTAAAAAATGGGGACACGCAAAAAGCTATGATTTGACGTTAAACAGCGGTAAGATTGGCGTGGAAGGATGCGTGGATCTTATTTTGGCGTATCAGGAACGGATGCAAAGGGGATAATGGTTTCAACTATTCGCAAAAGACAAGTTTAACGAATAGTTGGCTTGGAATTTTTGATAAGCTATTTATTTTTAGCCAACTGATTCGTTAAACTTGCAGGATGAAATAGTTGGCTTGGAAATTTTGATATGCTATTTGTTTTTTAGCCAACTCATTCGTTAAACTTGCAGGATGATAAACTACAAGTTTTCGGAATCCAACAGCACTGTGAACGGCCCGTCATTTATCAGGCTTACTTTCATGTCTGCGCCAAAAATCCCTGTCTCTACAGGGAATCCCGCCATCCTGCATTGAGATATGACATATTCATATAATTCATTTGCCAGCTCTGCCGAAGCGGCGTGGACGAAGGACGGGCGGTTTCCTTTTTTGCAGTCTGCATACAGCGTGAACTGCGACACCAATAACAAGCTGCCGCCCACATCTTTTAACGCTAGGTTGGTTTTTCCTTCTGAATCTTCAAAGATACGCAGATTCAGCAATTTTTTGATTAGCTTGTCAGCAATTTCTTTCGTGTCGGTGTCGGACATGCCAATCAACACCAAAAATCCTTTTTTTATTTCACCTGTCACATTTCCGTCAATTGTAACCTTTGCTTCATTGACCCGCTGTATGAAAAAACGCATTCCTCTTCTCTCCTATCTTATCAATCTTTCATTTTCATTAAATATACGTTCAAGATATATTCTTTTATAAAATCCAAATGGCACAGAACCGTTTTATTATAACATAGATTTTTTTGGAAAGATAGGATATAATGGAAATTAGATGCACAAAGGCTATTTGCTCAGATAAGACAGTCATAAGGAGGATTCGAATGAAGTTACAGCAGATGTTGAGCTATACAAGGAAAGCGGTTGACGACTATGGCATGATTTTGCCAGGCGATACGATTGCCATTGGCATTTCTGGCGGGAAGGACAGCCTTGCTATGCTATATGCCTTAAAGCATCTGCAAAGGTTTTATCCTAACCCGTTTGAATTATGCGCCATTCATGTTCATTTGGGCTATGACAGCTTTCGCCTGGAGGGGATTCAGGCTTTATGTGAGATCCTTCATGTTCCGTTCCATGTCGTAAAGACTGACATTGCGAAGATTATCTTTGAGGACCGCAAAGAAGCGTCTCCCTGCTCGTTATGCGCTAAAATGCGGAAAGGCGCGCTGAACCAAAAGGCGAAGGAGCTTGGCTGCAATAAGGTGGCCTATGCCCATCATAAAGATGATATTGTGGAGACGATGCTGCTCTCTTTGATCTATGAAGGCAGATTTTATTCCTTTGCCCCTGTCACATACTTAGATCGGATGGAATTGACGGTCATCCGCCCTATGATGTATCTGGCGGAGGCTGACGTGATTTGCTTTCAGAACCGCTATCAGCTCCCGACGGAAAAGAACCCATGCCCCGTGGACGGCGTGACGAAGCGTGAATATGTTAAGCAGCTTTTACGTCAGCTGAATCTTGAGAGCCCTGGCGTAATGAACCGAATGTTTACGGCAATCTCAAATGGAAACATTAAGGGATGGACAGCCGCTTCGCATCAGAAAGAAGGAATTTGAGAATGAGAGAAAAAGCATATCATGAAAAAATAGATATTGATAATGAATTAAAGCTTCGGGAGCTGCTTTCCTTGCTCCCCCGTTTTTGCCGGAGTTATTTTATCGGGATTGAGCCGACGACCTCTTCCAGGACGCGCATTGCCTACGCATACGACTTAGGCGTTTTTTTTCAATATATGCACGAGAATAACCCCGTTTGCAATAAAATGAAGATCCCTGATTTTCCAATTGAGGTTTTAGATCAGATTAAGGCGCAGGATTTAGAGGAATACTTAAACTGGTTAAAGTATTACATTAAGGACGACATGGAGCATATGAACAGCGAGCGGGGCATTTCCAGAAAGCTTGCCTGCCTGCGCAGCTTTTATCATTTCTTCTTCCGGACAGAACGGATTCAAACGAACCCGGCAGAGCTGATTAAAATGCCAAAGCTGCATGAAAAGAACATCGTGCGCCTGGATGTGGATGAGGTGGCCTCGTTACTGGATGAGGTGGAGTCCGGCGAGAAATTAACCGAACGCCAAAAAGCTTATCATGCGCAGACGAAAAAGCGTGACCTTGCCCTTCTGACGCTGCTTCTTGGGACAGGAATCCGCGTCTCGGAATGCGTTGGCTTAGACCTTACTGACGTGGATTTTAAGAACAATGGCATTAAAATCTATCGGAAAGGCGGATACGAATCCATTGTGTATTTTGGGGATGAGGTGGAGTCTGCCTTAAAAGCGTATATGGAAGAGCGGAAAAAAACAATTCCTGCAGAAGGCAGCGCGAACGCCCTGTTCCTTTCCATGCAAAAGAAACGAATGAGCGTCCGCTCTGTAGAAAATCTGGTTAAGAAATATTCGAAGCTGGTGACGACATTAAAAAATATTACGCCTCATAAGCTGCGCAGCACATATGGAACGGCTTTATATCAGGAATCGGGCGATATTTATCTGGTAGCCGACGTATTGGGCCATAAAGACGTCAATACGACCCGGAAGCACTATGCGGCTCAGGCAGACGAAAGGCGCAGGCAGGCCGCAAAGATGGTTCGCCTAAGGGAAAGCTGATACGCCTATTAGGCGATAAGGGCCGCGCCCTAATCCGCAAAAAGATTATGCAAATGCGTCAATCACTTGCTGGATGCGGCTTTGCACTAAGAGCGCGATCTGGTTGGTCTTCATATCTTTGTACTCTTCGTAAAAAATAGGACATAAATAGTGTACCTGCGTTGTAATTTTCCCAAAGTCAAAGCTATTGAACACTTTATAGGAGTCAATCAGGGCCACCGGCACAATCGGCGCCTTCGCTTTGAGCGCCGACTTAAAGCTGCCGGCTTTAAATGCCGCAACTTTGTTGCGGTTGTTAAACTCGTATCCCCCTTCCGGGAACAGGATATACCGCTTGCCTGCCCGCACGTCCTCCGCCACCTCATTGATAATCTGGATGGCCTGCCGCACATTGTCCTTCTCCAACCGCTTGCCTTCAAGCAAATCCACAAATTCCTTCACTAATATTCCATTTGACCTTGCTTTATCCATGACGACGGAACATGGCTTCTTATGCGTATGGATAATGCCAAGCGCGTCATATTTTCCCTGGTGGTTGGGGTACATGATGTAGCCGCCTTCTTTTGGAAGGTTTTCCGTTCCAAACGCTTTTGTATGAATCTTCCCGGATAGCTTCATGAGACGTATGACGTGCTTCACAAGGATGTATCGCTCTTCCTCAGAATAACGTTCCGGGTGTTCCGACTCTCGGCGCATTTTAGGAATGATGTACGGCGCGCGGAACAAATTTTTTAGTATAACGTATAAAAATCTTAGCATTTTATAGACACTCTTCTTATTTGTTGTTTTTTAAGGCTTTTTCTTGTAATTGATCGAATTCAGCCATGCATTCATCGACTGAGGCGCCATTCAATAGTTTTCGAACGATCAGGCAGGTGTTTCCCCACTGCTCCACGTTCATTCCGGCATTCGACCCCAGGACATAGTGATTCTCTTTCATTTTGTCATTCAATGGCTTTAATGCAGGGATGCAGTCCACATCCACATTTTTAGACGAAGAAATGACATTATTCGTTTTCGTGTAAATCTGGAGGGCTTCATCCGAGAGGATAATATCGAGCGTATCCAGAGCGTTTTTGGAATGCTCAGCGTCCGCTCCAACCGCGTATCCGGTCATAGACACCACTGGCATATGCCCAAGCTTACTTGGAAAGCCAATCACCTTAAGCTCAAAATCAGGAGCTCCGTAAGCGGTTTCTGCATTTGCCGCTCCCCAATATGCCATGACAATCGGCGTCTTCTGAGCCAGAAAATCCGGCCCCTCTCCGTCAATCGCCTCATACGTATATGCTTTTTCAGCATCTATATAACCTTTGTCAATCATTTCCTTTAGAAATGCAAAGCCTGGGCGCATATAGTCGCTGTATTTTCGTTTTCCTTGATTTAGAGCTTCTATTTCAGCTTCCGTATCCCCTCCGTTATATAAATCTGCATATGCCTGAGCGAAGACAAATCCTTCCAGCCACCAACGGTTCGCCCCTACCGGCGTCTCAATGCCGTTTTCCTGAAACGTCTCGCAGCACTCCAGGAAATCCTCTGGCGTCTCCGGCAGCTTAAGCCCATACTTGTCAAATAGATCTTTATTCAGGAACAGGCCATACGCCACGATCTCCTGTGGAATCGCAACCAGCTTTCCGTCAACTGTATTGGCTGTTTTTACGACCTCCCGTAAATTCTTTGTATGCTCAAGCCCCGATAAGTCCATCAGTTTTCCTTCCGATCCCAATAATTGAATGGCATCAGGGTTTAACAGATACAGGTCATCCATATTGTTGCGCACCCGGTCAAGCGAAACGTCGTCATACGTCTTTTCCTGATAATTTTCTGCGGTATACGTCCGATAGATCACCTCTAAATCCAGCTTCTCCTCAGCCATTGCGACAGTCAGGTCAAACGCCGTCCTCGCAATGTTATGTGCGTTCGGGTCTGTCTTTTCCATCGGGCCAAATAAATTCACGACATCTGCCCTCTTCTCCTCCGTTGCGATCAGATTGTTAGAGTTAGAATCTGCCCTTTCGGCGCAGGCTGCCAGCGATATCGCGGCCAAGCCTGCAAAACAGGCCGTCACATATGTGAAAAGCTTTTTAAATTTACTTTTTTTCATTCCCTATTCCCTTCTTTGTATGCACTCCATAATTGCTTTCTTCAATAGGTCAATGTCTATTGGCTTTGCCACATGTACATTCATTCCGGCATCTAACGCCTCTTTTTGATCTTCCGAAAATGCATTTGCCGTCATGGCGATAATCGGTATTGTCTTTGCATCTTTGCGCTCTAAGGCCCGAATCGCCCGCGTCGCCTCGTAGCCGTTCATGACTGGCATTTGAACATCCATTAAAATAGCGTCAAATTCCCCTTCTTTTGCATTTTCAAAGCGTTCCAGCGCTAACTTTCCGTTTTCTGCAAGCTCGCATGAAGCTCCTTCTATTGAGAGGACTTCAGAAAGGATTTCTGCATTGATGTCATTGTCCTCCGCAGCAAGAAAGCGCAGGCCGTCTAAATTCCCGCCCTCTTGCGTGCCATTTGGCTTTCCGTTCTGTTCCGCCTGTATCTCCAATAGCTTTTCTTGAAATGCGGAGACAAAAAACGGTTCGTGAAGAATGCCTGTAAACGCTGTCTGCGCCGCGGTGTCCGCATCATCCAAGTCAGGCTCTGCCAGGATCACGACAGGAACTAAATCCGGCCTGTTTTGAAGAATCTCCTCAAGCCTCGCCTGATCTTTCTTTAGCAGGTTTTGGCTTACCAGAATAGCCTGATAGCCGTTTGATGCGTCAAAAGAGCGTTTCAACATTTGCAGGGCCATGCTCATTTCATGCGCCACATCGGCCTGCACTCCCACCGTTTTCATTCTGTCCTGAACGGTATGAGTCGTCTCCTCATCGTCAATTACAGACAAAATACTGGCAATTCCCTGATCTGCCCAAAATTTGCGGGCGGACTGGCTTTCCGATATGGGAAATTCCAATGCCACGCGAAACAGGCTGCCTTGATTCAATTCGCTGAAAACCTCAATGGTTCCTCCCATCAGCTCTACAATGTTTTTGGTAATCGCCATTCCAAGGCCCGTTCCCTGAATTTTGTTCGTCGTGCTGTTCTCTGCCCTGGTAAATGCCTCAAAGATGGTCTTTAAGTATTCTTTTGTCATTCCATAGCCATTGTCCTCCACCTCAATTTGGACGCGCTCACATTGATTGGAATGTTGGCCTTCCCCGATGATACGGAACCAGATGCTTCCGCATTCCGGCGTATATTTGACTGCATTGGAAAGAAGATTGATTAAAATCTGATTGATCCGCATCTCATCCCCAAGCAGATATTCATGCTGTACTCCTTTTATTTCTATCGTAAAAGCCTGTTTTTTCGCTTTCGCCATTGGCCGGATTATGGCGTCTACAGAAGAAACCATGTCGTTTAATGTAAATTCTTCTACGGAAAGCACGACTTTTCCGCTCTCAATTTTTGAGACGTCCAAAATATCATTGATTAAGCTTAGCAAATGCTGGCCGGACGCCGTAATCTTTTTTGTGTATTCCCTCACCTTGGAAGGATTTTCTGCGTCTCTCGCAAGCAGGGTCGTAAATCCCAAAACCGCATTCATTGGCGTGCGGATGTCATGGGACATATTGGAAAGAAACGTTGTCTTTGACTGGCTTGCGATCTGAGCTGCCTGAAGGGCTTCTGACAGTCTTTGGTTATGTATTTCCCGCTCTTCCTCCCTCTCCTTGCGAACCTTGTTTTGCTGCTTTTGGTTAAAATAATATAAGATGCAGCATAGAAAAAATGCAATCAGCATCACCATGACAACAATGAAGATATTCTGATTCACCGACCTGCCTTCCTGCTGAATGGCTTCAACCGGCACATATCCGATTAAATAAACGGTCCCTCCATTTACCGACCACATATAATTTAAGGATTCTTTTTTTTGTATGTCGTGGTAGAATAAGATGTGCTTTCCATTTTTTACGCAATCCGAGACTTCGGCTAAAAGGTCTTCCTCTCTTATATTGTTCGCACGGTAGAAATCTTCCAGATTCAGATGGCCCGCATTGCGCTCTCCCATCCCTTTTGGCTTTAAGACCATGCGCTCGCTCTGTGCATCCATAATATAGAGCATGGCTTTTCCGTCGTAAAATCCATTCGGAAGGGATTCCTCAAACGAATCGTATATATATTCCACATAAAGCGACGCGATTTCCTTCCCGTCACTTACAACAGGGCATTTCATCGTATATGCCCATGTTCCCATATAATTGACATAGGATTCGGAGATTGGCAGTCCGTCTACAGTTCCGCCTGCTGAAAAATCCAGCTCCTCTTCTAAAAAAGGCTCCCCTGTACTGGAAATCCCTTCTGTCTTTCCTGACGGAAGCAGAGAAACTTTTGACATAGCCTTATTCTTCTGACAGGATTGAATGAATTTCTCCGGATCTTCTGTCAAGGCCAGCTCCTGCGCCATCAGCTTTTGGAATTCCGCCTCATTTCGAAGAATGGCCTCTAGCGTCCCCTTCATCAAATCCAGGCTTTCACTTAGATTTTGAATTGCCGATGCAGACATTTCAGAAGACGTTTTTTTCGCCACAGAAAAAACGACCGCCCCTAATATGCAAAATATCAATAAAATGGAAAAAAACAGTGAAATTCCTGTATCCAATCTTTTTTTGCGCCGCTTCTTTTTCATGCCCAATCTCCATTTCAATGCTTCTGAATTCTCTTGCCATAGCATATGCTAATATAGCACTATTATTATACTCCTTCTGTCAATTTTATGTCAATACTAGCGCAGCATTGCTTCAATTCCTGTGAAAATCATGCATAAAATAACGGAGGCTCATATGAGCCTCCGTTATTTTGCTAGGGAATTGCTTTACCTTAGGATAAAGCCACAAAAATCTTTTTCATTATTTTAACATCTTTTTCATTTCATCAGCCACGAACTGAACTTTTGTGCCAACAATAACCTGAACGGCATTCTTGCTTGGCCTCATAACGCCAGAAACGCCTGCTGACTTAATTTTTTTCTCATCCACCTTCGTGTAATCATTGATTTCAAGACGAAGCCTTGTGATGCAGTTGAAGAGGCAGAAACCGTGATAAATATGGCGGAAAGATTTGGAATCAAA